>NZ_JAHQVH010000018.1:0-104601 GCF_019052435.1 Bacteroides sp. MSK.20.12 | reverse complement strand
TTAGGCGTGTTCGTACCATCGCTATTACAATAACCGAAATAGCAATTATACAAATTACCCAAATGAACAATGGCTGCATATTGGAAGTAATATTTATCTGAATCTTTCAATCCATCTATAATCATCCCCCTTAGTACTCCACTGAAATTTCCACATATCACCTGTATTATCGTTTATAAGATAGTATTGATACATACTTGTCAGTGGCTGAATAGAGAATATACACCTTTCGTTATTTTCTACTAATTCGTATTTATTTATAGGAATACAAAATAGGTTGTCTAAATCTTGTGTACTATATTGAACTTGCCATAGTCGTCCATTATATGAGTCCAACAATATAAATGTCCACATGTTGTCAGTGGCAAACATCTGAAATCTATTAGTCCAATTTGACGACTTCTCAGGATATGCAAGAGAAAATATGTTGATTGGTGCAGCAAACATGTAATCCTCACCCTTGACACTAAACTGGACTTGCCAATTCTTACCTGTATATGTATCAAGCATTATGAATGTCCACATATTCTGTGTTTCATAAAGGCGAAATCGTCCTTCTTTATCTCCTAAAATTTCTCTCGCACTACAAATTTCCCAAGACTGACCATCATCTTGAATTTGTTGTACTTCGCCTGTCATTGTATTTAAGCGAAGTTGATTATGATAGTTCCGAGTCTTATACATTTTATAGACTTGAGCATATGATGTAAAAGCTATAACCATTAAAGCGAATAATACGAAAAGCTTTTTCATAATTCTGTTATGTTATTATTTGACAATTAACGGATTGTATTTCTTATTCATGTACCAGATACATTTTGAATAAGTCGCATACATTGGATACTAAATATCCTCTAAATCTTTTTGAATTTTAGTTTCTACATTTTGAGAATCACGATAACGAATCATTACCATACCCTCATAAATACCAGAAGTTTTTTCTATCGATAATTCAATGTTTCCTCCTGTTACCTCCCAAGCACTACCCCAAACAACAGTTCCTTGATGAACTTCTGCCATTAAAGCTGTATTGGAATCCGAATGGGCAGGGTTCTTCTCTTTTGAAATAGTCGGATTGCCATATTTTCGGGTGTATAAATCTTTATAATAGTTATAAGTATTAACAAGCGTATTCCATTCACCACTTGGGTCAAACAACACAGCTACGGCAAATACACTTTTCCCATCATCTGTAGCTGTTACACCTATAGTTGCATTACGACCTGTAAAGTCTCCCATAAACAATGCAAGATTGTTTTCACTGCCAATAGAAGTGAATCCTTTAGCTTTTAACTTCTGACAAAATTCAGTCATACTTCCCTCAATGGGAATTCCCTTAAAGGTAAGGTGTTCGGAACTACTTTGAGCATACGATGTCAAAGCAATTAAAACAAATGCGAATGATACAATCAACTTCTTCATAATTTGTTGTATTATATTTAATAAACATTTTAGTCCAACCTACGAAAAAGCGTGAACTACAAAGCCACACTCTTACTTGAAGGTCGTAGGAAACCATAGATGCAGATGTAACAATAGTAGCCCACGCTATATGCGTGAGAACCACTATGCTATCCTTGCATCTAATTGAAAATTTCCTACGTTTTCAAGTACAAGATAAGCATAACGCTTCTTCTTAATTCTAATATGTTTTGGAAAGAGTAGCCTCAATCCAATACAAAAGTATGAAAAATCCGTGATATACCATTCTACTATCACGGATTTTTTTGATTTACAGTTTCATACTTCTATTCTGTCTTGGCTTCGGTATTCCGATGGCTTCTCTAAACTCATTCATCTTCTTTCTGAACCAGTTCACGTGAGAAACCCCGTCTATCTTGAAATCGAATTTACCGTTTTCATCCTGTTTGATAGAGCAGACGGAGTGTCGGGTATCAAAACTTCGGTTAAATTCGGAAGAATAGAGTTCGCCTTTTATCCCGACCTCCTTGAACTCGCACAGTCTTCTGATTATTCCGTCATTGAACTTCAATCGGTCACGCAGGAAGTTTATTATAGGCATCAGCTTCTCCACATATGGAAAGTAGCGTCTGACAAAATCCGCAAACTCCGACAGCTTGCGGTGCTGTTGCTCGTAAGCGTTTCTTATCTCCTGTATCTGCTTGGCTTGTTGCCGTTCCCGTTGTCGGGCTTCGTTTTCAAGTTCAAGGATGCGGTCTTGCAAATCCTCGTTCCTGCGCTCCAACGATTTCATCTTTCCACTTCCGAAAAGAGAGCCCACACTGCTTGCAAGGGCGGTTGCCGTATCGGTGGCTGCGTTTTTGAGCTTGTCGGTACGGATTTCCGCTTTCACCTGCTTCAGTTCCTCCTGCGCCTCGGCTTTCTTCTCCTGCAACAGTCTGGTTTCAGTTTCGAGGACTTCATTCTTCTTTTTCAAGTCCCTATAATACTGCATGGTGGTGGTGTGCCGTGCTTCCGAACCCCGTACCCCACGCTGCAATCCGTATTTCGCCATCACCCTTGCGTAATTGTCGTGGTAGGCGACCAAGGTCTGGCGGTTGAACAGGTCATCGGCACACAAGCGGACGGAATTTGTTTTCTTGCGGTACTTGCGCTTACCGTCCGTTTGCTCTTTCTTGGCTTTGCGCCTTTCACCCGTCACGATGGGAACAACGGCTGCGTGGATGTGCGGAGTCTTCTCGTCCATGTGCAGATGTGCGGCAACCACATTGTCTTTGCCGAATGTGGCTTGCAGCCATTGGATGCTGTCGTTGCACCATTCATCGAGTTCTCCTTTTTCCTGTATGTTCATCATGTCCTCGTGCGTACCCGACAAAACCACCCGAACGACACGGACTTGGTCGTGTGTGATTTTCCGTCTGATGCCTGCCGTGTTCAGTCTGTGGGCAATCGCTTCATCCCTGCCGTGAACGCCATCGGGGTATTCGACAAGCACCCTGTTCAGATGTGTCCTTGTCGGGTCTGCGTTTTTAGGTATTATCTTTCTCTCTATATGGTCGGACTGAGTGGTGTCCGATGTACCCTTTGCTTTCTTAATGTCCAATGAAAAATATCCCATTTTATTTCTATTTTGCGGTTATCGTTATGTTTCTTCTCTCTGCCTGTGGCATCGGCTCACAGGGTTTATTATGCAAATGAACCCTTGCTGCACTCGGCATAATCCAAACGAGTTTGGCTTCTGCTCTCGTTTGCACAGGGTTTCCAAAGGGATTTCCCTTTGGCTCGATAGGGTGTTTTTAGCGTTACGGAGTAATGCGTGAAGAAAACGCCCTATTGAGCTATGGTATTTCTGTCTAAATACCTTTCGGAAAGCAGACGAGCACATTACAGATGAAATCCCCCTTTCTTTTTCGGTGGCTGCATCATCCGCCTTGCGGATTGGACTTGCTTCTTCTCCTTTATCGGCTCTGCCGATTGGGACAAGGGCTTACCGCACAGGTAGTCGTTCAAGTCCTTATACTCACGATAGTACATTGACTTGTCAAGCAGCCGTTCCCCAAACTTCTCTTTCAGCTTCTTGCAAGTGTTCCGTCCTGCCGTGTCGTTGTCAAGGAAACAGCCGACTTGGGTGTAGGTCTCCAATATGCTTTCCGCTTTTGCAAGATTGGAAACGGAGTTCAATATGATATAGTCCTGTGTGTCCAATCGCGGGTGTTGCGGATTGTTTTCTACTCGGATGGTAAGGAATGAAAGGTAATCCATGAACCCCTCGAACAGGTAACACATACATCGTTGTCCGCCCTGCTGTCGGATATGGGTGATATCTTTCGGGGCGACACATCCCTTGAAGTATCTGTTGCGCACTTCATATCCTCCTGCCATGTTCGGAAAGCCGATGGCAAAATAGGGTTTGTCGGCATTCATAAACCGAAGCTCCCTGCATTCTCTTTTGGCAAGTCCGATGTTTATTCCCCTTTCTTGCAGATAGGCTATAAGAGCAGGGGAGGACAATTCTCCAACCTTTAATCCCTGATAAGTACGATTGTCGGAATGCTGTCTGCCAAAAGAGAACGATGCAGGGCGGATGTATGCTGTCCGCTCCTCTATGCGTCTCAACAGATAGGCTACATCTTCCGAACGGTAGAGTTCCGCTGCCAATGCGAGGATGTTTCCGCCTTTGCCGATGCCGAAGTCATACCATTTTTCAAGCTCGGTGTTTACCTTGAACGATGCGTCCGTTTCTTCCCGTAACGGTGATTTGTACCACAGATTCCTGCCTTGTTGCTTTACAGGCGTATAGCCCAGACTTTGCAGATAGTCTGCCAGTTTGATTTGCTTTACATCTTGGATTGTCATATTACATACGGTTTTGAAGTTGATGAAAATTTGTTGATTTGATGAATTGTCAATGTAATATGTTTATATACAGCCTCGTAACCTCTCAACATCTTCTCAACAAACCGCTCGCCAAAAGAGAAATCCACAAACGGGTGTCGGTGGTCTCTCAACTTCTCTTTTGGCTTGTTGAGATTTTGTTGAGAATGTATATCGTTTATTGTCAGTGTATTTATACCCATATTCAACAATTCAACAGAAAAATGATAGTATTACAGGGATTCGAGTTGCTTCCTTGTGACGGTGTAGAAGCGTCCCACCCTCTTTATCGGCTCATAGTGACAACTTCTGTTGTAATTGCCCTGATAGGTGGTGTAGGTAAGCCCGTTTGGTGCAGGTGTCAGTTTCCAGCACTCCTGCACCACCTTACGCACTTGGTGCTTTTCCGCCTTTACCTGCGAGTGCACCAGCAGTACGACAAGGTCGTTAAGGCAGAATGAAACGCTATCCACATCCATTGCAACCATAATGTCAAGCAGCAGTTCCGACATCTCTATCTCCAGCCGATTGCGGTTGCTACGGATAATCTTCTGCAAGGCTTCTGTATGCAGCAATGTGGGGTTGAACCACATCCGGCTTTCCTTTTCGGTGGACAGTTTTCTGTGTTGCAGGAAATGGAGAAAGGCGGGTATCTCCGCTTTCAGCTTTTGCAGGAAGTCGGTATCATCGGACTGCAAGCGGTCTATCTTGCGCACCCAATAGCGTGTTTCCCCTGCGTCTATGATTACGGGCAGATGCTCGTTGTTGGAACACAGCACGAATTTGGCGAAGAACGCAATCTCATCACGGTCTTTGCCTTTGGCTTCCACCTTATAGGAAAGTGTGGTGCTGAGGTTCTTCAACCGCTCGCTATCCTCCCTGCGGTTGAGCAGCACCTCATCCACCACGATAAGGAGCTTGCCAGCCCAGTCGGAATTGAACTGGCTGCGGAAATCCTCGTTGGTGTTGAAAGTCACATTGTTCTGAAAAAGGGCTTTCAGAAAGTTCAGGAAGGTGCTTTTGCCCGTGTTGCGTTCTTCCGACACCAACAGCAGGATAGGCAACTTCTGAATTGGTTGCAGGTAGAGCAGTTGCAGATAGTCCATCCCCAACTCGTACTGTTCCCCGAAGATGTGCCGTACCAAAGATTGGATATGCGATAAATCGCCCTCCTGCGGTCGGTGGTCTATCGGTTCGTAGAGGTTAAGGAACTTGCCGACCACGGAACGGTAGCCGATGTGTTCGGGTACTGTGCAGAAGCCGTCATACTTGGGAACTCTGCCGATGTAATCCTTGCCGTAATCCTGTCGCAGGGTCTCGTTGTTCCATGCGATGCGTTTCCTTATATACCCTCCGTTCAGTTTGGGCTGCTCCACAATCTTATAGAGCGTTGTCCCCACTCGGATAAACTCTTCCTTTGCCATGCCGCCATCCGATGGCGGTCTGTGGCTGTCCTGTTGTTCGATAGCTGACATAATCAAATGGTTTTAAGTTTGAAAATTACCAGCTGCAAAAATATAATCAATTATCGGATAGGTTGTTATGCAAAACACGGCAGAATGGTGACAAATAGCCCCCGAAACAAAAACTTTCAATGGTTTGGGACAGGAAACGGGTTGTGCAAACGGAAAACTCCCGAAAAGCGAATGTCGGATTACGCTTTTCGGGAGAAAAAATCAGAGCGTCTGTCGTACTGACTTAATGAATTACTGACTTACCGAGTGAATTATGTCAGGCATTCAGCTACGAGAAGTATTCGGATTTGGATATACCGTTGGTATTCAGCGAGAAGAAGATGCTTGTTTTCTCTTTTCGCAGGTACAGTATTTCAAGAACGGCATTGCGTACCCGTTCCGCTCCGAATGTGCCGATATGGAAAGCGAGGGTAACTATCGCTTCAAGGTTGTAAACCTCCATACAGCAATTATCGGATACCCGTATGCTTCGCCTTATCCCGTATTCCCTTAAAACTCCGCTCTTGCAAAGAGCCTTCAGCCCTGCACGGAATGTCGGGGCGGTTACTCCGAACAGGTCGCAAAGTTCCCATTCGCTCATGGCGGTTGCGCTAATGTCGGTCGGCATGATGATGTTACCGTCTGTTGTTATGATGCTTCGTTTCATGGCTATGCTTGGTTATGGGGTTACACTTCCGAACGATGCGTTCAGCTTGTTGCCGAACATCGTCAGGTCATTGTCAAGTTTCTGCGTGGTTATCTTCGCATAGATTTGAGTCGTGACAATGTTCGTGTGTCCCAGAACACGGCTCACGCTTTCAATGGGCATCCCCTTGCTAAGAGCCAGTGTTCCAAACGTATGACGAGCGCAATGGTAGGAGATTTGCTTCTCTATTCCGCATTCCGCCATTACCTTTTTCAGCTGTTTGCACATCGTCCAATAGTTGATTTTCCCGAAAACCAGCTTGTCTTCCGACAGATACTTGTACCGTTCGATTATCTGCAAGGGAATATCCAGCAGCTTCACTTGGAACGGGACATTTGTCTTGTGCCGTTTCGACAATATCCATTTCTCACCATTCACCTCCACTATTTCATCCGTTGTGAGTTCTTTCATATCCACGAAAGACAAGGCGGTGAAACAGGCGAAAATAAACAGATCCCGCACCAATGCGAGGGTGGGGTTGTCAAACTCGTGCGCCATGATTCTTTTGATTTCGTCCTCTGTCAGATACTCCCGTTCCTTAACATTCGGGCTGATATGGAACTGCGCAAACGGATTTCTCGGTATCAGTCCGTTATAGTGCGCACGCATGACCACCCCTTTCAGCCACATGCAGTTCAGCCAGATGGTGGCGTTTTTCAGTCCCCGTTCAGCCGTAAGATAAGCCGCAAACTCCTTGATGAAGTCGGGTGTAAGTTCCAGCATGGACATGTCCGTCCGTCTGTAGAATGACTTGATAAAGGCTGCGACATAGTTCCTTGCCCTTACCATGACCTTGTACGTGCCGATGCTGCGGTCTTTACCGACACGTTTCAGGAAGTTGGCGCAATCCTTGTCAAAAGCCTTTATCAGTGTCTCATACTCGCTTCCTACCCCTTGGTAGGCATTGCGCACCATTTCAGCCGTTACGTATGCCTCTCGGTCGGATATGCGCTGATAGTGCTTGATGATTTGCGCCTTGATGTTGTCCAATGCCAGATTGACGTTCCGTGCTTCGGCACTCTTGCCTTTGGCTCGGTTGCCTTTCGCATCCCAAAGGGTTTTCGGGATGGTCTGCTTGCAGCTGAACTGCGCCACAGTACCGTTGATTGTCACTCGTCCCATGATGGGGACAATACCGTCTTTCTCCTTGCTGCCGTTCACGTAGAACAGCACTTTGAATGTACTTCTTGCCATACTCGTTTTTTTTGTTTGCAAAGTTAAATATCAACGAGTTAGACCTTGATATGCAAATCGGTGACAAACGGTGCAATAGCATCTCCCATATGTTAAATCTTACTCTTTCACGGGTAATGATTTGCAAACCATTCTTCTTCTTAAATCCGCTTTTCTTTGCGTTTTCCGCTTTTTCGGCTTGTCATCATTTGACACCGTAACAACTCTGATATTAAGTCGTTTAGCGTCATTTCACCCGTTTTTCGAGGTTATTCCAGAGATTTTTCGTAATTTTGCCTTCTCGATATAATAATGGATAGTGATGAAGATGAATCAGATAAATTCCGTATGTGTATATAGTGCTTCCAGTACCAAGATAGACGCTGTTTACTTCCAAGCAGCCGATACTCTCGGCTATCTGCTTGCCGAACACCGTATTCGTTTGATAAATGGAGCCGGAAGTATTGGCCTGATGCGTTCTGTGGCAGATGCTGTATTGAAAAATGGTGGTGAGGTGACAGGTGTGATTCCTCGTTTTATGGTGGAGCAAAATTGGCATCATACGGGATTGACAGAACTGATTGAAGTAGAATCCATGCACGAACGCAAGCGGAAGATGGCAGATTTGAGCGATGGCATTATTGCTTTGCCCGGTGGATGCGGTACCCTTGAAGAACTGCTGGAGATTATTACCTGGAAACAATTGGGATTATATCTCAATCCGATTGTAATCCTCAATATAAACGGATTCTTCGATCCACTCCTCGAAATGCTTGAAAAAGCTATTGATGAGAACTTTATGCGCCGGCAGCATGGCGATATATGGAAAGTGGCGCAGACGCCGGAAGAAGCGGTTCAATTGCTTTATGAAACTCCTGTATGGGACATTTCCATTCGTAAATTTGCAGCGATATGATAGGCGACACACTAAGTTCCCGAAGTGCGGATACGCTGTCCCTTCTTCGGCAGAACCAGACTAGTCCGGCAAAGGCGGACACTGATAGTCTGCAGTTGGTTGATCTTCATGCTGTGCAAGAAGTTGATTCCGGCTTTGAGGGGACACCTATCTCCTACTCTCCCCGCACGGACGATGCCATTGCGTTGACCTTGCTGGCTTGCTTCTTTCTTTCCTCCATAGCCTTGGCGCGCGGAAAGAAATTTCTCTCCCAACAGGTGAAAGATTTTGTATTGCACCGTGAACGAACGAGTATTTTTGATAGTTCTACGGCAGCCGATGTGCGTTATCTCCTTGTGCTTGTGTTGCAGACTTGTGTCTTGTCGGGTATCACATTTCTCAATTATTTTCATGATACATGCCCTGCTTTGATGAACCGGGTATCCCCTCTCCTTTTGCTGGGTATCTACGTTGGATTCTGCCTTGCTTATTTCTTACTAAAATGGCTGATTTACATGTTTCTTGGGTGGACGTTTTTTGATAAAAATAAGACAAATATATGGCTGGAATCCTATTCTGCGCTCATATATTATGTCGGATTTGCCCTCTTTCCATTCGTTCTTTTTCTAGTTTATTTTGATTTAAGTCTCACAAATTTGGTCATAATTGGGGCTATTATTTTAATTTTCACTAAAATATTGATGTTTTATAAGTGGATAAAGCTTTTTTTTCATCAATTTAGCGGGCTTTTCCTATTAATTTTGTACTTTTGCGCTCTTGAAATAGTACCTTGTTTGCTACTCTATCAAGGTATGATTCAAATGAACAATATTTTGCTAATAAAATTTTAGGACGTTGAAAATTAAAAAAGTACTAGTGTCGCAGCCTAAGCCTGCGTCAGAGAAATCTCCCTATTACGACATAGCTGAAAAGTATGGCGTTAAAATAGATTTCCGACCATTTATTAAGGTTGAAAGTCTTTCGGCGAAAGAATTTCGGCAACAGAAAATTTCGATTCTCGACCACACTGCCGTAATATTCACTTCGCGCCATGCTATTGACCATTTTTTCACTTTGTGTACTGAATTGCGCGTGACAATTCCCGAAACGATGAAGTATTTCTGCGTGACGGAAGCTGTTGCATTGTATATTCAGAAATATGTGCAATACCGCAAGCGTAAGATCTTCTTCGGAGCTACCGGAAAGATTGAGGACCTGATACCTTCCATTGTGAAGCATAAAACGGAGAAATATCTCGTTCCGATGTCAGACGTACACAATGACGATGTGAAAAACTTGCTCGACAAGAATAACATTCAGCATACAGAAGCTGTGATGTACCGTACAGTGAGCAACGACTTTACACCGGACGAGGAGTTTGATTATGACATGTTAGTGTTCTTCAGCCCTGCCGGAGTGACTTCATTGAAGAAGAACTTCCCTGATTTTAATCAGAGAGAGATTAAGATCGGCACTTTCGGCTCTACTACCGCACAGGCTGTACGTGACGCAGGTCTCCGTCTGGACCTTGAAGCTCCTACGGTGCAGGCTCCGTCAATGACTGCCGCACTTGATATGTTTATCAGAGAAAACAATAAATAAACAGAGTGGGTATATATACTTTGTGTAAAGCCGAAAGGCTGAATAGTAAAATTTTGATCGGAAAGATGTTTGAAGGCGGCGTTTCGAAGTCGTTTTCCATCTTTCCGATACGCGTTGTATATATGCCTGTTGAGCAGGGCGAGGCTCCTGCTTCTATATTAATCAGTGTATCGAAACGTCGTTTTAAACGAGCGGTGAAACGCAACCGTGTGAAACGTCAGATACG
This sequence comes from Bacteroides sp. MSK.20.12, assembly GCF_019052435.1. Lineage (NCBI taxonomy): Bacteria > Pseudomonadati > Bacteroidota > Bacteroidia > Bacteroidales > Bacteroidaceae > Bacteroides > Bacteroides sp. MSK.20.12. The sequence continues at coordinate 94,249 of NZ_JAHQVH010000018.1, read as the reverse complement.
CGAAGCCTACCGGAAGAACAAATCTCTCCTGGTGGACGAATTGCAACGCCGGGAGCAGCGGTTAGCCGTTGCCTTTATCTATCTGTCGGACGAGCTTATTGCAACTTCCGAATTGGAAGAAAAGATGAAAATAGCGCTTGCGCGCATCTCTGAAAAACTATCCTCATGAAACCTCGTAACTCCCGGATATCTGCCCTGTGGGTATTCTTAACGGGAATTTTGAGGAAAGTATTCTCTTTCTTGTTGCTTGTTCCCATCTACTTTTACCGGGTTTGTATTTCGCCTCTTACTCCTCCCTCTTGTCGATTCACGCCAACTTGTTCGGCTTATGCTGTCGAAGCAATTAAGAAACACGGTCCTGTAAAGGGGCTTTACCTCGCTGTGCGGCGTATTCTGCGATGCCATCCCTGGGGTGGTTCCGGCTATGATCCCGTACCTTGAAACAATTAAAATGAGAAATAGAAGATGAAAAAGAATGTGACTGACATTTTGGATATTCATACTCATAAACTGGAGGCCGATTCTCTGGGAAAATCTATCGTGAATTATCCGCTGTTGGCGGACTCTCCATCGTATATGCCTTTCGCAGGAGATGTGGAAGTGGATAGGGGATATTATTATTCTGTCGGCATTCATCCCTGGGAGTTGACAGAGCATAATGCCGGACAGCTTTTGGATTATCTTAAGCAGCAGTTGCGGAAAAAGCAGTTTGTCGCCGCAGGAGAAGCGGGATTGGATAAATTGGCAGCAGCTTCAATGGAACTTCAGTTAACGGTGTTTAAAGCGCAGGTGAGGCTGTCGGAAGAGTATGGTTTGCCGTTGATTATCCACTGCGTGAAAGCAATGGACGAGCTGTTAGCAGTGAAAAAAGAATTTCGTCCCCAACAAGCTTGGATATGGCATGGTTTTCGTGGAAAACCGGAGCAGGCGGTGCAGTTGCTAAAAAAGGGCTTTTATCTCTCTTTTGGAGAACATTATCCTGATGAAACGATGCAGACAGTACCCGACGAACGGTTGTTTCTGGAAACGGACAACAGTTCGCTTGATATTGAAGATATCCTGTGCCGGGCAGCCAAAGTGCGTGGGGTAGAAGTGGAAGCGTTGCGTGAGACGATCCGCCGAAATATCCAAAATGTCTTTTTTAGGGCGTAAGAGTTGTATCTTCCGAGAAAGAGTCGTACTTTTGTCGCACATGGAATTGGAATACAATAAAAACCAAATAATTAAAGAGTAATACGATGAATTTTGTAGAAGAATTGAGATGGCGTGGCATGTTGCAGGACATTATGCCGGGAACAGAAGAGTTGTTAAGCAAAGAGCAGGTGACTGCCTATTTGGGTATCGACCCGACTGCTGATTCGCTACACATTGGTCACCTTTGTGGAGTGATGATCCTTCGTCATTTCCAACGCTGCGGTCATAAGCCGTTGGCACTGATCGGTGGCGCTACAGGTATGATTGGAGACCCTTCCGGAAAATCAGCAGAACGTAACCTGCTGAACGAGGAAACATTGCGTCACAATCAGGCGTGTATCAAGAAACAGCTTGCCAAGTTCCTCGACTTCGAGTCGGATGTGCCTAACCGTGCCGAACTGGTGAACAATTATGACTGGATGAAAGATTTCACTTTCCTCGATTTTGCTCGCGAAGTAGGTAAGCACATTACTGTGAATTATATGATGGCAAAAGACTCTGTAAAACGCCGTCTGAATGGTGAAGCGCGTGATGGATTGTCATTTACCGAGTTCACTTATCAGTTGCTTCAAGGATATGACTTCCTTCATTTGTATGAAACAAAGGGCTGTAAGCTTCAGATGGGTGGTTCTGACCAATGGGGAAACATTACTACCGGTGCCGAATTGATCCGCCGTACCAATGGGGGAGAGGTGTTCGCACTGACTTGCCCGCTGATTACAAAAGCTGACGGTGGTAAGTTTGGTAAAACAGAATCCGGAAATATCTGGCTGGACCCTCGCTATACTTCACCTTACAAGTTCTATCAATTCTGGCTGAATGTAAGCGACTCCGATGCCGAGCGTTATATCAAAATCTTCACTTCTATCGAAAAAGAAGAAATTGAAGCACTGATTGCCGAACATCAGGCTGCTCCGCACTTGCGTCTCCTTCAGAAACGTCTGGCTAAAGAAGTAACTGTGATGGTTCACTCGGAAGAAGATTATAACGCAGCGGTTGACGCATCCAATATTTTGTTTGGTAATGCTACTTCCGACGCTTTGCGCAAATTGGACGAGGATACATTGCTGGCTGTATTTGAAGGAGTACCCCAATTTGAGATTTCCCGTGATGCGTTGGCAGAAGGAGTGAAGGCAGTAGATTTGTTCGTCGATAATGCGGCTGTATTTGCTTCGAAAGGTGAGATGCGTAAGTTGGTTCAAGGCGGTGGCGTTTCGTTGAACAAAGAGAAACTAACGGCCTTTGATCAGGTAATCACAACTGCTGACTTGCTCGATGAGAAATATCTGCTTGTTCAGCGCGGTAAAAAGAACTATTTTTTGCTGATTGCAAAGTAATGATGCACGATTCACTCGATAGAATGTAAAAAAGTGAACGAAATATTTGGAGGTTTGCTTGCAAACCTCTATCTTTGCACCGCTTTTTAACAGAAAGCACATAAGTTTGGACTATGGTGTAATGGTAGCACAACAGGTTTTGGTTCTGTTTGTCCAAGTTCGAATCTTGGTAGTCCAACGAAGAAAAGCCCCGAAAGAGACATCTTTCGGGGCTTTTTCTTTCGTGACTCTGAAGTCGTCGTTTTTGTATATCCTTATAAAATTGAAGTATATAGGGGATCAGCGTATATAAAATTCATTAATCTTATTTTATTCGTTATATTGACTATTTTAATGCTTATCGTGTTGGTCGTTGAATAGCTTGTATTTTATTATAGAAGGTTCAAACTGTATTAGGTAGAAATCTCTCCCAAATCGTATTATAGTTCGTTAAAAAAGTGTACATTGCACAGATTCTGGACATTTTTGGTGGATAATTGGAACAAAATTGCAAGGTAAACCCGTTTTCTTTTGCTATTTTTGCATCGTGTACGTAAACGAAGTGCACGTAGAAAGAGAACTTATTCAATAACTATAAATAAATAAGGTATGAAAACGAACTATGAAATTCGCTATGCTGCGCATCCTGAAGATGCAAAAAGTTATGATACTACAAGAATCCGCAGAGATTTCTTAATTGAAAAGATATTTGTCCCCAATGAAGTAAATATGGTATATTCCATGTACGACCGTATGGTGGTAGGTGGTGCGCTGCCGGTAGGAGAGGTGCTGACGCTTGAAGCAATCGATCCGCTGAAAGCTCCGTTCTTCCTCACCCGTCGCGAAATGGGTATCTACAATGTCGGCGGTCCCGGTATTGTGAAAGCGGGCGACGCAACCTTCGAACTGGATTATAAAGAAGCTCTTTATCTGGGTTCGGGCGACCGTGAAGTGACTTTCGAAAGCAAGGACGCTGCTCATCCTGCCAAATTCTACTTCAACTCACTGACTGCACATCGCAATTATCCCGACCGTAAGGTGACGAAAGCCGATGCCGTAGTAGCTGAAATGGGTTCTTTGGAAGGCTCCAACCACCGTAATATCAATAAGATGCTGGTGAATCAGGTGTTGCCCACCTGCCAGTTGCAGATGGGTATGACGGAACTGGCTCCGGGAAGTGTATGGAACACGATGCCGGCCCACGTACACAGCCGTCGTATGGAAGCCTACTTCTATTTCGAGATTCCCGAAGATCATGCTATCTGCCACTTTATGGGTGAGGTAGGCGAAACACGTCACGTATGGATGAAAGGCGATCAGGCTGTTCTTTCGCCCGAATGGTCTATCCACTCGGCTGCTGCTACCCACAACTATACCTTTATCTGGGGAATGGGTGGTGAGAACCTCGACTATGGCGATCAGGACTTCTCGTTGATTACAGATTTGAAATAACAAATCCAATAGTTTTCCTAATTTAATAATAAAAAGAATTATGAATCAGTATTTGAATTTTTCTTTGGAAGGTAAAGTAGCGCTCGTTACAGGTGCTTCTTATGGTATCGGTTTTGCTATTGCTTCTGCATTCGCAGAACAAGGCGCTAAAGTTTGTTTTAACGACATCAATCAAGAGTTGGTAGACAAAGGAATGGCTGCATACGCTGCAAAAGGTATCAAAGCTCACGGTTATGTATGCGACGTGACAGACGAACCGGCTGTTCAGGCTATGGTTGCTACAATTGCCAAAGAAGTAGGTACAATTGATATCCTTGTAAATAATGCAGGTATTATCCGTCGTGTTCCTATGCACGAGATGGATGCTGCTGATTTCCGTCGTGTAATCGACATCGACTTGAATGCTCCGTTCATCGTTGCTAAGGCTGTTCTTCCTGCTATGATGGAAAAACGTGCTGGTAAGATCATCAACATCTGCTCTATGATGTCCGAACTGGGTCGTGAAACTGTATCTGCTTACGCTGCCGCTAAGGGTGGATTGAAGATGCTGACTCGCAATATCTGCTCTGAATATGGTGAATACAACATTCAGTGTAACGGTATCGGCCCGGGTTACATCGCTACTCCGCAAACTGCTCCTCTTCGTGAGAAACAAGCAGACGGAAGCCGTCACCCATTCGATTCATTCATCTGCGCCAAGACTCCTGCCGGTCGTTGGTTGGATCCTGAAGAACTGACAGGTCCTGCTGTGTTCCTTGCTTCTGAAGCTTCTAACGCTGTCAACGGCCACGTTCTTTATGTAGATGGTGGTATCCTTGCTTATATCGGAAAACAGCCGAAATAATGTAAGATAGAAGAGATTCCGATAAGGTGATAGAATGGCAAAGAGCATCCTCTTTTCATCTGTCACCTTATTTTTTATCATTCCCTTTGCAGGAGCTATAGGACCGACTTATTGGACATATATGCCCAACGTGTTGAACATATATAGATCCAACAGATGCGGATATAATAGCCTCTATTTGCAAAGTATATATTATTCATTCAATGTAGACTAATTATGAAAAAGATATTAATTCTGTTCGCTGTAGTCTTGATAGGGTTTGCTTCCTGTGCCGACAGTAAACAGTCAATGACAATCACAGTGACCAATCCGTTGGCTCTTGAACGGGTGGGAGAGATGGTTGAAGTGCCGATGAGCGATGTTGTTGCCAAGTTGAAACTGGCAGATACAGCGCAGATTGTAGTGCTTGATGTTGACGGTCAGCAAGTGCCTTACCAGGTGACGTATGACGAAAAGGTTGTTTTCCCCGCTACGGTAGCAGCGAACGGAACGGCTATTTACACTATTCAACCGGGTACACCGGCACCTTTCGATGTCGTTGCTTGCGGTAAATATTATCCCGAACGTCTGGACGACGTTGCCTGGGAGAATGATCTTGGCGGATTCCGTGCGTATGGCCCTGCCTTGCAAGCACGCGGAGAGCGTGGTTTCGGCTACGACCTTTTCACGAAGTACAACACAACGGAACCGATTCTGGAATCTCTCTATGCGGAAGAACTGAATCCTGAAAAGCGTGCCAAGATAGCTGAATTGAAAAAGACAGACCCTAAAGCTGCCTCCGAACTACAAAAAGCTATCTCTTACCATATCGATCATGGATATGGCATGGATTGCTATGCCGTAGGACCTACGTTGGGTGCCGGTGTTGCTGCTCTGATGGCGGGTGACACTATTATCTATCCTTACTGCTATCGTACACAGGAAATTCTTGATAATGGCCCGCTGCGTTTCACGGTGAAGCTGGAATTTAATCCGCTGGTAGTTCGTGGAGACTCTAATGTAGTGGAGACACGTGTAATCTCACTGGATGCGGGTTCTTATCTCAACAAAACGATTGTTTCATATACCAATCTGAAAGAAGCAATGCCGGTGACTACCGGACTGGTTCTGCGTGAACCGGACGGTGCGACTGTGGCAGATGCTGCCAATGGCTATATCACTTACGTGGATCCTACAACAGATCGTAGCGGTGCAAACGGCAAGATATTTGTCGGTGCTGCATTTCCTGCACAGGTGAAAGAAGCGAAAGTGGTTCTTTTTTCTGAAAAGGAAAAGAAAGAACGTGGCGGGGCCGACGGTCATGTTTTAGCTATCAGCGAATATGAGCCGGGTTCTGAATATACTTATTACTGGGGTTCTGCCTGGGATAAGGCTGCTATCAAGACTCCAGATGCCTGGAATAAATATATGGCTGAATATGCGCAGAAGTTGCGCACGCCGCTGGCAGTAGCATATTGATGTGTTGAATTGCTTTTCCAATAGATTAAGCAAAGGTTTCTTTGGTGAAAAGAAACCTTTGCTTAATTTTATCTTCCTGAAAAAGAAAGAAAGTTTTTATGTTATAACGCCTTTGAATTATCTCGTAAAAGCGTGTTGTTCGTAATATTCGTATGTTGTTCCGTCTTCTTTCTCTTTTTCACGAAGTTCATAGACTAATTCATTTTCTGTCATTGTGGTCACTGTCCACACTTCTGTGTAATTATCCTCTTCAGTGTCGATGAGAGTCAGCTTATTACCGGAGTAGCTCCATGTACCATGATAATAATTAGTACTTCCGGAGGAGTTATAGACATCTTTTTCTACATACGTACCGTCTTCCTTGAACTCTATGGAATAACGGTTGGTTCCATTTACAAAATCTTCTTTAGAGTCACTTACCTTTTCACCATCTTCCCATTCTTGTGAAAGATAATACACTCCATTCCATGTTCCTAACAATAAATCGCGTGAACCGACAGCGTCGTCATCGTCGTCGCCACAGGAATAAATGCTGAACGACAGTAATACTGCAACTATGCAAACAGTTGCTTTCCAGATTGTTTTCATAATAAATTGTTTTAATTGTTTGATTTTGAGATGATTCGTTTTTTTAGACTTTATTTGATAATAGTTTCCACATGTCCGTTCTTGAAGAACAGGTAGAACGAGCTGGAATACATCCATTGTACTTCTCCATTTGATTCTTGAATAGTCTGCGGTTTGCCGAAAGCCAGTAGACATTCATCTTCCGTCATGCCTTTCACCGGCTTGTTGATGTTGATTTCATTCCAGTGAGTAATCGGTGAAAGCTGGTTCGTTATGATGAAGTCGAACATTTTGTTCAATACTTGCGATTCAACCTGTACGAAATCATCCATGATTTCTTTGTGAGATGCTTTCTTGTCCGGTTGTAGCTTCTCCATAGGAGTGATTTTTTTCATTATCACTGCTGATGACTCTATCCGTATATTGGAAAGATAATAGACCAGTTTACCGTCCTTTACTTGAAACAGGGCTTTGCAATAGTAAGTATTCTTTTGGCTTGAGTCTGCCTGCGAGGCAAGTATCAGATCGCAACTGAAGTTTTTAGCCGGTACGTTGACCTCCGCTATTCCTTCCCGTAACTGTGGGCAGACATTCTTGACGATCCATAGCAGTGCATTAGCGTAGATGTTTTCGTCTTGCATATCGCTGAAAGGGGTAAATCCGCTGACCACATATTTATTGCCGTCTGCACTGACAGGATAGCTCTTTTTCTGTTCGGTGAAAGTCTGTGCTGTTAGTGGGATAATTCCTAGCAGTAGATACAAGATTACCAGAAATTGTCGTTTGGTCATCATATTCCGTTCTTTTTAAGAAAACAGCATCCACGGCCCTTTTTGTGAAAAGAAAAGATCGTGGACGCTGAATAAATAATATGGTTTATTGAGGTTTGGTTGTCCTTAGAAGGCAATACCCAGACGAATCATAAAGTTACTGGTTTTGAATCCGTCGGCATCGCTGAATGCATCTATAAATCCGCGTTGGTAGGTGAGATCCAGATTGAAACGGTCATACCAGACTCCTACGCCGATATTCATACCGGCATCAAAATGATTGTAGTCAACCTCCATATAATCTGCATAATCACCCCAACTGATGCTTTCTCCATCTTCTTTCATTTTGCTTGTGTAATCGTAACTAGCGAAGACTCCTACATGCGGGTCGATACGGACGTTGTCCGCCACAGCAAATTTCCATCCGAATGTGAACGGAGAATATTGTATGTTGTGAGCCATACATTTCGTGTCGTCCACTTTGAAACCACGGGAGCCAAGTCCAAACTCCATCCCCCAGTATCCTCCTGTACTGCCTAAAGGCTTCTGATAACCAAATGTTGCGTTATATCCGATGTTTGAATCAGCTCCTTCGGCCCCGTCACCGGAGAAATTCATGATATTCAAACCTGCACGCAAGAACCATTGTGTGCTGCTGGCTTGCTTCTCTGTTTTGACGATTGCGCTTCTGGATGATACGATTTGCGCTTGAGTTCCTACACACAATAAGAGTGCGGCAACCATTGATAGTACTTTTTTCATTGTTATTGATATTTTAGTGATTAATTCTTATTCTTAACGACGGGCGCTATCTGGCTTTTTCCATCTGTGGGTGATAACTTTTGCAGACGTATCCATTCATAATCCTCTTTTGTGGCCGGATGCCAGTTGACGAAGATGCCGGGATAACCTACTACTGTGACTGTGTATCCCCCTGTTTTCTCATTATCTTCCACTTTGAAAGTGGCTCCCATGATGACATCGCAGTTGTATTTGATGGTGGACAGATATGTCCCCCATGCACGGATGTTGTCAAGTTCTCCTTTCATGGCGATTTCCACTTCCTCTTTGCTTAGTGTCCATTCATCCTTGATCCGTCCCTTATCTTCCAGTATTTTCACCTCGACAACTGTAGGTTTGACACAAACTTCAGTAACTGCATCACCTGCACGTGCCTGTGCGTCGCGAAACTTGAAGACCGTCTTTTGCGCATGGGCTCCGACGGCACAACCGACAACCAGAGTAATAATCAGAAATAGTTTTTTCGTTTTCATGTCCTTTTGTGATTATATGTTAATATGCCTGCAAAGGTATGCGAAAGGAGTATACTACCGGGTGAAAACATAGTTCCAAGAACGATACGAAATTGTATCCTATTTGGATACACTGGGGAAGCTTCCGGTGTTGATGCTGTCGGACAGATCACGGAAGAAATCGTGGCCGAGGATGTAGGAGATGCGCCAGAGCAGGTGGATGTCGATATTCTCTTTCCGGAATATCTTGTAAACATTGGGGCGTGTGCAGCATAGTTGGGTAGCGAACCAGGTGACGGTGCGTCCCTGTTCGTGAAGCGTGCGTTCAATAAGTTGTCCCGCATGAATCATGTGCCTATTCTGCTTATGTGTGTCCCCCGGATTCCCGTTGGGCGGACAATTCAATCTATTGTTGACAGGAATATATAGAAAAGGCGTGGGAATCTCTCACCTTCGTCCGTTCCATGTTCAAGGCCTTCGCAATGCCAATTATCGGGAACGAACAACGCAGAAAGCCCACGCCGATATGTACAACACCCGTAGCCCCCCTTTGTTTATCAAAGTGAGGCACGGATGTATATAAATACACATCAGGAGGACGTCTTTGTTGCTGTTAGTCATTCCGATAGGTCAAAGTTTGCGAAGTTTTGAACATAAATGACAAACGCTTGTAAACGTCTTCTCAATATAAACATCTCTCCCTCGCCACCCGGAGGCTTTCTGCGGAAGAGACCGTTGCAAATGTATAAAAAAATACGGATGGAAAGGGTAATGTGAATCAGAAACTTTTTGAATACCGGTTATTTTGCCCTCTTTTTTCCCTTTGCCGGGCGAAATGCGCTTGTACTGACATCTTATAAGAAAGAGGAGTGATCTCCCAATTTCGGGCACGAAACAGGCCTTAAACTACAAAAGCCGGGGCGTAAGACCTCGGCTTATATTTTTATCTTCTTATCAGGGAGCTTTTGGGCTCATTGGAGACTTTTTTCAAAAATCTCTGTTCTTTTCGAAGTTCCTGTTTTCTCAAAGGTTGTTTCTATAACATCTTGAACTCATACCCTTCCTCTTTCAGGAATTCAATGGCACGAGGAAGTGCATATTGCAGGTTACCGTTATTCCAAGACTTCAGTGAATCATGGAAAGTGATGATGGAACCGTTGCGTGCATAGCGCTTCACATTGTTCAATACCTGTTCCGGGCGCATCCGTTTACTATAATCACGAGTCACGAGATCCCACATGATAATGCGGTAATGATAGCGCAAGGTATAATACTGCCGGAACCCCATGTGTCCGTGTGGTGGACGGAAGAGATCGGAATGGATAATTTCGTCTACCTTTCTGGCGTTTGCAAGATAATCCGGATTAGAATATTCAAATCCACGGATGTGGTTGAAGGTATGGTTACCGATGCGGTGTCCGTGTTCTACCACCATCCGGTATTCATCCGGGTGCTTGCGTATATTGTCGCCTACCATAAAGAAGGTAGCTTTAATATGATGCTTTTCCAATACTTCCAGTACCCAGGGAGTTACTTCAGGGATGGGGCCGTCGTCAAAAGTCAGATAGACTGCCCGTTCATTCGGATCCATCCGGAAGATAGCTTGTGGATACAACGCCCGGAAAAGCCAAGGTGGTTGTTCTATAAACATGAGAGTCTGTGTTAAACAAGTATTAAGTAATAAGTATTAAGTATTATCCATGCGGAAAACATGTCGGAAGCCTATGGTAATACTTAATACCTGATACTTAATACTTACTATTTATTTCCCTTTCATTCTTGTCACGTACTCGTTATAAAGTTGGTCGAGTTGCGTGGAGTAATGTTTCGCGAGTTCTTCTGATTTGTATTTTTCCATTAAGCGGACTTCGGCGTCAAGCAAGCTGGCGTTGTACACGAAGTTTTCGCCGGCGATGGCAAGCTGGTTATCGTTCAGGCTAAGATACCAGATCATGTATTCGAGCGATTTGTTGGCAAGCTCGTCGATGATCTTGTTGGCTTTCTCGTTCTGTCCCAGCTGGTAATAAGATTCTGCCATTTGGAAGGCGCCGTTTGCCCAGTCGTACGGTACGTTGTATGACGGAATCATCTTTTCGGCGTAGTCGAGTGCGGCGAGTGCCTTATCCTTCTTGCCTTCTTTGATAAGCTGGCCTACAAGTTGCGTGAAGATACGGCGGTGCGTGTAGCACATACGCATCACGTTCTCGTCGATATAGATACCCGGTTTGTCGATACCGCCGAACTTGAACTTGTTCATCAGGTTGTCATACATCTTTTCGCTGTCTATCTTGCTGTCCAGTTTGTCCGTATCGAATGGTGTGAAACGGTAGGCAAGACCTTCCTGCATAAAGTGGTTGCCCATGCCCAGATGGTTTTCGCTTCCTACGGTGATTGCCATATAGATAGGACGTTCCCAGTTGGCATTGGCAAGCATTTCGAGCATCATCAGTTCACTCTTGTAGAGGGCGCGTTTCGGGTTGCCGTTGGCGTCTCTAAGGGTGATTGTCATGTATTCGGGGATAGAGTCGCCCAGAGCTTCCGGTATCTTCATGCCGGAGCGGCGTACGGCTTCTTTGTCCACCTTCATTACGATGCTGTCCGTAGGGATAAGCGGCAGTTGGATATCTTTTCCAGTCTTTTTGAGAAGCTCTTTCAACTGGTCGTTCTTACCGAGCATCCAACGGTTGATGATTTCCTTCAATTCGTATGGATTCTCACCAAAAATGGAGTGAACGAGTGATAATATGGTAGTGTCTCCCTGTGCAGCCAGTTCGTTTGCCTGTTTGAAATAGCTGTCGATGAAAGCCTTCATTTCCGTACGGATAGGAATATATTCATTTTGTCCTTCTACATATTCCACACGGTCCCAAGTGATAGGAAGCGAAGGGGAATCGTAGGCTGGGCGTTTCATTTGGTCGATATACCAGTCTGTTTGCAAGTAACTTAGGTTACAGGTGCGGGCATCTGTACGGAAGCCTTCTGTTTCCTGGTTGTACCACAATGGGAAAGTATCATTATCACCATTGGTATAGATAATCGGATTTCCTTTTTCCTGTAAGGTCATCAGGTAGTTCTGTCCGAAGTCGCGGGCAACGAAGCGTCCGCTACGGTCGTGGTCATCCCAAGTCTGTCCCGCCATCTGGATGGGGACGAACAAACAGAGCACTGAAGCCAATACGGCTGCCGGAAGTTCCTGCATCTTACAGTATTCTCGCAGCATACGGATGATACCTGCCACTCCCATACCTACCCAGATGGCAAAGGCGTAGAACGAACCGGCATACGCGTAATCTCGTTCACGGGGCTGTGCAGGGGTTTGGTTGAGGTAGAGCACGATGGCGATACCTGTCATGAAGAACAGGAAGAAGACCACCCAGAATTGCTGGATACCCCGCTGGCTATGATAAGCTTGCCAGAAGAGTCCGATTAAGCCGAGAATCAGCGGCAGACAGTAGAATACATTGTGTCCTTTATTGTTTTTGAGATCCTGCGGAAGCAGTTCCTGATTACCTACCAGCAAGTTGTCGATAAACGGAATACCGGTGATCCAGTTGCCGTGTTCAATTTCTCCGCTACCCTGTATGTCGTTCTGCCGTCCGGCAAAGTTCCACATGAAATAACGCCAGTACATGAAGTTCAACTGGTAGGAGAAGAAGAATTTGATATTTTCCCATTGGTTAGGCATGTTCACCATTACCATTTCTCCGCACTGGTCGTAAGGAACGTCGTGTCCTTTGATGTCTACCCATTGCTTGTAGAGTGGTGCGTGTGACGAGCTGTACATACGCGGGAAAAACATATTCTGTGCATATTCGTATTCCACACGTCCGGGAAGTTCGATATAAGAGTCTTTTTCGTCGGGAGAAGTCTTTTCCTTGCGGACAAACTTGCTTCCTGCTTCCGACTGGCGCGGAATACAATAGCCGTCTTTTACGTCGAGTGCCACTTTCGAAGAGAAAGCAGGGCCGTAGAAGAGCGGACGGGTTCCGTATTGTTCACGGCCGAGGTATTCGCCCAGGGTGAATATATCCTCCGGTGAGTTTTGGTCCATCGGAGTGTTGGCAGTAGAACGGATAACGATCAGTGCGTAAGAAGAATACCCGATTACGATCATCATGGTGCACAGCAATGCTGTGTTCATGGTGCGGGCGGTGATACGCCATCTCTCTTTGATTTTAGCCTGTACACTCGGAGCAAGATAAAGTCCCAGTGCGGCAATAACCAAAATACCGATGATGATACTGCTGGCTCCGTGTCCGTAGAATGGGATACCCAGCAAAGCGATCGTCAGGATAAAGGAGATAGCCATGCGCGCTTTGTTCTTTTCGGTGTAACTTTCGTATACACCCCAAATCAGAGCGGCCGCAAGCAGAATGATATAAACCACTACGCCCGAATTGAATGACATTCCGAGTCCGTTGACGAACAACAGTTCAAACCAGCCGCCTACTTTCACGATACCCGGTACGATGCCGTAAAGCACGGCTGCAACGAGCACCATTGAACCTAATAGCGCTATTAACGAACCTTTGGCGGTAGCATTCGGCGTTTTTTTGTAGTAGTATACCAATACGATGGCAGGCAGACAAAGCAAGTTCAATAAGTGCACACCGATACTCAATCCGGTCAGATAGGCGATGAGGATAATCCAACGGTCGCTGTGCGGCTGGTCGGCTACGTCTTCCCATTTCAGTATCAACCAGAAAACAACAGCGGTAAAGAGGGAGGAGAAGGCATATACTTCACCTTCCACGGCCGAGAACCAGAATGTGTCACTGAATGTATAAACCAGTGCACCGATCAGTCCGCTACCCATCACTGTGATAAGCTGTCCTTTGGTGATATTGTTTTCGTCAGTGATAATCAGTTTGCGTACCAGGTGGGTGATGCTCCAGAAAAGGAACAGGATACAGGCGCCACTCATGAGGGCACTCATGTAATTCACCATTTTAGCAACAGTTGTTACGTCGGAAGCAAATTGAGAAAACAGATTCGCCACTAGCATGAAGAAAGGTGCGCCGGGCGGGTGACCGACTTCCAGTTTATAGCCGGTGGTTATGAACTCCGGGCAATCCCAGAAACTTGCGGTCGGTTCTATTGTCAGGCAGTAGACGGTTGCCGCAATGATGAATGTAAGCCAACCCATAAGGTTGTTTACGGTTCTGTACTGTTTCATTAGCACTATCGTAGTTTATTCGTTAAAAACAAATTATGAGGTCGCAAAGATAGTGATTTGTAAGGATAATGAGGAAGAAAGTAAGAAATATTAAGTAACGGAGGGGTGATTTACTATCTCTTTCACTCTTCCGGAAGGCGGGAACTTGTGTGTTGGCAAGTAAGGAATTTGTTTTTAGCCCTTTAATAAATAAGCTCTGGTGTATTAGAGATAAACTTCCTTTATCCTGTTAGTGAACTTCTTTTGCCTTAATAACAAACTTCCTTTTCATTAATCATAAACTATAATTGCAAGTTTTGTTTTTATAAATGAAACTTGCAATTATAAAAACAAAGCTTGCAATTTTATAAACGTAACTTGCGTTTATAGATTATCCTTAGTCAAGCACAACTTTCCTGTTAGAGAAGAACAAGTTTACTATTAATACAACGGAAGTTTACTATTAATAGCTTGGCCGTTAGGTGTTAACACTTGTAATATCAGCTGTTAATGGTTGAGATTTCAGGTATTAATACTTGGGTTGCTGTATATATATGTTTGGGATATTGAATATGTGTATCCTTTAATGATGGTGATGATGTTCTCCTAAAACCCGATGAGGCAGTGTGCCGTGTCCCAATAGCTCGATGGGGCAGTTGAAGTTTCTTTCCAGCCATTCGGTAGTGACGCCCGTGTCCGGATGGTAATCCAGTGTTTCATTGATACAGGCGATGGATTTTACCTGTTGCAATACAGTGCCAATGTCGTGACTGACAAGGATAATGGCACATTCTTTATTGATTTCAGCCAATAACTCATAAAGGCGTGCTTCGAAACGTTTGTCGATATACGTGCTGGGTTCATCGAGAATCAACACTGCAGGGTCCGAGATGATGGCACGTCCTAACAAGGCACGTTGCAGTTGTCCACCGCTTAATTGTCCGATAGAACGGCTTTCGAGCCCTTCTAATCCCATGCGGGCGATAATCTGTTTGCCTTTCTCTCTCTGTTCGGGAGTGAACCGGGAGGTGAGCGACTTCTGTATGCTCAATCCGGACAGGATCACTTCTTCCACGGAAATAGGGAACTTCCGGTCTATGGTGCTATATTGCGGCAGGTAACCGAGGAAAAGCTGGGATTTCGCGGAAGAACTTTGGTGGGAGTTTTTGGCAGATGTTTCTGTCGAAGTCCCTTCCGTAGATGTTCTTATGGGAGCCTTCTCGGGAGTATGGAATATAATTTCCCCTCCGGTTGGTTTTAACAAACCGAGGATGCACTTTATAAGCGTTGTTTTGCCGCCTCCGTTCGGACCTATAATACCTAGAAAATCCCGTTCGTAGATGCTTAGATTAACATCGTGGAGAACAGTGCGACCGTCATATCCGGCGGAAAGATTCTTTATTTCGATTATCGGTTTCATCATTGGAAAGGGCTTGATTGGTCTTTCTTTATACGTTTATTTGGTGGCAGCTTGCGGCGCAAGGGCTTTGGCTACATTCAGCATCTCTTCCTCCCAGTCATAACTTAACGGGTTGATAGGGACCACTTTCGTTCCGGTTTGCTGTGCGATGGTTTCCGCATTGCGTTTGTCAAACTCCGGTTGAACGAAGATAACGCCTACATTTTCCGCCTGACAGACGTCTATCAGGTCTTTCAGATGAGCGGGAGAGGGTTCTTTGCCTCCTTCTTCGATCGAAATTTGATGCAATCCGTAGTCGCGGGCGAAGTAGGAGAGGGCCGGATGATAAATCATGAAGGCTTTGGCTGCTTCGGGGACAGAGAGTTGTCGGCGAATCAGGCTGTCGGTGTGCTGGATGCGCTGACAGAGAGAGTCGTAACGGTTTCTATAATATGGTTCGTTTGCTTTATCCAGTTGGCTAAGGGCCTTGTAGGTGTTTCCGGCGATGATTAAAGCATTACCGGTAGAATTCCATACGTGTGGCTCTACGGCGTGGATATGGCCGTCGTGACTGTTGTGGCCGTGGGCATGGCCATGGTCATCATTATTGAGTATGAGGTCGATTCCTTTCGAGGTGTCGAACACTTGGATATGGGGAGTATTGTTCATCAGGCGATCCATCCAGGTTTGTTCGAAGCCGATGTACCCGATGCGGAAATAGGCTTTGCTGTCTCCTAAAGAAACAAGTTGCTGGGGGATAGGATCGTATGTCTCCGGGCTGGAACCTTTGGGTACCATGCTGACTACTTTGAATTTATCTCCGGCAATAGCTTCGGTGAAATAACGTTGCGGTTCCAGTGTGACGGTTATCACCGGCTTTGTCTCGTCATCGTTACTTGCTTGGGAGGAACGTCCTGTGCAGGCTGCCATCAGGAGGCAGGCACCAAGAAGGAAAAGTGTTCTCATATCTTTTAGTTGTTGTTTCATGATTTTTTCTGTTTCGGGGTTTCAATCTTATCTTGTTTCTACTCTTGTTTCCGGGCCCGTAATATTTCCCGTTTACCACCCGGAGGCCCGGGGAGACGTTCTACTGTGAATCCGGCTGTCTGCAACATTCGGCGTACTACACCTTTGGCACAGTAGGTAGTCAGAATTCCGTCTCTATCTAATAAAACATAGAGGCGGTTGAATAGTTCTTGCGACCACATTTCCGGTTGCTTTTCCGGGGCGAAGGCGTCGAAATAGACTAGGTTAAATGGAGAGTTCTCAACTCTCCACTTATTCACGTCCGTTTCTATTTTTCGTAAGGTGAAGTGCGGTGTAAGCTGCACGTCTTTTTCCCAGGGCGATGTATGAAGCTGCTTAAACAATTCGATAGCCGATTGTTGTTCTTCTTCATTCGGGGTAAATTGCTCATTGATTGTTGTTTGCTTCCGATGTATGGTAAGCTGTTCATCGCTGGAGATATATCCTAGCTGTTCTACTGTCTGCCAGTCTAGTGGATAGAGTTCCAACCCTGTATAGTGTATATTTCGTCTGCTTCTTTCCGCTTCTTCAAGGGTGAGCCAAGCGTTGAGTCCTGTCCCGAAGCCGATTTCAAGAACACGTGGAGTAGCGGCAGGAGAGGCTTTCAACCCCATATCGATGAAAATATGTTGAGACTCCGTGCGTGCCCCTTTCGTCGAATGATAATGTTCATTCAATTCCGGAACAAACAGAGTAGCGCTCCCGTCATCGGTTCTCTCAATTATTCTTTCCATCACTCAATCTTTAATACTTAATACCTAATACTTAATACTTAAAAAAGACCTCTACCCCGCCATAGCATCCCAGGCACTTTCGAGCACATACAGGAGAAGGATATAACGTATCAGTTTGCCGACAAACATGGAAACAATAGTAAGCCATGTGTTGCTTCGCATAAATCCCAGTGCAATGGCGATCACCTCGCCAATGGCAGGAAGAAAGGTGAAGAATGCCATTAATGCCCCTTTCCCTTGCAGGAATTTCACCATTTTGTCTACCTTTTCTTTCTTTACCTTGAAGTATTTCTCAATCCAGCTGATTTTGCCCAGACGTCCCATGTAGTAACAGGTCATTCCGCCCACTGTATTGCCCAGAGTGGCGGATATCAGACAGGCTATCGGGGGCAGGCCGAGTTTCACCAATGCCACCAATACCAGTTCGGAACTGAAAGGCACGATGCTCCCAGCCAATAAAGCCGAGATGAATAATCCCGGAAGTCCCCATTCTATGAGGAGTTGTATCATTGAATCTACAAAAGCGTCCATATATTAAAAGCAAATAAGAGGATGAGGCCGACCAATGAAATGATAAAGAACACATTCGAACTTTTACTATTGGTCAGTACAAAGAAATGTCCGATCAGGATGCTGTTGCTTATGATAAGCAAAGGCAGCAGGGCACTGCAATATATCGGTTGCAAGGCAATCAGCAGGAACAGGAAGAGCGTCAGGTCTATCAAAAACTGGAGATAGGCACGTGTGCGTATCTTATCTTCAAATCCGGCAGCGATGCAATGGACAGCACTGACGATAAACATCACGAGCAGATAGCCCAGTATAGCCAATTCCCAGGGTTGAAGGATTTGTAAGTTAAAGACTTCTCCGAAAGCTAATAGCTGGTTGAAAGGGCGGTAGAACAACTCCATCTCATTATAGAAGAAGGCGTGTCCGAACAGCATCCAGTAGGGCAGCATCCATCCGAGCAGCGCGCCGCAGAAACTACGCGGAGTGAGCGACTGGAAACGGTAGGCTTCGAGCAACCAAAGCACCGAGAGGATGGTGAGCTGTGGGAAAAGAATGCTTCCCGCTCCGATAAAGAAGAAGGAATAGAATAGATAGCCCGCAGCTTGAGCTTGCTGATAGCTTTTAAACAGAAAATAAATGGAAATAAGAGAACCGAGGGCGACAATGTCTCCTATGTATAGTAAATGCATTCCCGGACAAACGGTAACCAGCAGGAAATAAATAGCTGTCTGCATGGAAGCCCTCATGCGGATAATACTGAACTGGTTGTTCAATTCTATCAGAAAATAGCCGATGATTGCGTAAACCAGAAAGCTGACAATTCGTTCTGCCCATCCCGGAAGCAGTAGATCGCGGGTGGATTGCAAGAAAGAAGAGCTGTCCTTGGGTGTTGTTGAGGCTATGGAGTCGGGAAATAAAAAGTAAGTCAACACCCAGCATAGGGCGCAGATAAAGATAACGGCAGGCAGGGTCCACCGTCCTGCCGTCACTTGACTTTGTAGTCTTTTATTTCTCATTTGTCTGTCAGTTCTTTTGCCGCCCGGCGGGCATATATCATCGCTTTGTAGGATCTATATGCTGTGCAAATAAGGGATTTATGCCTGCCGTGGCGTATCATTACAGGTTGTTTCTTACAAATCGAATCCGATGTCGCGGCGGAAATACTTCTTGTTGAAGTCGATCATGTCTGCCACTTTGTAGCTCTGTGCCAGTGCTTCTTCTTTCGTTGCACCGTAAGAGCAAACGGCAATCACACGTCCTCCGTTCGTCACCACTTGTCCGTCTTTTATGGCTGTTCCGGCATGGAAGATGATGCTGTCGGTGGCGGAAGCCTGTTCCAGCCCGCTGATAGGGAATCCTTTTTCGTAGGCTTCGGGGTAACCGCCGCTGACAAGAATAACGCAGCCGGCCGAACGTGGGTCCATCACCAGTGTTTTCTCGTTCAGATTGCCTGCCGCTGTGCCTTCAAGCAACTCTACGAAGTCGCTTTGGATGCGCAACATCACGCTTTCTGTTTCCGGGTCGCCCATGCGGACGTTGTATTCGATAACCATCGGTTCACCTTTCACCTTGATAAGACCGAGGAAGATGAAACCTTTGTAGGTGATCTTTTCTTCTTTCAGACCATTGATGGTCGGTTCGATGATGCGTGTGCGTACTTTTTCCATATATACTTCATCAGCAAACGGAACCGGAGTAACGCTACCCATACCGCCTGTATTCAATCCTTTGTCACCTTCACCGATACGTTTGTAGTCTTTCGCTACAGGGAGGACTTTGTAGTTGTCTCCGTCTGTCAGTACGAATACAGAGCACTCGATACCGCTCAAGAATTCTTCAATCACAACGGTTGCCGATGCGGAACCGAACATGCCGCCGAGCATTTCTTTCAGTTCTTTCTTCGCTTCATCCAGCGTAGGAAGGATGAGAACTCCTTTCCCGGCACAAAGGCCATCAGCCTTCAATACGTAGGGAGCTTCCAACGTTTCGAGGAAAGCGAGGCCCTCTTCGAGGTTTTCGGAAGTAATGCTTTTGTAGCGGGCTGTCGGGATGTTGTGGCGCATCATGAAGCCTTTGGCAAACTCCTTGCTGCCTTCCAGTTGTGCTCCTTGAGCCGAAGGACCGATCACGGCAATATGCTTTAGCTCCGGACGGTTTTGGAAGTAATCGTAGATTCCTTTTACCAACGGATCTTCGGGGCCTACTACTATCATTTGGATGTTCTCTTTTAGAGCAAAAGCACTGATTGCTTCAAAATCGGTTGCTTTGATGTTGACATTCTCGCCTACGGCAGTTGTTCCGGCATTTCCCGGAGCAATGTATAGTTTTTCAACTTTCGGACTTTGGGCAATTTTCCATGCCAGTGCATGTTCGCGGCCGCCCGAGCCTAGTAATAATATCTTCATCTTTGTATTGTTATGGATTTATACTGTTATCTATGATTTGTATGGATACGGTGGTGTCTTTGTCAGTTTTATAAGTTCTGCTCAAAGTACCGGGTGATTTTCTCATGCAGATGTACACGGTCGCGTCCTGCTACGTTGTGCTTGTGGCACGGGTAGATAAACAGGTCGGGATAAGTGCGGGCATCTACACAGGCTTTCATGAACGACAGGGTGTGCTGTGGCACGCAGGTGTCGTCGTGGTCGTCGTGAATAATCAATAGGTGACCTTTCAGTTGGCCGGCAAGGTTTTTCAGGTTACATTCTTTGTAGCCTTCCGGGTTGCTTTCCGGTGTATCCATATAGCGTTCGCCGTACATCACTTCATAATAGCCCCAGTCGATTACCGGACCTCCGGCAACGCCTACTTTGAATATTTCCGGGTAACGAAGCATCAAGGCGGTAGTCATGTGTCCTCCGAAGCTCCATCCGTGTACGCCGATGCGTTCGCTGTCTACGTAGGGGAGGGATTTCAGGAATTCAACACCTTTTACCTGGTCTTTACCTTCTTCGATGCCAAGACGGCGGAAGGTGGCATTTTCAAATGCCAGTCCACGGTTGCTGCTGCCACGATTGTCGATGGTAAACATGATATAGCCTTTACCTGCCATGTATGTGTCCCATCCGCGTGCGCCGTTTTGCCATCCTCCGGTGACGCATTGCGCGTGAGGACCTCCGTAGACGTATACGATGACGGGATATTTCTTGGCCGGGTCAAAGTTGGCCGGTTTCATCAGGCGATAATGCAGGTCGGTGGTGCCGTCTGCCGCTTTGATCGTTCCGGTTTCGATGCTTGGCATTTGGTATCCTTCGTAAGGGTTTTCAGCAGTCAGCAGATTGGCTGTTTCTTTGAAGTTTTTGGTGTCTACCAGGTTGATGACGCGAGGCTGGTCTTTTGTTGAATAACGGTCGATAAGATAAGTGCCGGAAGCGCTAAGCATGCCGCTATGTTCGCTTTCTTTGCAGTTCTCGAACGGTTGGCTTATTTTTCCATTGCTCACGTTTACAGCGAAATGTCCGCTTCTCAAGCCTTCTACGGCTGTGAAGATGATTTCTTTACGCTTTGTGTTGAATCCCAGGACGTCGCTGACCAGCCAGTTGCCTTTGGTCAGTTGTTTGACTTTGCCGGCCTGGAAATAAGTACCACCGTTGTCGCTGTTATAAGTTTCACCTTTCATGTTGGCTGCATTGGCATCAAAGAGATAAAGATGATTGTAGCCGTCACGCTGACTTTGATAGATGAACTTGGTAGGGTCCCACGGCAAAAATACGATTGCGTTTTGTGGCTCCACGTATTTAGGATGCATTTCTTCGTAGAGAACGCCCATCGGTTCTCCTGTTTCTGCGTTGTACTGGCAAAGTTTGGCGTGGTTCTGGTCACGGTTTACTTCAATCAGGTAGAGGCTTTTTTCATCCGGTGACCAGCTGATATTGGTGAAATAACGGTCTGTGGGATCACCTGCGTTCAGATAAATGCTTTTGCCTGTGGCAGGATTGTAAATGCCTACTTTTACCTGATGGCTCGTCATGCCTGCCATCGGATAACGTACATTGTTCACTTCGCCTACGCGTGCAGTGATGTCTACAAGCGGGTATTGTGTCACCATGCTCTCGTCCATACGGTAGAAAGCGAGCAGGTTACCTTTCGGGCTCCAGAAAGTGCCTTTGTTGATACCAAATTCATTCCGGTGTACAGTCTGTCCGCAAACGATGCCTTCGGGTTCATTAGTTACCGCTTTCTCGTTTACATACAGATTGTTACCTATCGTGTATGCCACGTTTCCACTGGCTGCGCAATAGTCTTCATTATCTGCTCCGTCTTTGGGTTTGAGAGTGCTGACAACTTGATTGCTCTTGAAATCATATACAATGAACTTTCCTGCTATCTTGAATAGCATTTGTGGCTTATCGGCCCATGGGAAACTGACGGAATACAGGTGTGATAACTTTCCTGCCTTGTTCTCTTCAAGCACTTTGTTGATCTGTTCACGAGTGATAGCCATTGTTTCCTTTCCCGTTTTGGGTTGGATAGAATAAAGGGTATCTACGCCCGGCTTGATACATTCGTCACCCCACCATTGCAGTCCGTACAGGTTGTCTGCATAGCGGTAACTCTCGCCACCCGGAATCAATTCTTCCAGTATCGGCTTTTTGGTTTCTTGTGCCATAACATTGAATCCGATTGGTAGTGCCAACAATAAAAGCATGGCTCTTTTTCCAATTTTACTCATTGCTCTTTTCTTTATTATTTGTTTTTAAATCCTTCTATTTTTACTCTGTCCAAAGGAGTCTGTCTTGATTGGATAATTGCACTTATTTTAGCAAAGGCATTAAATAGGTCGTCAAATTGTTTTTCGTAACTTTCCCTATCAGAGGTAATATCTTCTTCGAGATATTCGATGCGTTGTTTTAATTCTTCCAACTCCTTTTTAGGTATATTGGATAGAAGATATTGGCGCATGCGTACAAAAGCACGGATAATATTGATATTTACTTCCACAGCGGTCTTGGATTTGAGGACGCTGGATAACATAACTATACCATATTCAGTAAATGCAAACGGAAGATATTTGATGTTATATCCTTGTCCTGTTTTCAAGGTCGCAATTTGCGACCTTGAAATTGCAACTTCTTCCTTTGTTAGCTCGAACATGAATTCAGCAGGAAAGCGTTCAATATTACGACGTACTTGTTCTTTGAGGCGTTTAGTCTCAACTCCATACATTTCTGCCAAATCAAAGTCAAGCATAACTTTTTGCCCTCTGATTTCGTATATTTTGTTTTCTATAATGGCTATATCATCCATCTTTTTTTGTTTAGACAGGTTCCAATTTGGGACTGAACATTAGAACTATGATGTAAACTTGAAGTTCCAAATTGGAACTTCAAGTTTTTAATTAATTATTAACTAGCGAATTACAGGATGAATAAGTTGTTGGAATTAGAATTGTTTATTCCTCTTCCTTCTTCGGAATCCTCGGCTCCCGGTTCCCCCTAAATTCTCTTGGCCCTCTTGAATCTCTTCCTCCGCGGAATTCTCCCCGTGGCTTTCTGTCTCTGTCACCACCTTTGAACTCACCACCTTCTCTGCGCGGCTTGTATTCTCCCTCTTTGCGAGGCCTGGATTCACCATCCCGACGCGGTTTGAACTCACCTTCGCGGCGTGGTTTAAATTCTTTTTTTTCTCTGAATCTTGGAGCCTGTTCTCCTTCAGCCTCTTTCTTTTCTTCTCCCTCTTCCTGGCTCTTGAACTCTTTGTATTTTCCGTCAAAAATCTCATATTCGCGGAACTCACACTCCAATGGTCCATTGAACAAAGGAACTTTCTGACTTGCTTTCAGACCAATCTGGTCGAAACACTCTTCCCGATAAGAAAGCACCCATGCCTCGTTTCCTACAAACGCATGTTTCAGACGTTCACCGATCATCTGATAAAGTCCAAGCAAATCATTAGTGGAAATACGTTCACCATATGGCGGGTTAGTGATGATAATCGACTTTTCCTGCGGCTGTTCAAACTGTTGGAACGGCTGCAGCTTCAACACGATGTCTTTCGATACACCGGCAGCTTTTATATTATGAGTCGCAATCTCATTAGCTTTCGGATTGTTATCGTATCCGTAAATCTTATGAACAAATTCGCGCTCCTGACTGTCATCATTGTAAATCTCATCGAACATATCCGCATCGAAATCTACCCATTTCTCAAAAGCAAACCCTTTACGGAATACTCCCGGAGCGATATTCTTAGCAATCAGTGCCGCTTCAACAGGGATAGTACCCGAACCACACATCGGGTCGATCAAATCACATTCTCCGCGCCATCCGGTCATTAGAATCATGCCGGCAGCCAATACCTCATTTAACGGGGCTTCTACTGCTTCCTGGCGATAACCGCGACGGTGAAGTGATTCTCCAGACGAGTCCAAAGACAACGTACAGGTAGTCTGTGCAATATGAATATTCAGAAGTACATCCGGATTGTTGATACGTACCGACGGACGTTTTCCTGTTTTATCACGGAAATAATCCACAATCGCATCTTTCACCTTATACGAAACGAATTTCGAATGGCGGAACTCATCGCTGAATACTACTGCATCGATAGCGAACGTCTTGTTCACATCGAGATATTCTTCCCATGGAATAGCCTGTATTTGATTATAAACCTCATCGGCATCTTTGGCTGTAAAGTTTTTAATTGGTTTCAGGATACGGATGGCGGTGCGAAGGCAAAAATTCGCCTTATACATCATACGTTTATCTCCTGTGAATGAAACCATGCGGCGTCCTATTTGAATGTCGTTGGCTCCTAATGCTGTCAGTTCTTCTGCAAGTATCTCTTCCAGTCCCTGGAAAGTCTTGGCTATCATCTCGAATTGTTCGCTCATATAGATTCTTTTGATTTTATTTTTTTGCTTTAGTTTGTACGATTCTTGCTCCTGCAGGAACATTCTCCGTTACCCAGATATTACCGCCTACAGTCGCATCACGCCCGATGGTGATTCTTCCCAAAATAGTGGCGTTGGAATAAACAATCACATTGTCTTCCAGGATCGGATGGCGGGGGATTCCCTTGATTGGTTTTCCGTCGGCATCCAGCGGGAAACTCTTGGCTCCCAGTGTGACGCCCTGATATAGTTTGACATTGTTTCCGATGATACTCGTGGCACCGATTACAACACCCGTACCATGGTCGATAGTGAAGTGAGTGCCAATCTTTGCGGCCGGATGGATATCAATTCCCGTTTCGCTATGCGCCATCTCCGTGATGATACGGGGAATTAAAGGAACACCCAGTTCCAGCAGTTCATGCGCGATACGGTAATTGCTGATCGCTTTAATGGCCGGATAGCAGAAAATTACCTCTCCATAACTTTCGGCAGCCGGATCGCCATTATAGGCGGCTTCCACATCCGTTGCCAGTATTCTTCTCATGGCAGGTAGCTTACTGATGAATTTAGCAGCAAGACGTGCTGCCTCTTCCCGTTTCGAGTCGGAGCAGACGTTGCATTTCCCCTCTATGGAAGTGCTAAAACACAATCCGGCCAGGATCTGCTCACAAAGTAAGTCAAACAATTTTTCAATGTTGACGCCGATGTGATAATTAATTGTCCGGCTGTTAATAGTAGAATTTCCGTAGTATCCGGGGAAGAGAATGGAGCGTGAAAGCTCAATAATTTCATACAAGACTTTAGCAGAGGGCAGTGGTTCGCCATCTTTGTGCTGATGAAACAGTCCTTTATAAGATTCGCTTTCCGATAGCTCATCGACTGCCTGTGTCAAAATGTGGGTGAAGTTCAGTGGACTCATTAGGTCAGTTACTCATATTTATATGGGCACAAAGGTATTAAAAAAAATAATAAAATTCGCTGGGATTCAGGATAAATAATGTATTTTTGTCACATTCAAAACATGACATGAATAAGGGGACTGATGAATCGGAAGACTGCTATGAAACTATTTGGACTGTTGGGGCTGTTGATGTTGTTGAGTTGCGGATATGCTGATAGACACCGCAATAACTCTTCGTGCGAACAGGTGTTGGTTGATTCTCTGGAAGTTCGTGTACAGGATTCTTTGTTTTCCAATGTGCATTATTCCCGTTCACAGGTGCTTGACGCACTGACACAGGCGCAAGATTCCCAGGTCTATTATCGTTTGCTTGCCCTTTATGGGAAAACATTCTTTGTCTCTTCCGATTTTGATTCTATACTCTATTACAATCGCCGGGTAAAGGAATTTTTCCGCAATGCTTCCCAATCTTCCCAATCTCCACAATGGAATGATGTATTATCCGATGTTTATAATATCGAAGGCAACGTGTGGATGCAACTGAACCGCCCTGATTCTGCAATTACCGACTATAAGAAAGCCTACGAATATCGCCTGAAAGGAAAGAAACTGCACCTGCTCCCGGATATTTGTATCAATATTGCTGATGCCTATCTGCATCGCAGTGACTTGGCGCACACTGCTTCGTATTACCGGCGCGCCCTGTTTCTCTGTGATTCTTTGAACTTGTCCGAGCACACGAAATTTCCTGTCTACTACGGATTGGGGCAGACTTACATGGAACTGCGCGATTTCGATTTATCCAATCATTACTATGAATTGGCCGGGCAGTTCTTCGATGAAATGAACGTGAGCGAGCAATGGACCTATCTCAACAATCGCGGCAACCATTATTATTACCGGAAAAACTATCAGGAGGCTTTGAAATATATGCGCAGGGCCAATGCACTCGTATCTTCTTATCCGCAGATGGTGTTTGAACAGAACTTTATCAAAGTAAACCTGGGAGAATTGTACTTGCTGACTGACAAACTGGACTCCGCACAGATCTGCCTGGACGAAAGTTATCGTTTCTTCTCCGATATACAGCATAACTCGGCTGTTCATTACATTGAAACCCAGATGATTGAACTGGCATTGAAGAAAGGTAATATAGCCCAAGCGAAGACTATGATCGCCCGGACTGCTCCTGTGGGGCATCTTGACGCCAATATGTTGACTATACGCAATCAGTATCTGCAACATTATTTTGAGCATACCGGTGATTACCGCCGTGCCTATGAATACCTGAAACGTGATTGCCATCTGGACGATTCCATCCGGAGCGAACGGATACAGATGCGTGTTGCCGAATTGGATATGCGTTACCGGCAGGATACGATAGTGCTTCGTAAGGAAATGAAGATTCAGCGACAGGCGGCAGAGATGAGAGTGCTCAAGTTGAGCGTATCTATCTGGGTACTTGTCTGCGTGTTGCTTGTGGCAGGGGTAGTGGTAGTTGTCTGGTATATGCGTAAAAAGAGGGAGTTTCTTCGCCAGCGTTTCTTCCAGCAAATCAACCGTGTCCGCATGGAGAATTTGAGAAGCCGGATTTCTCCTCATTTTACTTTTAATGTACTGGGACGTGAGATCAATCAGTTTAACGGCTCGGAAGAGGTGAAACATAATCTGATGGAACTGGTGAAATATCTCCGTCGTAGCCTCGAACTTACCGAGAAATTGAGCGTATCTTTGCAAGACGAACTGGATTTCGTCCGTACATACATCGAACTGGAACGTGGACGTGTCGGAGAAGATTTTGTCGCAACAATCACGGTGGAGGACGGTTTAGATGCAACCCGCATCATGATTCCATCTATGATTGTGCAAATTCCGGTGGAGAATGCTATTAAACATGGACTGGCGGGAAAGGACGGAAAAAAGGAGCTAATGGTATATGTTTCCCGTGAAACAAATGGGATTCGCATAACGGTTACCGACAACGGACGCGGGTATCTCCCGCAGGTAGTTTCCGCCACACGGGGTACTGGTACAGGATTGAAAGTGTTGTATCAGACCATTCAATTACTGAATACAAAGAACAAGAGTGATAAAATACGTTTTAATATAACCAACAGAAGCGATGGACAAACCGGTACGGAAGTGTCGGTATATATCCCGTTTCGTTTTTCTTATGATTTATGATGGAGACAGAAGAAAAGTATAAGGTAGTCATCGTTGACGATGAACGTACAGCGATTGATGCTTTGCGCCGAGAGTTGGAGCCCTATCGTGAATTTGAAGTAAAAGGAATC
Source organism: Bacteroides sp. MSK.20.12 (assembly GCF_019052435.1). NCBI lineage: Bacteria > Pseudomonadati > Bacteroidota > Bacteroidia > Bacteroidales > Bacteroidaceae > Bacteroides > Bacteroides sp. MSK.20.12. The sequence goes on along the minus strand of NZ_JAHQVH010000018.1, from coordinate 66,541 downwards.
GCAGGGAATGGTGCAAAAGGTAAAAAGATGATTATGGAGTTGCATCCGGACTTATTGTTTCTTGATGTGGAACTTCCGGATACGTTGGGACTCAATCTATTAAGTGAAATCAGGGAGGATATTTTGTGGGATATGAAGGTTGTGTTTTACACCTCTTATGACAAATACTTGCTTCAGGCGTTGCGTGAGTCGGCTTTCGACTTCCTGCTGAAGCCTTTTGAAGCAGAAGACCTGAAAGTAATTATGGACCGTTACCGGAAGGCTATGACCTCTACTTCGCTTCCTCTTTTGCCTTCTTTTGCTTCTTCTATTAGTGCATTGATGCCCCAGCAAGGCATGTTTATGATTAGTACAGTGACAGGCTTCAAACTCTTGCGACTGGAAGAAATTGGCTTTTTTGAATATCTGAAAGATAAACGTCAATGGCAGGTGGTCTTGTTTAATCAAACTTGTCTGAATTTGAAGCGAAATACAAAAGCAGAAGATATTATCAGTTATTCACAAGCTTTTGTACAGATTAGCCAATCTGCTATTGTAAATGTTAATTATCTGGCAATGATTGATGGTAAATGCTGTCAACTTTATCCGCCTTTTCACGATAAGAACGATTTGATTATTTCCCGAAGTTATCTAAAAGAACTGCAAGAGCGTTTCTTTGTTTTGTAATGTAGACCTCATATTATGAAATACGCCACTTCTTCAGCAGAAGCGGCGTATCCTTTTGTTAGAATATTAGAATGAGAGAGAGTTTATGTTACATGTTTGTATTATCCATCGTAACGGTCATTTCGGGTACCAGTACGTAGGCTTGTTTTTTAGCGTTCCATTTATAATAATTCGTAGTAACGGTCTTGCCTTCATAAGTGTAATTGATACGTAGGTCTTTTTCCCATGCGTCTTTGCTATTGTTCCATTTCAAGGCCTCGCTTTCAATCATACGTTTGTTGTCATCGTACTTGTAGTTGTACTTCATGTAGTTGGCAAGTGTATTTCCGTCCATTTTGTAAACGGTTTGTCCCACTGTCATGCCATTCTCTTCGATTGGATTATAAATCAATTGATTATCGTAGCTACGTGCAGAAGTAGCAAGCGATACAACAAGAAGAGCTGCAGATAAAACGAACATTTTTAAAGATACTTTTGCTTTCATGGCTATTTAAGTTTTTGGGTTATACTTTCATTTGTCTACCAAATACATTGGTTTTATGCTGCAAATCTACATATTAATTTGGTATTTACGCATTTTAGAAGATAAAAGATTGTCAAAATGTCAAGAGTGGAGGTGGGTGATAACTAGCTTTTTGCCAATATTGGTGACAAAAAAATATCCGGCAGTCAATCTGCCGGATATAGAATGAATCACTTCGTCGAAAAAGGAATCTTTTTTCTAGCTTTCTGGATACAGAGTTAAATAATGTTATTACCCAGACTTGCCTCCATTTTGTAAGCGGAGGTCCCTGATAAGGTGGAGTCTCCTTGTGTAATTAGTGTCTAAAAGATAGCAATTCCTTATTGAGGTGGCCTTTATTCACTTGATGGTTTAATGTGCCTCAAGCCAGTTTTTGCCCCATCCGCAATCTGCTTTCAAGGGGACGTGCATGCGGTATGCTTTCTCCATTTCTTCGATGACGATTTCTTCTACACGCTCTTTTTCATTGACAGGAACGCTGAAATTTAATTCGTCATGTACTTGCAGGATCATTTTGGCTTGTATTCCTTCGGTCTGGAACCGTTGATAGATACGTGCCATTGCTACTTTTATAATATCTGCCGCACTTCCCTGGATAGGGGCGTTGATGGCATTTCGTTCCGCATATCCGCGTACAACGGCATTCCGCGAATTGATGTCCGGCAAGAAGCGCTTCCGATGGAAGATTGTTTCCACATAGCCTTTTTCCTGGGCCACCTGAATGCTTTTATCCATATATGCTTTCACTCCCGGATAAGTTTCAAAGTAACCGTCGATTAACTCTTTGGCTTCTTTACGATCTACATTCATTCGTTCGGCAAGACCAAATACGGATATGCCATAGATGATACCGAAATTGGCAGTCTTGGCTTTACGGCGCATGTCGGAACCTACGTCTTTCAGGTCGATCTTATAAACTTTGGCAGCAGTGGCCGCATGAATATCGTGATTGCTAAGGAAAGCATCAATCATATTCTTATCCTCGCTAAGGTGTGCCATGATGCGCAATTCAATTTGCGAATAGTCGGCAGAGAAGAAGAGGCAGCCTTCATCGGGGATGAAAGCCTTGCGGATTTCTTTTCCATTCTCGTCGCGGATAGGGATATTCTGTAAGTTCGGGTTACTTGAACTAAGGCGTCCCGTAGCGGTTACAGTCTGGTTGAAAGAGGTATGCACCCTTCCTGTGCGTGGGTTGATAAGTAGGGGAAGCGCATCGATATACGTGCCCAATAGCTTTTTCAGTCCGCGATGTTCCAGAATCTTTTCTACCACAGGATGTTTATGCCGGAGGCTTTCGAGCACTTCTTCCGAGGTGACATACTGCCCGGTCTTGGTCTTTTTTGCTTTTTCTATAATCTTCAGCTTGTCAAACAAGACTTCGCCGACTTGCTTGGGTGAAGCGATGTTGAAGGTCTCACCGGCCAGTTCGTAGATTTCTTTTTCGATTTGCTCCATCTGGGCGGTGAAATGAGCGGATGATTGTTGCAGTGCTTCCGTGTCTAGCAATACTCCGTTCCGTTCGATATTGACTAATACCGGAACAAGAGGCATTTCTATATCATAGAATAAACGTTCGGCGTCATTCTCTTTCAGCTCTTTCTCCAATACGTTTTTCAGTTTCAGAGTGATGTCCGCATCTTCGCAAGCGTACAGATATACATCTTTCGGGTCGAGGTCGCGCATGTTCTTCTGATTCTTTCCTTTGGGGCCTATCAGTTCGTCAATATGGATAGTCTGATAATGCAGATAAATTTCTGCCAGGTAATCCATACCATGACGAAGTTCCGGTTGAAGAACATAGTGAGCGATCATCGTATCGAAAAGCGGACCTTTTACTACTGCACCATAATTTTGAAGAACAATCATATCGTACTTGATATTCTGTCCGACTTTTAACGAATTCTCATTTTCGAAGACCGGGCGGAACTCCTTTACGATTTTTAACGCTTCGTCCCAGTCTGATGGAACAGGAACATAAAATGCTTCATTTTCGGCAATGGAAAAACTCATTCCGACCAATTCGGCATCCATTGGTTCGGTTCCGGTGGTTTCCGTATCTAACGAGAGAATTTTAGATGTAAGTAATTTTTGAACAATTTCTCTTCTTTTCTCCTCTGTATCAATGAGTTGATAGTTGCCTGACTGCGATTCTAACGTCTCTAGATTTGATTTTTTTGCTTCATCCGGCTCATTGGGCGTGAAATTCGCAAACAAATTGCCTTGTATTCCGCCTCCTTCTTCGGGAAAAAGTGGAAGAGGAGAGGGGGCGCTTTTTCCGGTGGCGACTTTGCTTCCAGGAGTGGAGGTTATTCCATTTCCGGAAACTCCTTTTTTTAGTACCCGGTCGATGAGCGTTCTAAATTCCAGTTCTTCGAAAATGCTGCGAAGTGAATCTTCGTCTGCTTCTTCGCGGACAAGAGAATCCATTTCAAGTTGGATGGGCACATCAATTTTAATCGTGGCGAGGAATTTCGAGAAAGTAATCATTTCCCGGTTCGTTTCCACTTTTGTTTTCAGTGCACCTTTCAGTTGGTCGGTATGCTCTAATAAATTTTCGATGCTTCCGAATTCGGAAATCAGTTTTTGAGCAGTCTTTTCTCCTACTCCGGGACATCCGGGGATATTATCCGAAGAGTCGCCCATCAGTCCGAGCATGTCAATCACTTGTGCCGGAGACTGAATGTCAAACTTGGCTTTCACTTCTTCAACACCCATCACTTCGAAACCTCCTGTGTGCTTGGGACGGTACATAAATACCTTGTCGCTTACCAACTGCCCGTAATCTTTGTCGGGAGTCATCATATAAGTGGTGATACCCTGACGGCCGGCTTCGGTGGCAAGCGTACCTATCACGTCGTCGGCTTCGTAGCCTGCAACTTCCAGAATGGGGATGCGGTAAGCACGTATAATATCCTTTATAATAGGTACGGAAAGGCGAATCGCTTCCGGAGTTTCCTCCCGCTGTGCTTTATATTGTTCGAAAGCTTCGTGTCGGAAGGTAGGTCCTGCGGGGTCGAAGGCTACTCCTATATGAGTGGGATTTTCTTTTTTCAGCACTTCTTCGAGGGTGTTTACAAAGCCCAGTATAGCTGAAGTATTGAATCCTTTGGAATTGATTCTTGGGTTTTTAATAAAGGCGTAATACGCTCGATATATTAATGCATAAGCGTCTAAAAGAAATAATTTATTACTTGAATCCATAGATTTAATTAATTTTTCATGGTAAAAGTACAAAAAAATACGGTATTCAGCGTTTTATTATTACTTTTGTGCTCAAATTGTGTAATTAATGGACAGCATCTCACTCATCAGAACTCCGATTGAAGCAGAACTGAGAGACTTCAAAGAACTTTTTGATAGTTCTCTCTCCAGTTCAAATGCATTGCTCGATAGTGTCGTATCTCACATACGGCAGAGGAATGGTAAGATGATGCGTCCTATTCTTGTTTTGCTGGTGGCACGTCTTTATGGTGCTGTATGTCCTTCCACTCTTCATGCAGCTGTTTCATTGGAACTCCTTCATACAGCCAGTTTGGTGCATGACGACGTCGTGGATGAAAGTACCGAACGCCGTGGACAACTCTCGGTGAATGCTATCTTTAATAATAAAGTAGCCGTATTGACGGGCGACTATCTGCTGGCAACCAGTTTGGTGCATGCCGAACTGACGAACAGCCACCGCATTATTCAACTGGTGTCTACTCTTGGGCAGGATCTTGCTGACGGCGAGTTGCTTCAGCTTTCAAATGTAAGTAATCATAGCTTTTCTGAGGAGGTTTACTTTGATGTAATCCGTAAGAAGACTGCCGCTCTTTTTGCTGCCTGTACGAAAGCTGCCGCTTTTTCGGTAGGTGTAGGGGAGGGAGAAGCCGAACTAGCTCGTTTGTTGGGTGAATATATTGGTATCTGCTTTCAGATAAAAGATGATATTTTCGATTACTTTGATAATAGAGAGATTGGCAAACCGACAGGTAATGATATGCTTGAAGGTAAACTGACATTGCCCGCTTTGTATGTATTGAACACGACAAAAAACGATGAGGCGCAAGAATTGGCAATCAAGGTAAAGGAGGGTGCAGCTACTCTCGATGAAATTGCCCATTTGATCTCGTTTATCAAAGAAAACGGGGGCATTGAATATGCCGTTCAGACGATGAATGTATATAAGCAAAAGGCTTTTGATTTACTGGCTTCTTTGCCGGAATCTGATATTTGTGTAGCTCTCCGGGCTTACTTGGATTACGTGGTAGACCGCGAAAAATAGTTACTTCCTGTGCCTGCCCAGGAGTGAATAGCACGATAATAATCGATCCCAATCTTCTATTTTTCCCGATTTCATCGCTTTTCCTAAAAGGAAACTCTTGTCTATTTCTTCAGCTGTATGAAGATCTAGAGAACATAATTGGGCTGCTTGTTCTATGTACTTCCAGGCTTGTTCCTTGCTGATGTGCCCGCATGTTTGGGAGGCGCGCGCCAAGCTGACAAGCAATCCCATGTCCCATCCGATAATCCCTTTTTCTAAGTCATTTATCCATATAATCGGGTCTCTTCTTTCTTCTGTATATTTCACGAATCTGTATAGATTCTTTCCTTGCTGAATGAAGCGTTCTACTCCGAAAAAGCGCTTTTGGATGATACTTTCGAACTCGTTGATGTTCTCTGTGGAGAGTAAGTAGGGGAGCATAATCTGGTAGGAGACTCTGTTTCCTTCGTTGATCAGGAACTGGAATAATCCGGTGACGGACTTGGTATCGGTGCAGTGGAACTCTTCTGCCAGCAGTCTGGATAGCTTTTGCGGATGGACTCCGGTCTCCATGGAGTTGAGATAGAAGCCTTGCAGTCCAGCTTCCATATAACCGATGCGTAGCCCCTTCTTTTTCTCTGTTCCGAGGATGAGATTCAGAGGGTTGTGATTGAATCGTAAGGTTCTCGTGTAAGCGTCCATCCTTAATACCTCCATAAAGTTCATGAAAAGCGTGAGAACTGTTGCCATGTATTTTCCTGAGGCTTCGGCAAGCCGTTATGAGTATACAAGCAACAGTCCCACGCTCCATTCGATATATAACAAAATTATATACATGAAGGTGCGTGAGACCCGTTTGCTTATTACCATTCATAACTTTGAATTTTGCCGAATTCCAGGAACTGGTAATAAATGAAACGTTCTCTAATATAACTAATTAGCTATATTTTCATCGCTAAACCTTTTACAAAGATAATTATTTTTCCGAATTGTCCAGTAACTATCTTTAGTTTTTCTTAAATAAAAAATACCGCGTCGATTCCCGTGATACGGGAGTCGCGCGGTAAGGCGTATTTGATTGCTAATGTAGCCTTTAATTTTTAGAAGAACTTGATTTCTTCGCCTTTGATGTCGGAAAGGAGGAGGTTGGCTAAACGGCTGGTTCCCAGGCGGAACAGTTGGTTGTCAAGCCATTCTTCACCTAATAGTTCTTTTACAATAGTGTAGTAAATAATCGCATCGTTAACAGTGTTGATACCACCTGCCGGTTTGAATCCAATCTTGTTTCCTGTCTTCTGATAGTATTCTTTGATAGCTTCACACATCACGTAAGCGGCTTCCGGCGTTGCGGAAGGCTGCTGCTTTCCGGTAGATGTCTTGATGAAGTCTGCGCCCGAATACATGGATAGGATAGAGGCTTTCTTGATGTTGGAAGCACTCTTTAATGCGCCTGTTTCGAGGATTACTTTGAGGTGGCGTTCCTTGCAAACTTCTTTTAGTTCCTGTATTTCTTCGCACATTCCTTCGTAGTCTCCGCTAAGGAACTTGCCGATGGAAATCACAATATCTATTTCGTCTGCACCGTCTGCAATGGCCAGTGCTGTTTCTGCCACTTTCACTTCAATGAATGTCTGTGAAGAGGGGAAACCTCCTGATACACAGGCGATATTGACTCCGTCTACTTCCAGCGTGTTTTTAACGATGGCTGCAAAGTTGGGGTACACACAGATGGCTGCTACGTTTTTCAGATCAGGATATTCGTCGTCAAACTGATTGACTTTTTCAGTAAAGTGCATCACGCTTTCGTCGCTGTCCGTACTGTTCAGGGTGGTCAGATCAATGCAGTTGAACAGGAATTTCTTAACGTCCTCCGTGTTGTTCTCCGGCACTTTTTTCTCAATCAATTCAGCTACGCGAGCTTGAATATCTGCATCGCTCAGATTGGTATTATACTTTGCCAATGCGGCCTTGTACTTGTTGGGCTGTGAGTTATTCTCTTCCATGATCTTTCAGTTTTGGGTTGTTGATATGTCTTTTATTATCTCGTTTCGTTTTCTTCTCCATGCTTTTCCGGAAAGCGTCAGTGATGTCTACTCCCGTCTGGTTGGCGATGCAGAGAAGCACCCATAAGACGTCTGCTATCTCTTCATCTATGTTGTCTTTTTCTCCTTCCTTGAAGGATTGGTCGCCATATTTGCGGGCCATGACACGGGCCAGTTCTCCTACTTCTTCCGTCAGGACTACCATATTGGTCAACTCGCTGAAGTAGCGGACACCGTATGTTTTCACCCATTGGTCCACTTGTTTCTGTGCTTCTTCCAGAGTCATTTTTTTAATGATTAGTGATTAATGATTAGTATGGAATATCTATTCTTTGTTTTTGGTATCCATGCATATAGTAACAGGACCGTCGTTTAAAAGTTCAACTTTCATGTCTGCTCCGAAGATTCCTGTGCCTATTTCTTTTCCCAGTGCACCGCTTAAATCTTTGCAGAATTGCTCGTAGAGTGGGATAGAGATATCCGGTTTGGCAGCTTTGATGTAGGAGGGGCGATTTCCCTTTTTGGTAGAAGCGTGTAGCGTGAACTGGCTGATAACTAAAATTTCGCCTCCATCTTCTAAAATAGACTTGTTCATCACCCCATTTTCATCGTCGAAGATACGTAGATTTACTATCTTTTTGCAGAGCCAGTCGATGTCTTCCTGCCCGTCTGATTCTTCGATGCCAACTAATATCAGCATCCCCTTTCCGATGGACGATTTGCAGTGTCCTTCAATGGTTACTGACGCATGGCTTACCCGTTGTATAACTATTCGCATTGTTATTTATTCTATTTCGTGGTTAGGAAAGGCAAATTTACAAAATTCGAAAGAGAAAACGGTGTGTTGGCAGGAAAATATTATAAGGTTTTGCCGAAAGCTTTAATGGTTTATTATTTAGGCATGGATTATACAGATTGAAAGGATAATGCGGTTTTTAGTAATTTAACCGTGAAATCCATGCAATCTGTGTAATCCGCGGCTAAAAATGATAGAAAGATAACTGACTCCATTCCGCCGGCTTCTTATTCATTTTTTGATGATTCATTGCTTAATCCCTCTTTTACGGTCTTGGCTTTCGCTTCTCCGATGATAGCGGCAATCTCCTCAAAAGAGGTTTCTTTTATTCGTTTTACGCTCTTAAACTCTTTCAAAAGTGCTGTTTTTGTCTTTTCTCCGATACCTTTGATGGTATCCAGTGCGGACGCAACTTGTCGTTTGCTGCGTTTATCACGATGGAAACTAATAGCAAAACGGTGTACTTCATCCTGAATCTGTGTCAGCAGACGGAATAATGGGCTTTGCTGTTTGATACCAATCGTCTGCGGAGGAAATCCAAAAAGCAGCTCCGATGTGCGGTGGCGGTTGTCCTTTGCTAGTCCGGCAATAGGAATAGCCAGATTCAGTTCGTCTTCAATGACTTCTCTGACGACCTCCATTTGACCTTTTCCACCATCAGTGATAATCAGGTCGGGTAGAGGAGAATTCTCTTCGATAGCGCGTTGATAACGCCTTCTGACGACCTCTTTCATGGAAGCATAGTCATCAGGCCCTACAACCGTCTTTATATTGTATTTCCGGTAATCTTTCTTTGATGGCTTGGCCTTCTTAAATACAACACAGGCTGCCACGGCATCAGAACCCTGTATGTTTGAGTTATCAAAACACTCGATTTGTAGCGGCGGTCTTTCCAAATGCAACTCTTGCTGAATTTCTTTCATTAAACGCATGCTTCTTTGCTCCGGATTCAATTTTTCCGCCTGTTTTAGGCGATCGGCCTTGTACTGTTTCACGTTTAGAACCGAAAGATCCAGCAATTTCTTCTTATCTCCCCGCTGTGGAACGGTAAATACGACATTGTTTAACTCCAAATCGAGTTCAAAAGGCACTATAATCTCTCTGGATTGGCTTTTGTAGCGTTCCCGCATTTCGATAATACCAAGCCTTAAAAGCTCCTCTTTTGATTCGTTCAGCTTCTTTTTGTATTCGAACGTGAAAGCCTGATTGATGGCACCATTTGTAATGTGCAGATAATTGATGAAAGCAGAGTTCGACTCGTCTTCTTCGATTGAGAATACGTCGATATTGTGCAATACGGAGCTTACTACTTCCGATTTCGAACGATAACTCTCAATCAAAAGATACTTCTCTTTAACCTTCTGTGCCTCTTCAAACTTCATTTCGCCGGCCAGCGTCTGCATCCTTTCCAGCAACATACGGCTGATATCTTGTGTATTCCCTTTCAGGATTTCCTTGATTTCATCTATGTTTTTGAGATATTCTTCCTGTGATTGCAATCCGATGCATGGCCCGGCGCAGTTTTTTATATGATATTCCAGACATACATTAAATTTGCCCGCCCGTATGTTTTCCGGACTTAGGTTTAAATTGCATGTGCGCAAGGGATATAAATGCTTTATCAGGTCCAATACCGCATACATTGATGGAATGTGACTGTACGGGCCATAATAAGAGGAGCCGTTCCTGATAACCTTTCTTGTTTTGAAGACTCTCGGAAAGTATTCATTCTGCACGCAAATAGAAGGGTAGGTCTTGTCGTCCTTTAACAGAACGTTGTAGCGCGGCTTATATTTCTTTATCAGATTATTCTCCAGCAATAACGCATCTTCTTCTGTGTTGACTACGATATAGCGAATATCAGCGATTTTGCTGACCAGTACTCGCGTCTTTCCCGGCTCATGCTCTTTGCTGAAATAAGAATAGACTCTTTTCTTTAGATTTTTTGCCTTTCCAACGTATATAATCGTTCCTTCCGTATTCAGGTATTGGTAAATACCCGGTTTCTCGGGAAGGTTGGCTACAATCCCTTTCAGATATTCATTGGTTTTGCTTTCCGGTTCTACATTCATAATCGTTAGGTATGAGAGATCGCTAGCTGCTTACTTTTGACATATTCTCTGCAATATAGATGCAAATCCTTTATAAAGTCAATACCGATTCTACTTCTACGTCGTCTCCGAATACTGATTTCCCATTCAGTTCTTTCAATTCAATGATGAAGTTTACATATACCTTTTTAGGTTTTAATCTTTTCACCAATTCGCAAGCCGCTTTCATCGTACCTCCTGTTGCCAGCAAGTCGTCGTGTAATAAAACTACGTCGTTTTCATCCAGTGCATCTTTGTGAATTTGCACGGTGTCCTTTCCGTATTCCTTGTCGTAGCTTTCTTCAATTGTTTCTGCAGGGAGCTTGCCGGGCTTGCGGATAGGAATGAAACCGGCGTTCAGGCGGGTGGCTAAAATCGGTCCCATGATGAAGCCCCTTGATTCTATTCCTACTACTTTGGTGATCCCTTTATCCTTATACATATCAAACATAATGTTTGATAATTCTTGCAGGCACCATGGATCTTTGAATAGGGTGGTGACATCGTAGAATAGGATTCCGGGGATCGGAAAATCGGGTACTTCCCGAATACTTTTGATTAGTGTTTCTTTGCTCATAATCATTGAATTATATCGTTTCTTTAAATGATTTGTTTCACGTGAAACGTTACCGCCTATCGTCCCGAAAGCACGAGCAGTACGTTGATGTCACTTGGAGAGACTCCCGGAATTCTGCTCGCCTGCGCAATCGTCTCCGGATCTATCTTTGCCAACTTTTGCCGAGCTTCGGTGGATAGGGACTGAATGGTGGAATAATCAAATTTTCCTTTGATCTTTATGCTCTCCAAGCGTGCCAGCTTTTCAGCAATCATTCGTTCTCTGTCAATGTATCCTTGATACTTGATTAAAATTTCAGCCGCTTCGAGAATCTCTTCTTTTCGATCTTGATCCGAACTTGTCGCTTTCTCCAGTTCCCGTTGAAACGCCGGAACATGTTCTATTATATTCTCAATTGTCACCTGCGGACGGTTTAGAATTTCTATCAACTTGCACCCTTGACGCAGGGGAGTTGTTCCTATCTTTTCGAGAGCATCATTAATTAATGCCGGTTTCATCGAATAGTTGCGTGCGAAAGAGACGATTTGTTCCACAGCTTCCTTCTTGCTTCTTACCAATTGATAGCGGTCTTTCTTTGCCAATCCAAGCTTAAATGCTTTTTCTGTCAGGCGCATATCCGCATCGTCCATGCGAAGCAAAATGCGATATTCTGCACGGGAGGTAAACATACGGTAGGGTTCATCCACACCTTTGGTAACCAAATCGTCGATTAATACGCCAATATATGCTTCGTCGCGGGCTAGAGTAAATGCTTCTCCGCCGTGGCAGTTGATATGCGCATTGATGCCGGCTACCAATCCTTGTCCTCCTGCTTCCTCGTATCCGGTAGTGCCGTTCACTTGTCCGGCAAAGAACAGATTTTTGATAATCTTCGATTCCAACGTATGTTTTAATTGGGTCGGATCGAAGTAATCATATTCGATAGCATATCCCGGACGATAGATGACCAGATCTTTGAAAGCCGGGATTTGTTTCAGTGCCGCAATTTGTATTTCCATCGGAAGTGAAGAAGAGAATCCGTTAAGATATAGCTCTTGTGTTGTTTCGCCTTCCGGTTCCAGGAATAATTGGTGCTGGTCTTTATCGGGGAAAGTAACAATCTTGGTTTCGATGCTCGGGCAATAGCGTGGTCCGATACTTTGTATCTGTCCGTTGAATAGGGGAGAATCGGGCAAACCTTCGCGCAAAATCCGATGTACTTCTTCATTAGTGTAGCATGTCCAGCATTGAAGTTGCTTTAAGTGGTGCGTGCTGGTATTCATGAAAGAGAACTTGTGGAAGTCACATTCGCCGGCTTGTGTTTCCATTTGGTCAAAATGAACGCTGCGTGCATCGATTCGTACCGGAGTACCGGTTTTCATTCTTCCATAGGTGATGCCGTGACGGGCGATGGATTCGGTCAATTGATAAGAAGCCGGTTCGGCCATTCTTCCTCCCGGTAATTGATGGCGACCTACGTGCATCAGTCCGTTGAGGAAAGTTCCTGCGGTGAGCACAACGCATTTCGCTTTGAAAGTGACACCCCACGCAGTGACCAATCCGGTAACCTCACCGTTTTCAACGAGCAGTTCGCATACCGTATCTTGCCAGATATGAAGGTTGGGTGTATTTTCCAGTTTCTCCCGCCAGGACCAGATGAACTTAGCCCGGTCGCATTGGGCGCGGGGACTCCACATGGCAGGGCCTTTCGAACGGTTTAGAATTCGGAACTGAATGGCTGTTTCATCTGTCACCAATCCCATTTGTCCACCCAGTGCATCTATTTCACGTACAATTTGTCCTTTGGCGATTCCTCCTACAGCCGGGTTGCAACTCATCTGCCCAATCTTGTTCATGTCCATAGTGATGAGACAAGTCTTGGAACCTAAATTAGCTGCGGCTGCCGCTGCTTCACAACCAGCATGTCCGGCACCAATTACAATTACGTCGTACTTAAAATCCATTCCTATCTTATTTATTATCAAACGCTGCAAAGTTACGGAAAAGTTGCGAGACTTGTATCTTCAAGCTGTTTTTGCTTCTGAAAATCCGGGGAGGAATCCGGTTTGACTGAAAAAATCGCCGTAATTTTGAGTTAGAAATATGCAGATTGTTCGAAAATAGCCCGCTTATTGTTTTTTGTGATTGTATGTTTTTAAATAGAATGGTAATAGATTGTGTTTTAAATTCCCTGTTTTGCTTTCTTTTTGTTAGTTGTGTACTTGCTCAATTATGAATGCAACTAGAGAGTAAAAGGAAAGATTTGTTGAGAAGACGGATTGTTGTGGGAATAAACGTGAGGTTTACACTCTAAATTTACCCTACCTCTTGACATAAGTCAAAAAAATAAGTCTGAATGTAATTTTTTGCATGATGGCTTTTGCTGTTTTCGCAAACAGCTATACCTTTGCAGTGTAGTTGTGAAACTACTTATATTTTAGGTATTAGAAAAAGGTAATAATTAAAAGGTATTAGTTTATAAAATTAAGGTATTAGATTTTAAGATTAGTTTTTAGGAAAAAGATTGTTTTGATTAGGTATTAGGAAAAAGACGTTTTCAGGTAAAGAGTAAATGAAAGATGAAGAAAAAGAAGAATCCCATTTATGGGGATTCTTTAAAGGTGGAGCGGAATGATTCGCTCTTTTTTTTGTACCCTTTGCTCTCGTAAATAATAGGTTCACCGGTAATAATATACATTCGGCTGTCTGATGGGATATGACGATGCAGGATATAGTTTTATGCCAATATATTTTCTTTACTGAATGTTTGTTCATTCTCTTCACATGAGGATAAGTCTCAATCTATCAACTCTTTCGTGTGATTACTCTAAGAAATATGCTTCTTTCACATCTTCACAGTCGTTAGTATGTAAGGATGTGCCGTATCTTTTCCATTCATGAAGATACGTGGATGCAACGCTTCTTCTTCTTCCGAAGAGGCATTAGGATTTTCATACCAATCAAACACAATAGCCATTACTTCTTATCAATTTAAGTGTGTAACTTCATCATAGGACAACTTTAATTGGCTATTCGGACGACTGGAATCGGCTGTTCAGCCAACTATTGTCAGCCAACCGGACAACTCCAGTCGGCTTCTCTTAAACAAGTACTAAAGATACGACAAAGTAACGACTTATCCCCATAAGAAAGCTTGTTTTTCATTTCAGGAGAAAATAAACATTTTCTTAGTTAAATACTTGCAAACCCCATATTTCATGTTATACCTTAGCAGCATCAACCGGTCGAAAAAACAACATTTATTCATTTAAAAAGAAGAAAAATATGAAGACATTAGAATATAACTCGAAACGTTTGGCGAAAAGAATACGGGTATTAATGAAAGAATCGTCAAACGTCATCGTTTCACCGAACACTTTAAAGGAAGAGCCAAAAATACAAGAATTGCATGAGCAGGAAGCAGATAAGAAAGAAGTACATAAACAGGAAATACATAAGCAACCCGTCCTTCTGACGCAACAAGTGATCGACTTTTTGAAAGTGCGATATGATTTCCGCTACAACCTACTCACCGAAGAAACTGAATTTCGCCCATTCGGCCAACGAGAAATTCCTTTCTGCCGCATAGACAAGCGAGAACTGAATACTTTCTGCCTAGAAGCCCACAAAGAAGGAATCAACTGCTGGGACAAAGATCTTCAAAGATACATCTACTCCACCCAAGTGGAAAGTTACCATCCTTTCCGGCTTTATATGGACGAACTACCTGCATGGGACGGAACGGATCGGTTGAAGTCTCTGGCGAAGCGAGTATCCGACGCTCCTATATGGATAAAAAGCTTTCACACCTGGATGCTGGGGCTTACTGCTCAATGGATGGGAATGAGCCAAGTACAAGCCAACAGCGTTGCCCCGATACTTATCAGCGAAGAGCAAGGGCGGCATAAATCCACTTTCTGCCGCATGCTAATGCCGCCACAACTGGCCCGTTATTATTCGGATAATCTGAAATTAACCGCACAAGGTAATCCCGAACGCCTCCTAGCCGAGATGGGATTACTGAACATGGATGAATTTGACAAATACGGAGTGCAAAAGATGCCGTTACTGAAAAATCTGATGCAAATGTCCAACCTCAACATTTGCAAAGCCTATCAGAAAAATTTCCGGTCGCTTCCTCGTATCGCCTCTTTCATCGGAACGAGCAATCGGACTGACTTACTGTGCGATCCGACAGGCAGCCGCAGATTCATCTGCATTGAAGCGGAACATGATATTGACTGTACCGGAATAGAATATTCACAAATCTATGCCCAACTGAAAGAGGAATTGCTTGCAGGTGCCCGCCACTGGTTCAATAAGGAGGAAGAACATGCTTTGCAATATCATAACATGGCATACTATCATGTCAACCCTATAGAAGACATTGTACGCAACACATACGCACCTGCCACGTTGAACGAACCGGATTGCTTGTCACTCTCCGCTGTTATTATTCATCAGGAATTAAAAAAGAGATTTCCCGCCGTGCTTCGCAACTGTACACCTATCCAACTGGCGCAAATTCTGACCGTAGCAGGTATCAGCCGACAGCATACGAGATTGGGTAATGTGTATTTGGTGAAGAAGGTGAAAGGTTGTGAAGAGTGAGAATGATACTGCTTGTTCACATAAGATGTCTGTGAATAAGGTAGTTATATCTTTGTGACGACTGTGAATAACAGCATATGTCATTATAAACAGAAAGTAATAAATAATCAAGCCTCGGAGATATTTTGATTGGTAATGACTTTAGTTCCAATAATGTTGTTACTAATCGAAGTATTTCTTGTTTTTATATTCTTCTTTAAGGCTAGTCTTTATACCTTGTTGCATTTTATTTTCTATTTTGTAAGCCGGCAAGGTCTGCGTTTCTGAAAAAAAACAATATATTTGCATCCATAATTATCGCAAAAGTAAGTAGTTACGGCGATTTTTGTGAATTCTGTTTCCTTTTTTCGCAGGTAATGTGACAGTATGAACGATAAAATTGACACCATAGTAGCGGGAGTAAACCGGAAGGATGAAAAGATGTGGGGCGATTTCTACGATCGTTTTTATGCTGCTTTATGTGTTTATGTTTCCAAGATATTGCCGGTTCCTGATGCGGTGGAAGATTTGGTACAGGAAGTCTTTATTTCTGTATGGGAAGGGAAGCGTACCTTTTCTGATATTAAAGAGCTTACCAATTATCTTTATCGTGCCTGCTATAATAATACCTTATTGTATATACGCAATAACCAAATCCATGATACCATATTGAGTTCTTTAGCCGAAGAAGAAAGCGTAGAAGACGAGGATATGATTTATGCATTGACGGTAAAAGAAGAAATTATTCGGCAACTCTATTACTATATCGAAGAACTTCCGTCTGAGCAACGCCGGATTATCTTAATGAGAATTGAGGGATATACATGGGAAGAGATAGCGGAACGTTTAGAAATAAGTATTAATACTGTTAAAACCCAAAAGACACGTAGCTATAAATTTCTTCGTGAAAGGTTGGGGGATTCCATGAATTCCATAATTCTTTGTTTATTTCTCTAAAATAAGAAAAAGTCAAATTGATACTTCTTTGTCTTTTTAATGATTGATTAGGACATATTTTCTTTGTTAAAATGGGCGTTTTCTCTTTTAAATTATAGCATAATGCTATTTATGTGTCCCTAAAATCCTATTATTCATACTCTTATCTCAAAAAAATATATTCTTTTTGTCACCCCTTTCCATGAGTTATGTATATCTATAATAAAGATGAATTAAACAAATGTTTAATTAAAAAGTTAGCAATAAGATGAATAAGTTCGAAAATGTATATCAAGATGCCGCTTTGATGAGAAAGGTTCTTTTGGGAGAAGCTAATGAAGTGGAGCAACAAGACCTTGAAAAACGGCTGGCGGAATGTCCGGACTTACAAAAAGTATATGGGCAACTTCAGAACGGGGAGACTTTGAGAGTCGCCTTTGGAGAATATCAGAATTATTCGTCAAAGAAAGCCTATCAATCTTTTCTTCAGAAAATCGGGCGGATGGAGCCGAAAGTACAGAAGCGTCGTTCTCTCCGGGTTTGGTGGTGGGCTGCTGCGGCTGTCGTTACTTTAGCCGTCGCTCTTTCTTTCTACATGTCGAATTATATCTCACCGGAAGAAGAGGGAAAAGTCTTGATTCAGCCGGGAACTCAACAGGCACAACTGACTTTGCCCGATGGCAGCGTGATTGATGTGAATAAGAAAGAAGTGAGCGTAATAGTGGACGGTGTTCAAGTAAAATATAAGAAAGGGGTGCTGTCTTACCAACCTACCGTCACAACACAACACGAGGAAAAAAACGTCGAAGAGCAACCAGCTAAATCAAATGAACTGGTTATACCGCGTGGAGGTGAAAACACCGTAATCCTCGCAGATGGAACTACGGTTCATTTGAATGCCGGTTCCAAATTGACTTATCCGGTACGTTTTGCCGGTAAACGCAGAATTGTACGTTTGGAAGGTGAAGCCTATTTTGATGTTGTGGCGGATGAAGAGCATCCGTTTGTTGTGCAGACGCATCTTGGGGACGTAATCGTACTGGGTACTGCGTTCAATGTAAATGCTTATGCCGATGCACCTATTTGCTACACGACTCTGGTACGTGGGAAAGTGAAATTTTCTACACCGAATGCGGAAACGATTACTCTTTCACCGGGAGAACA
The DNA here is from genome assembly GCF_019052435.1 of Bacteroides sp. MSK.20.12. Taxonomy (NCBI): domain Bacteria; kingdom Pseudomonadati; phylum Bacteroidota; class Bacteroidia; order Bacteroidales; family Bacteroidaceae; genus Bacteroides; species Bacteroides sp. MSK.20.12. Next base: position 48,935 of record NZ_JAHQVH010000018.1, on the reverse strand, counting down.
GGCTGTAGTCCTTGCCAATAGTTCAACGAAACGTGTGGTGAATTTGGAAGAATATGTAGGTTGGGTAAATGGCATGTACATCTTTAATGATCGTCCTCTAGGAGATATAATGAAAACATTCGAACGCTGGTACGACATACAGGTTTATTATGAAACCCCGAACTTGCGTGACATTACCTATAGCGGCAGTTTGAAACGCTACGGAACGATCAACTCATTTCTGGATGCGTTGGAGCTCACTGGGGATTTGAATTATAAAATCAGTGGTAGGAATATATTGATATACGACAAAGTGGAAGAAATGGAGTGAAAATAGAATAATTAGAATATTAGATATACAAAAGTTTAATTATTAATTTATGAGAGAAAAACGATGGCTGCTATGTTTTCTAGTGGCAATGTGCTGCACGTTTAGTGCATGGGCTTTACCGTCACAGGACAAGACGGTAACTTTGAAACTGCACAATGTCTCTATCGAGACTGCCTTGGATGCAGTGAAAAAACAGACAGGTGTGAATATGTTGTATAATTCACAAATGTTCAAGGGCGTTCCCCCTGTGTCGATTAATGTGAAAAATGAGAAATGGGAGATCGCGCTTAAGTTGATTCTTAATCCGCAGGGATTTGATTATGCAGTGAAAGACGGTATTGTGGTAGTCCGCAAAATGCAGGCGGAGAAACGGGAAAATCGTATTCGTGGTATGGTGACAGATTCGAATAAGGAGCCGATACCAGGAGCTAGTATTATCGTCAAAGGTACTCGTTCAGGTACTTCTACAAACATTGAAGGTGAGTTTACACTGGATGTGAAAAGTGATAAAGTGACTCTGGAAGTCTCTTTTATTGGTATGAAAAAGCAAACTATTCAGGTGGACGCTACCCGCAAGAAAATGCTTGAAATTACTATGGAAGATGATATAAAGACGTTGGATGATGTTGTCATCAATGGATATAGTAATGTACGTAAATCCAGTTTTACAGGTAGTTCAACACAGATTTCGGGTGATGATTTGCGTAAAGTATCACAGACAAATGTAATTGGAGCTTTGCAGTCGTTTGATCCATCTTTCCGCTTGGTTAATAACAACCAGTTTGGTTCTGATCCGAATGCACTTCCTGAAATGTATATTCGTGGTCGTTCGGGCTTTGGCGTGAAAGAATTGGATAAAGACCAACTTTCCAAGTCAAATTTAGAGAATAATCCGAATCTGCCGACTTTCATTATGGATGGATTTGAAGTCAGCATTGAGAAAGTGTATGATTTGGATCCTACTCGTATTGAAAGTATGACAATCTTGAAGGATGCTGCCGCTACAGCTATTTACGGGTCGAGGGCCGCAAACGGTGTGGTAGTTATTACTACCGTTGCACCGAAGCCGGGAGAAATTCGTGTTTCTTATAATTTTACCGGAACATTGGAAATGCCTGATCTACGCGATTATAATCTAGCGAATGCTTCAGAAAAACTGGAGATTGAGCGTCTTGCCGGATTATTTGAGAAAGGAAACAATAATAATAATACGACAGCAAGCGGATTGAATGCATATAATGCAAAATACGCACTTATTCAGAGAGGAATAAATACCGACTGGATATCTATGCCTTTGCGTAATGCTTTTGACCACAAACACAGTATTTATATAGAAGGTGGTACTCCAAATTTGCGTTATGGAGTAGATGCTTCTTATAATGGTGGTGAAGGTGTTATGAAAGGTTCGGGACGTGATCGCTATAGTATCGGATTCTCTTTAGATTATCGGGTAAAAAAACTGCAAGTAAAAAACACGGTAAGTTTCGGGCATACGAAGTCAACAGAATCTCCTTATGGTTCATTTAGTGATTATACAGGTTTGCAGCCCTATGAATCACCATACGACCCGTATGATGAGACAAAATTACGTATAAAGATGAAGTATAGTTCTAAGGGGGGGAAGCACTGTTAATAATCCGCTTTATGAAGCTACTCTCAAAAATTATGAATGGAGTGCGTATGATGAGATTATCGATAACCTGAGTGTGAATTGGTATTTGACGGATTATTTAACTCTTAAGGGACAGTTCAGTGTAACGAAGCAGTATACTGATACCGAACGTTTTTATGATCCGTTGTCATCTAAAGTGTCTGTTTACGGCACAGATGAGACTAATTTACAGGGCGATTTGTATACGACTGACGGAGGAAGTCTGAGCTGGAATGCAAATGCTTTTGCTTATTATACTCGCAGTTTTGGTAAGCACAACTTTAACTTCTCTGGAGGATGGGAAGCTGCCGCTTACAATGTGGATAATACTTCCGCTCATTATCGTGGTTTTCCGTCAGGGGAATTTAATTCATTGAACTATGCTGCGGAGGTCTATAAGAAACCGACCCGTTCAGAGAATACGACTCGTCGTGTCAGTATATTGGCTACTTTAAATTATACATGGAATGATGTTTATTTGGCGGATGCTTCCGTACGTTTCGATGGATCGTCCGAATTTGGAGCGAATCAAAAATGGGCACCGTTCTTTTCCGGAGGTTTGGGGTTGAATATACATAATTATGATTTCTTGAAGGGAAACAAGGATGTCAATAAGTTGAAAGTACGTGCCTCGTATGGACGTACAGGTAAAGTGAATTTCCCTGCCTATGCAGCAACTACGATGTATGAGGCATTGTTTGACGAGTGGTATATTACCGGCTATGGAGTAACTCTTAAAGCTTTAGGAAATAAGGACTTATCATGGGAAAAAACAGATAAATTCAATGTCGGTCTTGAAACCCAATTTTTCGATCGTCGGCTGACTGTCGATTTTGACTATTATTACGAAAAGACTATTGACTTAATCAATGACGTGACTTTGTCAAATACTTCTGGTTTTTCAACTTACAAGAACAATATGGGAGAAGTGGAAAATAAAGGTGTAGAGCTTCAAGTGCGTGCAGATGTGTATCGGGATCGTGATTGGACAATTGCTCTGTGGGGTAATATGGCTCATAACAAGAACAGGATATTAAAAATTTCAGAATCGCAGAAAGCGTATAATGAGCGGGTTATGGAATTCTATCGGGAAGAACTGAAGAATCAGGATTTATACAAGAATGCTTTAGCTAACGCTGAGTATGCAATTCCCATACCGCAATATTCCGAAGGACAGTCACTTACTTCTATTTGGGCGGTGCGTTCATTGGGTATTGATCCTACTACGGGTGAAGAGTTGTTCCTTAATCGTGACGGTAGCATTACTGACAAGTGGGATCCGGCGCAAGAGGTGGTAGTGGGTAATACAGAACCTAAGTTGAATGGTTCGATAGGTTTGAATGCTACCTATAAAAATTGGAGTTTGTTTGCTGCTTTCCAATATGAGTTCGGCGGACAAGAATATAATCAGACATTGGTAAATCGTGTAGAAAATGCAGATATTAAGGGTGGAAATGTCGATTTACGGGTATTGACCGATCGTTGGCAGAAACCGGGGGATGTGGCACAGTTTAAAAATATAGCTAATAGTAATCTGACTACTTTGCCGACTTCTCGTTTTGTGCAAGACAAGAAATATATACGTCTCAGTAGTGTGACTTTAAGTTATGATTTTAACCGCGAATGGATAAAGAAGCATTTACATATGAATATGCTTCGGTTTGAAGTAAGTTCTTCGGATTTTATCAATTGGAACTCTATTCGTCAGGAACGCGGATTGAGTTATCCTAAATCTTGGAAAATAGACTTTTCATTGAAGGCGCAATTCTGATAAAAAGAGAGTAAGTAATATGAAAAAAATATATAGAACAATCGTCTTATTAAGTGCAACTGCAGTTTTAGGAACTTCATGTAGTGATTGGTTAAACGTGTATCCGTCCGATCAGATCAAAGAAGAGTTCTTGTTTGAGACAGGAAACGGTTATCGTGCTGCATTGAATGGTGTTTACCGGAAAATGGCTTCTTGGAGTATTTATGGAAGCAATCTTAAATGGGGACTTATAGATGCCTGGGGGCAGGTATATGATATGCAACTGTCTACCATACAGCATGGTGGACAAGCTATGGTGAAGATAGAAGGATTGGATTTTAAGCATTATGAATTGGTTTCTGCTACAGATCAAATGTGGAACGATTCATGGAATGTGGTAGCAAATTGTAATGAATTAGCGCAACAGGCCGAACAAGCTGACAGTACACTTTTTTATGGTGGCGAACTGGAACGTAAAATGATTTTAGGGGAGGCTATCGGGTTGCGTGCATATCTTCAGTTTGATTTATTGCGTGTATATGCCCCGTCATTGGCTATGAATCCGGAGAAACGCACTTTTATTCCTTATGTGAATGAATACCCTTCGTATGTAAATAATCGGCAAACGGTATCTTATTGCTTGGAACAAGTGATTAAAGATTTAAAAAGAGCTCAAGACTTGTTGACCGAAGTTGATAAAGATGTAAGATGGAATTGGCGTTTCAATGAAGAAACGAATGATGAAAAAAAGTTTTTGAGTGCCCGTGGGTACCGATTAAATTATTATGCGATAACGGCACAATTAGCGCGTGTTTACTTGTATGCGAATATGCCTGACGAAGCTTACGAACAAGCAGCGATCTTGATTGAGCAAAATAGTAACTTTGAAGCACTTGTTGGTAATGCAGGATTGAAAGCTATAAAAAACGGAAATGTGAAGATGTTTGATGACATTATTTTTGCGCTATATTCTCCTACTGATCAAGTGGAGTGGGATCGCTTGATAAATCACACCAGTGATACAGCGGAAGGAAGTAGTGAAAAAGATAAGTTTTTGGGCATTACTGCTGAAATAGCAGAGAGGCGTTATGGAGATGACTTAGAGACAGATTGGCGGATTTGTTATCAGATGGAGAAAAAAAATATAGATGATTACTGCACGATGAAATATTACCAACAGCCGGAGAGCTTTGCGTATAGTGAAGATAATAATCAAATTGTTCCTATGCTTAGAATGTCTGAAGTCTATTATATAGCAGCTGAAGCTATTTACCAACAGGATTTGGAGACGGCTAAAAAATATTTGTCGCATGTAAAAAAGACTCGTGGAGTGATTACAGACCTTGAGAATGTGACAAAAGATAACTTTATGAACGTGCTGGTGAATGATGCTCAAAGAGAGTTTTTTGGAGAAGGACAGACTTTCTTTATGTTTAAACGGTTAATGAGAACGATGAAGGGACGTGAAGAAGTACAGGCTACAGAGGAAAATATGGTATTGCCATTGCCGACTTCAGAGAGCGAATTTTAATGGTATTAATAGGAAGAGTTTTATGAAAGAAAGAAATAATATATTATTGGCAGGAATCATGACTGTGGTGGGCATGCTACTTTTTATTTCTTGTCAAGAGGAAGGACTGGTAATGAACGGTAATGATGTATCTTATGTTAGCTTTGGCAAGGACATGACAAAAGATACTACCAGGGTTTGCTTTGAGTTTTACGCATTGGAGGAAGGAATGGATGCGAAGGTAGCTGAAATTCCATTGGCAGTGTCTGTCAGTGGAAAAGTACAAGATAAGGATTTGCATTTCACAGTGGGTGTAGATGAAAAATTATCGACTTTTCCTACGTCACAGTGTATTTTGCCTGAAGATTGCGTGATTAAACAAGGGCAATTACAAGACACTATTTACATAAAACTGAAGAATTCGCCTGATTTGAAAGAGAATACAAAGTTTTTAGTGATAAGAATCAATGCCGCCGGTGAAGTGAGTGAAGGGGTCGTTGCTAAGTCTAGAGCAGTTATTGCAGCGACTGATCGTCTTGTGAAACCGGACTGGTGGGAGTATAAAGACTTGTATGATGGTGAAGAAAGTTCCGTAGACTGGTACTATTTGGGAGATTATTCGGAAACAAAATATCGTATGTTTCTGGAGGTCTTGCGTAATAATGATGATATTCTTTTTGATGGACAAGATCGGGCTAAGTTGCGTAAATATTCTTTGGAGCTAAAATATATGGTAGCCGAGGAGAATGAGCAGCGGCCTGCTGATGATCCGTTGCGGGATGAGATGGGAGAAATTATAGAAATACCGGTTGCGGGATAACTAAATGCGAATAAAGAGATGAAAAGAAAATCAATATATTTATTTATTTTGGCGGGGTTAATAGCTTTGTCCGGTTGTTTGGATGATAAAAACAACTATGATTATACTGATATAAATGAGTTGGAGGGTGAAATTACCGGAATGAAGGACGAGTATTCAATCTCATATTCTGAAGATTTGACTATAACTCCGGCTTTTAAATTTACCATTGATCGGGAAAATCCGGATGTCTCTTATGAATGGCGATTGGATGGAAATCTACTTCAGGGAGAAACCGGACCGTCTTGTACTTTTAGCTTTGAGCGAGGGGGCTTATACGAAATTACTTTTTCTGTCATTGATAATAAAACTCAGGTAAGGTTCTCTAGGAGTTGTCGTTTGAAAGTGCGTTCACCGTTTACTCGTGGATGGGTTGTTTTAAGTGAAGGTGGTGGACGACAATCAGTTCTTTCTTTTGTAGGTGGACGGTCTGTTACTCATAAAATGCCAGTCACTTCTCCTGACGGAGCGGAGACTGTCATTATAGATCGTGATTCGCTGGTTTATGATTATGTGGCAAGAGACGTACTTCCCGGTTTAGGAGAGAAACCGACAGGGTTATTTCTGAATGCGGGGCATGTCGGTTCCTATGGTGAATTGTATGATGTTAGTGATGAGGTTGGTGTGATGCAGGAACGTTGGGCGGAATTGAATGGAACTACTTTGGAGCGCTCTGTTTACACGGATCAAGAATTTAGAGGAAGCTTTCCTGAAGCCGGTTTTCATCCTCAAGCGATTTCCATGACTTATTCAGCCAAGGCAATGTTGAATTCCGATGGATATATTTATTGGGCGGCAAATAGTTTTGCTAATGATTTTCATACATGTACTTACGTTAACTTTCCATTGGGAAAAGGCAGAAAGTTTACTGGAGTATACCCAAGTTATCGCTTAAATAACTATCATGCAGCTATACCGGCTTGTACGGAAGAGAATGAAATCGTAGGTATCGTGGATGATGCTACTCCTAAATCGTTTGAGGAACCTAAAATACAAGAATCGTCTTATAGCAGCAACATATATAGTGTTTCCCTTGGTAGTTATGACAAAAATGTGGATGAAAACTATAAACTGGGTGATTGGAAGATTGTAGATATGATGCCTGCCACCCCTTCGTCTGACGACTTTGGTGGTCTGCAGGATGTAAGACCGGGGCATTTGGCTTTGCTGCAAAAAGGTTCTCAATACGAACTGTTCTATTTCCATTGGGCAATAGGAACCCGTAGAACTCAAAGTCGTGTTTATAATCTTGAACGTATCAGGTTCTCTCTTGATGGTTTGAGTGGATATACGGATATGGCTGTGTTTAACAATAAACAGTTTGTGCTGATAGCGGAAGGAAATTCGTTGTGGTATTGCCAGTATAAAAAGGATGGTGAGCAGACGTTGAAGAAAATTTATACTTTTGACTCTCCGGTTAAGGCGTTAGCAGCGAATGATATCCGTGCTGTTCATGTAGAGTGGGGTAATCCTGCTGTAGAATGGCAGCCCGAGCATAATGGTCAGTTGGGAGTGGCATTGGAAGATGGTACTTTCTATATTTATGAAGTGTTGGAAAAAAGTGAAAAACGTGAGAAGGTGACTATTAATCAACTTTTCCCAGATCCAAAGGCTGAACAACCTGTCAATAATAAATTTGATAAGATTGTGGATGTCATTTATAAATATGGTTCTGTTGCCGAATTTAATACTTTTGTATATTAATAGGATGAAATACAAATATTATATAATATTCAGTTTGTTCGTCGGAGTCTTGCTTGCTGAGAGTAAGGCTCAGCGACAAGCGGATTATGTAGCTGCGGAAAAGTATCGCGTCTTTGATCTTGGGGGAGAGTTATCGAGAAATAGTTTGACTATTTATCCACGTGAAATTAATGGTACCGATAATTTTTGGTTCGACTTTCGGACAACAGAAGGTAATTTCTTTTATTATGTAACGCCTCATAACGGAAAGCGCGAATTGTTGTTTGATAATAATAAAATGGCGATGGCGCTGACCGAATTTACGCGTGAGACAATCAATGCCTCGGATATGTCTTTTCAGGAGTTCAAATTTTCTAAAGATCAGAAAACATTTACTTTTGAGCGTAAAGGAAGGACGTATGAGTATAATCGTTTGACTCGGCACTTGAAAGAACTACCTTTAAAGACTGATGAACAGAAAGAAGAAGATGTAGTTTATTCTTGGATGAATTTTTCTCCGGATAAAAAGTATATTCTGTATGCCAAGAATCATAATCTTTATGTGAGAGGTAACAAAGCAATGGGGATAGATACTACAGAAGTGCAACTTACTTTTGATGGAGTAGAGAATTATACGTATGCCAGAACCAATGACGGGTATAGGCCGAATGAAGAGATGCCTGCCAAGGCATGTTGGTGTAAGGATAGCCGTCATGCATATGTTGTTTTGGAAGATGAACGGAAGTTACGTGATTTCTGGGTAATAAATTCATTGTCGGAACATCCTGAGTTAGAGAAATATAAGTATGAGTTTCCTGGTGATAAGTACGTGACACAGCATGATCTGGTGATTGTGGATGTGAAAGAGAAAAAGGCTGGAAAGGCAGATATAGACAAATGGCCGGATCAATATGTGATGGTGTTTGATGCTTCTCCTAAAGGGGACTTTATCTATTTCGAACGAACCAAAAGGACATGGGATGAAGTGGATGTTTGTTCTGTAAATACGAATACATTGGAAGTGAAGGAACTTATACATGAGGTGGATAAGCCTTATCGTGACCCTCATGCCCGTAGTGTTGCCATATTGAATGACGGAAAAGATATTCTTTTTCGTTCCGAACGCACCGGTTGGGGGCATTATTACCATTATGACGGGGAAGGTAATCTGAAAAATGCATTGTCGTCAGGACCTTGGGTTTGTGGTCATATTGCTTCTATCGACACATTGAACCGTACAGTTTATTTTTATGCTTATGGAGATGATCCTAAGATCAATCCGTTTTATTATAGATTATATAAGGCAAGTTTGGATAAAGAAGGGGCTATATTGCTTAGCAAAGAAGATGCTCAGCATAGAGTGACGTTTTTGAAATCCAATAAGTATTATATAGATGTTTTTTCGCGGGTGGATATGGAACCTAAATTTTTGTTGAAGGATAACAATGGTAAGGTTATTTGTGATTTGGCTACTCCGGATTTAAAAGCTGTATATGATGCCGGATGGAAGAAGCCGGAGCGGTTTGTGGCAAAAGCGGCCGACAATAGGACGAATCTGTATGGAGTGATGTGGAAACCGGCCAATTTTGATCCGAATAAGAAATATCCTATTATCTCGGTTGTATATCCGGGACCTTATTTCGGTTTTGTTCCTACTTCATTTTCTTTGTCCGAAAGATACTGCGACCGTATGGCGCAATTAGGATTTATTGTCATAGCTGTGGGACATCGTGGTGACTCACCGATGCGTGGAAAGGCATACCACCGTTTTGGATATGGAAATATGCGCGATTATCCGTTGGCTGATGATAAATATGTGATAGAGCAGCTAGCCAAGCGTCATTCGTATATCGACATCGATAAAGTGGGTATTTGCGGGCATTCCGGAGGAGGATTTATGGCGGCGGCGTCTCTCCTTACATATCCCGACTTTTACAAGGCGGCAGTCTCTTGCTCTGGAAACCATGACAACAGTATCTACAATCGTGGTTGGGGAGAATGCTACAACGGTGTGAGAGAAGTAGAAAAGGTGGTGAAAGATAGTCTTGGGAATGAAAAGAAAGAGTATGAGTATAAATTCAGCGTGAAGTCTAACGCAGAACTTGCAAAGAATCTGAAAGGAAATTTGATGCTTGTGACCGGAGACATGGATAAGAATGTGAATCCTGCTCATACTTACCGTTTGGCGCAAGCTTTGATTGAAGCCGGAAAAGACTTTGATATGCTTGTGATTCCCGGAGCTGGACATGGATATGGTTCTGCTGATGAATATTTTGAGAAAAAGATGTTCCGCTTTTTCGCCAAGCATTTGCTAGGTGATACACGGTCAGATTATTGGGGAGATATCAACCGTAATAAATAAGATTAAGATATAACGTTTATGAAAGACGCTCGTTTTAGGTGTTTGTGCTTGATAATGTTTATGTCAATATGCGGCATTGCCGGTGCACAGCAGAAAGCGAATTATCAGTTGGGGGAGAAGTTTCGTCTATTAACTCAGAACCCTATTAGTAAGTATTCGACAAGTATTCATCCGACCTTTATCAACGATACGGATTGTTTTTACTATTCTTTTACTACAAGTGACGGAAAAAAATATTATTATGTCAATCCACAAAAGAAGGAGAAACGTTTATTGTTTGATACCCCTGAGTTGTTGAGTAAGATTGCTGTCTATACAGGGAAATCTTATTCTCCTGCGAATGTGTATTTGTCATTCACGTTTGAAAGTGACAATGAAACGATGCGTTTTGATTTTGACCGTGAGTTTTATACGTATAATATGCGTACGAAAAAGGTGAAAAAGTTAGGAGAGAAATCATCCTATGCGAAAAGCGACCCATATTGGATGAAATATTCTCCGGACAGCCTTTTCTTTTTGTATGCGGAACGGCATAATTTGTATTTTGTTGGTAATGGCAAAAAAGGACAGGATACGATCCCGATACAGTTAACTACTGATGGTGTTACGAATTATACTTTTAATCGTGAAGACGAAGGTGAGTCAGGAGGAAGATGTGGAGCTGAATCTGCTCATTGGATTCCGGGCACTCATCGTTTTTATGCGGTGCGTGAGGATAACAGGAAAGTACGCGATTTATGGCTGATTAATTCTTTGTCTACTCCTTCTCCTGAATTGAAAACATATAAAGCTGAACTGGCAGGTGATAAGCATGTCACTCAATATGAATTATTGATTGGAGATGTTGATACCCGTGAAGTGAAGAAGATTGATATTAACCGTTGGCCGGATCAGTATATTGATGTGCTATATATGTCAAAAGATGGAAAACGTTTGTACTTCCAGCGTTATAATCGTCCGTGGAATCAATCGGATATTTGCGAGGTAGACGTTGAAACTGGAAAAGTACGTGTGGTGATACATGAGGAAGATAAACCATATCTTGATTATCAGATGCGCAACGTTTCTTTTCTAAATGATGGAAAAGAAATCCTGTTCCGTTCCGAACGCACCGGATGGGGACATTATTACCTGTATGATACAGCAACGGGAAGCTTGAAGAATCAATTGACTGACGGTACTTGGGTAGCCGGTCCGGTCGCGAAGATTGATACGGTAGGGCGGAAAATGTACTTTTATGGGTTTGGTCGTGAGAAAGGGATTGATCCTTATTACTATATTCTTTATGAAGCGCAACTTGATCGTCCGAATGTTCTCCGAAAACTGACTGCGGAAAACGCATCGCATGATGTGCATATCTCTCCTTCGGGACGCTATATGGTGGACTCATACTCTACCGTGTCACGAGAGCCGGTGAATGTGGTTCGTAACCGAAAGGGGAAGGTGATTATGACATTGGAGAAACCGGATTTGCGACCTGTGTATGATTTGGGATGGAAAGCACCGGAACGGTTTAAAGTGAAAGCCGCCGATGGGGTTACAGACCTTTATGGGGTTATGTGGAAACCTGCGGATTTCGATTCGACCAAGGTGTATCCGATTATTTCAAATGTCTATCCCGGACCGTTTTATGAGTATGTGCCTACGCGTTTCACAATTAATGACGATTATAATACTCGTTTGGCACAATTGGGATTTATTGTGATAACCGTTGGGCATAGAGGCGGTACTCCTATACGGGGAAAGGCTTATCATACCTATGGATATGGCAAGCAACGCGACTATCCGCTGGCGGATGATAAATATGCGATTGAGCAATTGGCAACCCGTTATCCGTTCATAGATGGTACGAAGGTGGGGATTTACGGACATTCAGGAGGCGGTTTCATGTCTGCTTCTGCTATTTGTACGTATCCTGAGTTTTATTCGGCGGCAGTTTCGTCTGCCGGCAATCATGATAACCGGATTTACAATAAAGGGTGGGTGGAGATTCACTTTGGAGTAAAGGAAAAGGTGAAAACGGTCAAAGATAGTTTGGGAGTGGAACATACCACCTATGAATATAGTGTTGAAACCCGTCCTAATCAAGAACTGGTGAAGAACTATAAACATGGTTTGTTATTGTTTACCGGCGCCATGGATAAGACAGTAAACCCGGCTAATACGTTGCGTATGGCTGATGCCTTGATTAAAGCCGGTAAAGATTTTGATATGTATGTGTTGCCTAAATCTACTCATGGTTTCTTTGGAGAATCAGAAGACTTTTTTGAGCATAAGATGTGGCGCCATTTCGCTCGTTTGCTGTTGCATGATGATTCGGCTGAAGCGGATGTTGATTTGAACAAGAATATGATTAACGGTGATAAAAGAAGGTAATAGATGATGAATCGGATAATAGTAGGATTAGGAGTTGGCTTGTTGTTCGGACTTACTCAAAGTACGGATGCGCAACAGCAAAAGAAAGCTTTAGATATCAATGCTTGTATGGCATGGAAGCGTGTTGATTCTCCGGAGATATCTTCGACAGGAAGGTGGGTTACGTATCGCGTTGTTTCAATGGAATATAATCCGGAAGATAAGGAGGCGAAAACGTTACACTTGTTTGATTCGCGTACACGGGAGGAGGTATTGTTGCCGAATGTAGAAAGATTGGAATTTTACAATTCGGATCAGGCTGCCTATTATCAGATGGCAGATTCCGCAGGAAATATGAAAACAATGCTTATGGAACTTCCTTCGGGAATCAGAAAGGAGTGGGTATACAAGGAAGCTTTCCGGCCTGTAGCGGGAACTCCTTACTCTGTTTCTATGACCAACGTACCAAAGGATACATTGAACCACATTCCGTCATTTGATCGTTTGGTGATTCGTCATTTGAAGACAGGAGTGGCTTTTCATATTGACAGTATTGGTTATCATAGTTTATATAATCAAGGTCGCTCTATTCTTTTCATCCGTAAACAGGCAAAAGGAAATGCTTTGTGTTATGGTCCGTTGGCAGGTCCTTACCGAACTATTTATGAAAGTGCTGTCAAGAAAGAACCTTCTTCTTTCCGATTTGACGAGAACCGGATGAACGGAGAGTTTACGGTAAATGACTCGCTATGGTATAATTTTTCTTTGAAGAATAATACCTGTGATCTAATATTCGACCGTAAAGAGATTGCTATTCCTACCAGAATGGAGATTGTTCATGCCAATTTGTCTCGTCAACAGAAGTTTCTGACGCTGCAAATTAGGCCATTGCTTCCAAAAACGGACAAGGATAAGCAGGAAGATGAACCGAAACCGGATAAAAGTTTTGAATTGGAGTTATGGACTTGGAATGAATATGAGGTGCCTACTTTGCAGACTCGAAGCCGTTACTATCGTCCCGAGTACCCTAAATATATCTACGATATAGCTTCGAAAAAATTGACGGAAGTAGCTCCCGGTCATGTTGATTTATTCGAGCCGGATTGGGCGGAGGAGATTCATTATGTGCTTTATACGGATGAGACTCCTTACCGTATGCAGAAAGAGTGGCTTGATAAAGTGCCATTTGACATATATGCTGTAAATGTGCATAGCGGAGAAAAGAAACTGGTGGGACGTAGCTATCGGAGTACTCCGAAATGGTCGGTGAATGGAAAGTGGGCAGTCATGTACGATCCGATTGCGAAAAATTGGAATAAGTTTGATGGAAATACGGGTAGGGTGACTGATATTTCGACTGCAATCGGCTATCCGGTGTTTGACGAGGATTATGATAAACCTGCGCCTGCACCTGCTTACGGTATTGCGGGTTGGACTGCTGATGGAAACAGTGTGTTGATTTACGATGCGTATGATTGGTGGAAGATAGACCTGACCGGTGAGTGTCAGCCGGAATGTTTTACGAAGGGATATGGTCGTAAGAATCGGAAATCTATCCGTAAAATGACTAGTAATATTGATAAGGAAGTGTTTGCACCGGATGAAAAAATAGTAGTGAGCTTGTGGGACGAAGATACGAAAGATCAAGGGGTGTATCAGATTGATATGAAAGGTCGTCTAAAGAGGTTGATGGAAGGTTCTTATCTATACACTGTTCATCGTTTTTCTGACAATCGGAAATATTGTATATGGAATCGTCAGAACATATCTGAATTCCGTGATCTGTGGTGGAGTAAATCGGATTTTTCCGATCCTGTTCGCATAACAAATGTCAATCCTCAACAAAGTGAATATAAGTGGGGAACTGCAAAACTGGTGGAATGGACTAACTACGAGAATAAATCTAATAAAGGAATACTTTATCTTCCGGAAGACTATGATGCTGATAAAGAATATCCTGTATTGGTGCAATTTTATGAAACACATTCTGGCGGATTGAATGTGTATCATGCTCCTATGCTGAGTAGTGCAATGGCAGATGTAATATACTTTGTAAGTAACGGTTATATTGTATTTATGCCGGATGTACATTTCACCATAGGAACACCAGGGCAGAGCTGTTATGATGCCGTAGTGAGCGGAACGAAATACTTGATAGAGCAGCGGATAGCACATCCGGGCAAGATCGGTCTTCAGGGGCATAGCTGGTCGGGCTTTCAAACGAGTTTTTTAGTCACAAAGACTGATTTATTTGCTTGTGCTAATATTGGTGCTCCTATTACTGATATGGTAACCGGCTATTTAGGTATTCGCAATGGTAGCGGTTTGCCACGTTACTTCATGTATGAAGAGACGCAAAGTCGTATGGGAAAAACTCTGTGGGAAGCTAAAGACAAGTATTTGGCAAACTCGGCTATAGTGGAGGCGGATAAGATACATACTCCCTTGTTAATCTGGCATAATGATAAGGATGAGGCTGTTCCTTATGAGCAAGGGCGTGCTTTGTATTTGGCTATGCGCCGCTTACAACGACCGGCATGGCATCTTAATTATAAAGGTGAAGGCCATTTTCTTGGCAATCAGGCGGCTCAGAAGGACTGGACTATCCGGATGATGCAATTCTTCGATTATTATCTGAAAGGAACAAAAGAACCGCGTTGGATGAAAGAAGGCATTCATTTGAGAGAACGCGGGATTGATCAGAAATATGATTACTAAATGAATAAATATTGACAAAAGATGAAGAAATTATTAACAGTAATTATGGCTTTAGCCTGTTTTGCATTAACGAGCTACGCTCAAAAAAATGTAGAAAAACAACTGATAGGTAAGTGGTGTAATCCTTATACTTATCAGTCTACCGGTGAACTCAAAGGATTCCATTTTCAGAAGAATGGCAAATGTTCCGCTATCAACGTGCCATCTTTAGATCTTAGAACATGGAAGATAGACAAGGACGGTTATTTGATAATCGAAGGGTTTAGCACAGAGGATGATGGAAGAACGGAAGTGTATAAAACGCGGGAACGTATTGAAAAACTGACATCTGATTCGTTGCGGTTGGTGATGAAAGAATCAAGTCCTCGGCTGGTTTTTCTGTATGTGAATAAAAAAACAATCAAGAAATTGGTTACTCCGGAAGTAGCTCCTGATAAGAAGTAATAAATCTCTCTCTTAAATAATTTAGTGTTTAATATTAGCATGTTGTTGCTAATGAAAGCGCCTCGTCGTAGTGATTACGATGAGGCGTATTCGTTTTACAGTATTTATACAGAGGCTTGTTTACACTTGTCGCATAGCCAATGCCTTATTCTCCGCAGCTTCCATAATCTCCCGTTCTCCGGGACCTTTATCATTGATGCCGCACAAGTGAAGAATCCCGTGGATAATCACGCGATGTAGTTCGTCTTCGTATGAAGCACCAAACTGTTCCGCATTGGTGCGTATCGTATCTAGGCTAATGAATAAGTCGCCTGATAAACGATCACCTTCACAATAATCGAAAGTAATAATATCCGTGTAGTAATCATGTTGCAGATACTGACGGTTTACTTCCAGAATTTTTTCGTCCGAGCAGAAGATATAAGCGATTTCACCGAGTCTTTTCCCGTAAGAAGCAGCTACGGCCTTTATCCATTCCGTAGTCTCACGTTTCTTGATATCAGGCATTTTTACACCTTCTGTTTGATAAGTTACAGCCATAATTGAATGTTATGATTTAAAAGAAAAATAAATAACTGATTAAGATAGCGGCTATGATACCCGAGAAGTCTGCTATCAGACCGCAAGTCACCGCATTACGAGTCTTGGTGATCCCCACACTGCCGAAATAAACGGCCAGAATGTAGAATGTGGTGTCCGAAGCTCCGCGAACTACACAACTCATACGTCCTACAAACGAATCAGGTCCCAGTTCTTTCATCGTATCGATCATCAATCCGTTTGCACCGCTACCGCTAAGCGATTTCATCAATGCGGTAGGCAGCGCTCCTACAAAGCTCGTGTCCACTCCGCATAAGCCTACTATATAGCCGATGCCTCCCACCAGAAAATCCATTGCTCCCGAAGTGCGGAACACTGCAATTCCTACAAGGAAAGCAACCAGATAAGGAATGATGCGTACAGCCGTCGTAAACCCTTCTTTAGCTCCCTCCACAAACGAATCGTATACATTGATTTTCTTTCTGACTCCCGTCAAAATAAACAGAATGATGACACTGAACAGCAGAATATTCGCTATCAATGTAGAATAAGTACCCATATCTTCCCGCGAGACACTTAGAAACAGATAAATCAAGCCGGAAAAGAAAAGGCAGATAACGCCCATTAAAATGAGAATAGGCTTATTGATTAAGTTTATCTTTTGAGCGATGCTGACTGCTATGACTCCTACTAGAGTTGAAATGAAAGTACTTAGCAGAATAGGGATAAATACATCTGTAGGCTGTGCAGCCCCCATTTGTGCACGATATACCATGATACTGATCGGAATGATGATAAGGCCGGAGGTATTAATCACCAAAAACATAATCATCGGATTGGAAGCAGTGTCTTTTTTCGGATTCAGTTCCTGCAGCTCTTTCATCGCTTTCAGCCCCAATGGGGTGGCTGCATTGTCGAGACCAAGCATATTGGCAGACATATTCATGAAGATGGACCCTAACACCGGATGTCCTTTAGGAATATCCGGAAACAGTCGGCAAAGCACCGGACTAAGAAAGCGAGCCAGTGCGTTAATCAATCCACTGTTTTCTCCGATTTTCATGATACCCAGCCAAAGAGCCAGTACTCCCGTAAGCCCTAGAGAAATTTCGAAAGCTGTCTTTGAAGAATCGAATGTAGCGTTCATGATAGCCGTAAATATCTCCGTATCTCCCAGAAAAATCACTTTTACAAGGGCGATGATAAAGGCGACGACAAAGAATCCTATCCAAATGTAATTTAGAACCATAGTTGATAGCGTGTATATAGATAGTGCAAAAGTAGTTATTACGTTTCAAATAAACTAAATCTTCGTCTTTCTTATACTGAAAATGAATGTAAATCTCTATCTTTGTCTCCTACTTTTCAAGAAATAAATGGAACAGGAAGATTTTAACATACGCGAACATCAGCTTACTTCAAAAGAACGGGATTTCGAGAATGCACTCCGTCCGTTAAGCTTTGAAGACTTTAGCGGCCAGGACAAGGTGGTGGAAAACCTTCGCATTTTTGTGAAGGCGGCACGTCTGCGCGGCGAAGCACTTGACCATGTGCTGTTGCATGGCCCTCCCGGATTAGGAAAAACAACTCTTTCAAATATTATCGCCAACGAATTGGGAGTCGGCTTTAAAGTAACTTCCGGTCCGGTGCTAGATAAACCGGGTGACCTGGCTGGTGTATTGACCAGCCTCGAACCGAACGACGTGCTTTTTATTGATGAAATTCATCGTCTGTCACCCGTAGTGGAAGAATATCTTTATTCGGCCATGGAAGATTACCGCATCGATATTATGATTGATAAGGGACCTTCGGCACGCAGCATCCAGATCGATTTGAATCCTTTCACGCTGGTTGGTGCAACCACGCGTAGCGGTCTGCTGACGGCTCCGCTTCGTGCACGTTTCGGTATTAACCTTCATTTGGAGTATTATGATGATGATATTTTGAGCAATATCATCCGTCGTTCTGCGTCCATACTGGATGTGCCTTGCTCGGTACGTGCAGCCTCGGAGATTGCTTCCCGCAGTCGTGGGACGCCCCGTATTGCTAATGCTTTGCTTCGCCGGGTACGTGACTTTGCACAGGTGAAAGGCACCGGCTCTATCGATACAGAGATTGCCCAGTTTGCACTGGAAGCATTGAATATCGACAAGTACGGACTGGATGAGATAGACAACAAGATACTTTGTACCATTATAGACAAGTTTAAAGGCGGCCCTGTCGGTATAACGACCATTGCTACGGCTTTAGGAGAAGATGCGGGAACCATCGAGGAGGTTTACGAACCTTTCCTGATAAAAGAAGGATTCATGAAACGTACTCCCCGCGGACGTGAGGTAACCGAACTTGCCTATAAGCATTTGGGAAGAAGTCTTTATAATAGTCAGAAAACACTGTTTAATGACTGACATAAAGCGTCATGTGACAAGTGGTATTAACGGTATAAAAGAACTTTATAAAGCATAGTTGGATGATGAAGCAATGGATTACTTTATTTGTTTTTCTCTTTTTGAGCCTTTCTTTATCGGCTCAACAGGGATATGGAAGAGACATTTTTGTTTCTTCTAAAGGAGATTCCTTACCTTACCGGATGATTCACCCCGAATCGGTGAAACCGGGTGAGAAGTACCCCCTCGTGCTGTTTTTGCATGGAGCCGGCGAACGGGGAAATGATAATGAGAAACAGTTGACTCATGGCGGACAGATGTTTCTTAATCCGGTCAATCAAGAAAAGTATCCTGCTTTTGTGCTGATTCCGCAGTGTCCGACAGACGGTTACTGGGCTTATACGGAACGTCCGAAGTCTTTTATACCTGCTGAAATGCCGGTAGAACAGGAGATCAGTCCTATATTGCAGACACTCAAACAGTTGCTCGATTCCTATCTGGTGATGCCCGAAGTGGACACGCAACGGGTTTATATTATCGGCCTTTCAATGGGAGCGATGGGAACGTATGATTTAGTAATACGCTACCCGGAGATATTTGCTGCTGCAATTCCTATCTGTGGTATAGTCAATCCAAGCCGGTTGTCGGCTGCCAAAGATGTGAAGTTCCGTATCTTTCATGGAGATGCAGATGATGTAGTTCCAGTGAAAGGTTCTCGCGAAGCATATAAAGCACTGAAAGCTGCCGGTGCAGATGTGGAATATATTGAATTTCCCGGTTGTAATCATGGAAGCTGGAATCCGGCTTTCAATTATCCCGGATTTATGGATTGGTTGTTCAAACAAAAGAAGAAACGTTGAACCAATCTGAATGATAATCACTAATAAAACATGGCTGGACTAAAATCATTAGCTAAAGATACTGCAATTTATGGGTTAAGTAGTATTGTCGGACGATTCCTTAACTACATGCTGGTACCCTTGTATACAGCTGTATTACCGGCTTCCACCGGAGGTTACGGAGTCGTATCGAACGTGTATGCGTTTACAGCCCTGATGCTCGTACTGCTTACGTTCGGTATGGAAACGGGATTCTTCCGTTTCGCCAATAAATCGGGAGAAGACCCGATGAAAGTATATGCCAACTCCCTATTGTCAGTAGGAGGCGTATCTTTGATTTTCGTTCTCCTTTGCCTGTTATTCCTGCAACCTATTTCCAATTTGCTGGATTATGGCGATCATCCGGAATTTATAGCGATGATGGCTGTTGTGGTAGCTTTAGACTCTTTTCAATGCATCCCTTTTGCCTATTTGCGATATAAAAAACGCCCTGCCAAGTTTGCAGCTATCAAACTGCTCTCTATCATTGGCGGCATCGGTTTGAATCTGTTTTTCCTGTTGGTGTGTCCGTGGCTGAATGTACATTGTCCGGCAACCATCTCTTGGTTTTATGATCCGGACTATCTGGTGGGATATATCTTCATCAGCAACCTGATAATTTCGGTTGTCCAGATGTTCTTCTTTATCCCGGAACTGACAGGATTTGCTTATAAGTTGGACCGGGTGTTGCTGAAGCGAATGGTAGTATACTCTTTTCCGGTATTAATCTTAGGTTTGGTAGGTATTCTGAATCAGACTGTTGACAAGATGATCTATCCGTTTCTCTTTGAAGATCGACAGGAAGGGTTGGTACAATTGGGTATTTATGCGGCAACCAGCAAAATAGCGATGGTGATGGCCATGTTTACACAGGCTTTCCGTTACGCTTACGAACCGTTTGTATTTGGTAAAGACCGCGAAGGAGATAACCGAAAAATGTATGCGGCTGCGATGAAATATTTTCTTATCTTCTCGTTGTTGGCTTTCCTTGCTGTAATGTTCTACCTCGATTTGTTGCGTTATCTTGTAGCAAAAGGTTACTGGGAAGGCCTTGGAGTGGTGGCTATTGTGATGCTTGCAGAAATCTGTAAAGGGATTTATTTCAATCTTTCCTTTTGGTATAAACTGACGGATAAGACCTATTGGGGAGCTTACTTCTCGGTGATCGGCTGTGTCATTATTGTTGTATTGAACATATTATTTGTGCCGGTTTACGGCTATCTTGCTTCGGCATGGGCTTCTGTTGCAGGCTATGCGGTAATCTTGCTGTTATCCTACTGGATAGGACAGAAAGAATACCCGATTCGTTATGATTTGAAAAGCCTCGGACTTTATGTTCTGCTGGCAGCGGTACTTTACGTTATTGGAGAACAGGTGCCTATCCCTAATCTGGTGCTCCGTCTCGCTTTCCGTACCGTACTTTTATTGCTATTTATAGCTTATATTATCAAGAAGGATTTACCATTGAGTCAGATTCCTGTTATTAATCGCTTTATAAAGAAGAAATAACTATGAAGACAGATGAACGTAATAAGTTTGCTATCAAGTCCTTTCTGGGAGAATATCTGGACTTGAAAAAAGACAAGGATAACGAACTGGCCACTGTAGATTCTATCCGTAAGGGTGTAGAGTTTAAAGGTGCCAATTTATGGATCCTGATTTTTGCCATCTTTATGGCATCACTCGGATTGAATGTAAACTCTACCGCAGTAATTATCGGTGCCATGTTGATTTCTCCGCTGATGGGGCCTATTATGGGAGTAGGACTCTCTGTCGGACTGAACGACTTCGAATTAATGAAACGCTCTTTAAAGAGCTTTCTCATAACGACCGCTTTCAGTGTGACGACGGCCACTATCTTCTTCCTTCTTGCCCCTATTGCCGGTTCACAGTCAGAGCTGCTGGCACGTACATCGCCCACTATTTATGATGTATTCATCGCACTTTTTGGTGGTTTGGCAGGCGTGGTGGCTCTCTCTACCAAGGAAAAAGGAAATGTGATTCCGGGCGTTGCCATTGCTACTGCATTGATGCCACCGCTTTGTACGGCAGGTTACGGACTGGCTTCCGGTAATCTTATTTATTTCCTGGGTGCTTTTTATCTTTACTTCATCAACTCTGTTTTTATCAGTCTGGCTACTTTCCTCGGAGTTCGTGTGATGCATTTCCAACGAAAAGAGTTTGTAGATAAAACCCGTGAGAAGACCGTACGTAAATACATCGTTCTGATTGTGGTGCTTACCATGTGCCCTGCGGTTTATCTGACATTTGGAATTATAAAAAGCACCTTCTATGAGGCGGCAGCCAATCGTTTTATTAGCGATCAGTTAAGCTTTGAAAATACACAGGTACTTGATAAAAAGATCAGCTATGAACATAAAGAAGTGCGGGTTGTTTTGATTGGTCCTGAAGTGCCCGATGCTTCGATTTCTATTGCCCGTAGCAAGATGAAAGAATATAAGTTGGAAGATACGAAGCTAGTTGTATTGCAGGGGATGAACAATGAAGCGGTAGATGTGACTTCTATCCGTGCCATGGTCATGGAAGACTTCTACAAAAACAGCGAGCAGCGACTTCAGCAACAGGCAGTGAAGATTTCCCAACTGGAGACAACGTTGGAACAATACAGAACGTATGACGCAATGAGTCGTACATTAGTGCCCGAACTGAAAGTGCTTTATCCTTCCATCACTACGCTCTCCATCGCTCATTCGCTCGAAGTGCGGGTTGACTCGATGAAGACCGATACGGTAACATTGGCTGTTTTGAAATTCGACAGACATCCGTCTGCTGCCGAGAAACAGAAAATCAGCGAATGGCTGAAAGCCCGTGTAGGAGCGAAGAAGTTGAGGCTGATTACCGAATAATGAATCTAAAAATAGTAATATGAAATTCAGACTAACTGTCTTGATAGTCTTTTCCCTCTGTCTGTCGAATGTATTTGCCGATGAGGGAATGTGGCTGCTGGGAAATCTCCGCAAGAACAAACAGACAGACCGGGTAATGAAAGAACTTGGTTTGCAAATGCCTGTGAATAAAATATATAATCCGAAGAAACCTTCTCTTTCTGATGCTGTTGTCAGCTTTGGAGGTTTCTGTTCGGGAGTGGTGGTTTCCGAAGACGGTCTGGTGTTTACCAATCATCATTGTGGTTTCAGCAGTATCCAGCAACACTCTTCTGTGGAACATGATTATCTGAAAGATGGCTTTTTTGCACGTAGCCTTGACGAAGAGCTGCCGAATCCGGAGTTATATGTCCGTTTTCTGCTTCGTACGGAAGACGTAACCAAACGGGTATTATCTGCCGCCCGCTATGCTAAAACGGAAACAGAACGCCGTGTAGCTGTTGATTCGATCATGAATGTAATCGGTCTGGAAGTTTCCGAAAAAGATTCTACGCTGACCGGTATTGTTGATGCTTATTATGCAGGTAATGAATTCTGGCTTTCCGTTTATCGTGATTATAACGATGTTCGTTTAGTCTTTGCACCTCCTTCTTCTGTCGGGAAGTTTGGATGGGATACGGACAATTGGGTGTGGCCGCGACATACGGGCGATTTCAGCGTATTTCGTATCTATGCAAACACCAAGAATGGTCCGGCTGATTATTCTCCTGATAACGTCCCTTATCGCCCTGAATATGTAGCGCCCATCTCTTTGGATGGATACAAGGAAGGTTCTTTCTGTATGACGCTTGGTTATCCGGGAAGTACGGAACGTTATCTTTCTTCGTATGGTATCGAAGAGATGATGAATGGAATCAACCAGGCAATGATTGATGTGCGGGGAGTAAAACAAACGGTTTGGAAACGGGAGATGGATTGTCGTCCGGATATTCGTATCAAGTATGCTTCAAAATACGATGAAAGTTCCAATTATTGGAAGAATAGTATCGGAACAAACAAGGCCATCAAGCATCTGAAGGTGTTGGAAAAGAAGCGGGCGGCTGAAACAGCCCTTCGCGACTGGATTCAGTCTCATCCGGAAGAAAGAGAGAAACTGATTCGTTTATTCTCTTCTCTGGAGTTGAGTTATAGTAATCGTCGGGAAACAAATCGTGCGTTGGCTTATTTCGGTGAATCGTTTATCAATGGTCCCGAGTTGGTGCAGCTTGCTCTTGAAATTCTCAATTTCGACTTTGAGGCCGAGGAGAAGCTGGTGATTACCCGCATGAAGAAGTTATTGGAGAAGTATGATAATCTTGATCTTTCCATTGATAAGGAGGTTTTTGCTGCCATGCTCAAAGAATATCAGTTGAAAGTGGATAAGAAGTATCTGCCTGCTATGTATGAAAAGATAGATACACTCTATAACGGGAATATTCAGGCTTATGTAGACTCTTTGTATGCAACGTCCAATATAACGTCTCCTAAGGGCCTAAAACGTTTTCTGGAGCGGGATACTACGTATAATCTGATAGAGGATCCGGCTGTTTCTTTGAGTCTGGATCTGATCGTGAAGTATTATGAGATGAATCAGAGTATTTCCGAAGCTTCCGAGCAGATAGAGCAAGGGGAACGTTTGTTTAACGCTGCCATGCGCCGTATGTATGCCGATCGTAATTTCTATCCGGATGCCAATTCCACTATGCGGCTTAGTTTCGGAACGGTTGGGGGGTATACTCCTTTTGATGGGGCCACTTACGATTATTATACCACTGTGAAAGGCATCTTTGAGAAGGTGAAGGAACATGCAGGTGATATTGACTTTGCCGTCCAGCCCGAGTTGTTGAGTTTGCTTTCTTCCGGTGATTTCGGAAGATATGCCAATGCACAGGGAGACATGAATGTTTGCTTTATTTCTAATAATGATATTACAGGCGGTAATTCCGGCAGTGCCATGTTCAATGCCAAAGGAGAATTGCTTGGGCTGGCTTTCGATGGCAACTGGGAAGCAATGAGCAGTGACATCGTATTTGAACCTGACTTGCAGCGTTGCATCGGAGTAGATGTGCGGTATATGCTCTTTATTATGGAGAAATATGGTAAGGCGGGCAATCTTGTTCAGGAGTTGAAGATAGCTCGATGAAGTAAATGTTTCGATAAAAGATATATATTTACTAAATAGAAAGGCAACTAATCTGTGGTAGTTAGTTGCCTTTCTATTTTATTTAAATGAATTCCTTTTTACTTTTTGGGTTTTCTACGTGCCCATCCTTCCTCGCTGAAGTCAGGCTCTTTGTCTTTGAAAAATTCTTGCCAGTCATCTTTCTTTTTTGGACCACGGGCATCAGAATAACCTCGTTCTGCACGACTAGGTTTATCTTTTTTAGCTGATTTAGCACCTTTTGCAGAAGCATCTCTCGATTTTCTATCCTTATTCTCATAGCGTGGTGCACGTTCGTCACTTTTGCCGCCGAATCGTTTACCTCCCTTGCGCTCATTAGAACTGCTTTCGCGTCCTTTTCCGCTTTCTTCACCGGCTATTTCAATAACGACCTTACGTCCGTTCCATTTAGCTTTGTTCAGCGCTTTAATTACATTGGTCGCTTCCTTTTCGGGTACTTCAAAGAAAGAATAGTTCTGCATCAGGTCAATGCGTCCCAATTCAATGCGCCCTCTTGTATTGCTGTTCAACAGTCCGATAAGATCACTTGGAAAGAAACTGTCCGTTTTACCCAGATTGATAAATAAGCGGTTGAAGCCTGGAGCAGCTTTTCGGCTTCTTTTCTCGAAACCTCCTTCTTTACGATCACCACGTCCGGCGCGTTCTGCACGCATATCGGTTGGTTGCTCTATTTCAGGACGGTTGCGGTAATATTCTGCAAAACGGTTGAATTCGTGAGAAACCATTCGTTTAATCAAGTCCTCTTTGCTTAGCCATTCCAGTTTGCGATAGATTTCCGGCATAAAGTCGGCAATCTCTTCTTCGTTCACTTTCACTTTTTCGAGATCATCAATTACCTTAATCAGCTGTTTCTGACAGATACCTGCCGCTGTCGGCATTTCTCCGACAATAAATTTTTTGCTGATAATCCGTTCGATTTCTCTCATCTTTCCCTTTTCGCGGAGGTTGATGATGGCAATGGAAGTTCCGGTTTTTCCGGCACGCCCTGTACGTCCGCTACGATGTGTATAGCTTTCTGTGTCGTCAGGCAATCCGTAATTGATGACATGTGTCAGATCGTCTACGTCAAGTCCACGGGCAGCCACGTCAGTTGCAACGAGCAGTTGCAGATTACGGATGCGGAATTTCTGCATAACGGCATCCCGTTGTGCTTGGGAAAGTTCGCCATGTAAAGAATCGGCATTGTAACCTTCCTGCATCAATTTGTCTGCAATTTCTTGAGTCTCTTTACGGGTACGGCAGAAAATGATACCGTATATTTGTGGGTAGTAATCGACGATACGTTTTAAAGCTTCATATTTATCTTTAGCCTGTACGGTATAAACAACGTGTTTAACGTTGTTGGTACTTTCATTCTTACGGCCAATAGTTATTTCTTTCGCGTTACGTAAGTAGTTCTTGGAGATACGTGCGATTTCCGGGCTCATTGTTGCAGAAAACAGTAGAGTGTTACGTTCCTGCGGCACATCAGCCAGGATGGCATTGATACTCTCTGTGAATCCCATATTAAGCATTTCGTCCGCTTCATCCATTACAACGTTGTGGATGGTAGATAAAGATACGGTTTTGCGCTCCATCAAGTCGAGCAGACGTCCCGGTGTGGCAACGATGATATGTACACCTCGTTTCAGGCTGCGTATTTGGCTATCAATGGAAGAACCACCATATACAGGCAGTACTTTCAGTCCGTCAATGTATTTGGAATAGTCGTTCAGATCTCCTGCTATCTGGAGACAAAGCTCGCGGGTAGGGCAGAGGATAAGCGATTGTGGAATTCTGTTTTTTACGTCAATCTGTTGGAGCAAGGGCAAACCGAATGCGGCTGTTTTACCTGTTCCTGTCTGTGCAAGAGCTACTACATCATTATTTTCTCCTAAAAGGTACGGAATCACTTCCTCTTGTACCGGCATGGGATTCTCGTATCCCATTTCTTCAATTGCTCTACGTATCTCCGGAGAAACGCCAAGCTCTTCAAATGTCTTCATTAAATCTCTGTATATCTTTTATTTCGGCTGCAAAGATAGTTAATTTAGTTGATAATAAATGGTTGATAACGGATAATTATTGTAGACGTCATCGTATTTATCATTTATCAACAATCAATTATCTGTTAATAAAATGCTGCGCAACTGTTTTAAATCTTCCGTAGAAAGTCCGATTCCTTTTTTCAGATAGGTTTGTACACTCCCATATTCAGCTTCAATCTGTTCCTTTGCGGCATTCAGGAAATCTTCTTTAGCCGAATAGATGGTAGTGATTGCTTCTTGAGAGTTGATCGGCAATTTGTAGGCGTATTTAGAGGCTTTGGGGATATTGAAATAATCGTTACTCAAACGATAATCTTCCATTATCACATCTTCATTGACGCCTAGAGCGGCGAGTAGGAGTGCGGAAACAATTCCTGTACGTCCTTTTCCGGATGTACAATGAATAACAACCGGATAATTGCTACGGTCGAGAAGAATGGTGAACAGCTCTTTGAATTCCTTTTGGTAGTTTGTAACCAGTTCCCGGTTCATTCGTTCTACGAGGCGGTAGATGGTATCAGTTTTTATTTTTTCTTCCCGAATACCTTGCAGAATTTTTTCCATGTTCCCTGTGAGGATGGGGATATGTACGATTTTAAACTTGTTATCATGTAGTTGCGGATAGTTGTGGCGTTCGCTTTCAGAACGTAAGTCTATGATTGTTCGTATTCCCATATTCTTAAGCTCTTGGCAGGAACAAGGAGGGATACTGTCTATTTGTGCGGAACGGTATATCATTCCCCAACGAAGAGATTTTCCGGTGTCGGCAGATTCGTATCCTCCTAAGTCGCGGAAGTTCTGTATACCGGGAATATTGATGTTGCGGGTAGCTACTTTGATGCGGTATTTGTTGTTAAACACCATCAAGTAGTAATAACGTTGGGACGGATCATTGGTTACGATTGTCATTTTACCACTGGAGATGCTAGCCATTGCAATGGGAGAATCTTCCGGAATAATTTCCGGAGAAGTAGAGGTGTATACTTTTACCTGTCCTTTTAATATCGGTGTTGTTTCCCATTTGATAATACAGTTTCCTATATTATTTTCCTCACACACCACAGATATAGCAGGTGATGTGCCGGAGCACGACGGGAGCACTAATAAAACAGTAAGCCAGCTTAACAGGTTTTTATACATAGTTTCTTTGTCTTGAATCGTATACTGCAAAGATAAGAATTACCCGAAGATGTGATAATTCCTTTGCGATAATTAGCCAAAGTTAATAGTAATTTACGTGTTAAAAAAGGGCGCATCTTCCGGTGGAAGAGCGCCCTGAATGAGAAGTTGCTTGAATCAGCTTTATTGGATACTGTTTAATAAATCCGTTTTTCCTTCATTGATTAACTTTAGAATAAGTTCGCCAAATAAGGTATTTTGCCATGCAAACCAAGCACGGGTGAAGTTATTGGGGTCATCTTTGTGGAAAGATTCATGCATAAAGCCTGTCCCTGCATCCGTATTGAGCAGCATCTTTACACAATCTTTGATCTCCTGATCGTCCTGACTGGTAAATGCTTTCATCATGATGCTCATCGGCCATACCATATCATAACCGATGTGAGGCCCGCCAATACCTTCTCCTGCCTTTCCTTTGAAGAAATAGGGGTTATCCTTGCTCCATACAAAACGGCGTGTATTTTGATAGATAGGATCGTTGATTTCTACATCACCAAGATAAGGCATTGCCAGCAGACTTGGTACATTAGCATCATCCATTAAGAAATGATTTCCGAAGCCATCTACCTCAAAGGCATAAATTGTACCATATTTAGGGTGATTATAAGTCGCATATTTTTTTAGTGCAGCTTCTACTTCTTTTGCCAGATCTGTGCATTGTTTTGCCAGTTCTGCATTTTGATTTACAGCATTTAGAATTTCGGCAGCTTTCTTTAGCGAAGAAACAGCGAAGAAGTTAGACGGCACGAGAAATTGCAGGGTTGTAGCATCGTCAGATGGGCGGAAAGCTGAAACAATAAGTCCGACAGGATTTACCGGAGCACCTAGGCCATTATTGTTTAATGTATCGAGTGCACGTTCTGTTTTGCGTTGAAATTTATAAGGTCCCACTCCTTCTTTGCGTTGTTGCTCCTTAAAAGTAGTCAGGATATTGGTGATGGCTTGTATCCATTCACTATCAAAAATACTGGCATCACCGGTTTCCTTCCAATATTGGTAGGCCAGACGTAGTGGATAACATAGAGAATCTATTTCCCATTTTCTTTCATGTAATTCAGGTTTCATGTCGGTCAGGTCGGACATCCATTCCCCTCCGACAGCTCCGTCATTAAAAGCATTAGCGTATGGATCAATATTGATACATTTAAATTGTCTGCGGATCACTCCTTCAAGCATTTTCTTTAATTCCGGGTCTTTATTGGCCAGTTGTACATAAGGCCAAACCTGTGCTCCCGAGTCACGTAGCCACATGGCATGAATATCGCCTGTATAAACAAAAGTATCAGGCTTGCCGTCTGTTGTGCGATAATGAACCGTTGTTTCAAGGGTATTGGGAAAACAATTCTCGAACATCCACGCCAATTTTTGGTTAGTAAGCAACTTTTTTACTCTGATAATTTCTGCTTCCACAGCTTTTGATGTAAAAAGACGCTTGTTTACAGGTGGACGGTTACTTTTATAAGCGGCCACTTCAGCTGCCTGATTGACTACATTGGTATGATCTCTAGCAAGAATAAGTTCAGTAGCATTCGCATGACTTCCCATTAATAGGGTGGTTGTAATAATGCATATTCCGATGTTTCTTTTCTTCATCTTTACAGTGTTTTTGAGAGGATTATTAAAAGTGGTTATTATAAGTTGATTCCGGCTAATCTGCCGTACATTTCTACAAAAGCTGCTTGTGTCAAAAGCCATTTTTTCTCATTTTTATCTGTTCCGCTCCAATCTGTTTGGAAGAGTCCCCGTTTATCCCTGGCATATTGCCATGCATAATCAAGGCTTTTTTGGAAGTCGGCTAGATAGGTCTTATTGTGATCTGTGTGATAAAGCTCTATAAATCCTCTTAGCATGACTGCTGTGAACCAGATATTTCCTTTTTTCAGTAATTGAAATGTTTGTCCGTTCGGCGAGGTGAAATGAGTGAAAAAGTGCTTGTGACATGCTTCGGCTATATTTTGAGCATCTTCCAGATAGTTTTTCTGTTTTGTTATTTGGTAGAGTAGGGCGGCTGCTTGCATCATTTGGCCGCTATTATAGGCAAATTTGGCACGCCCGATTTTCTTATTGAGTGCAATGTTGTCAAAGTATAAATGATCTGTTGGATCTTCTAAATTCTTTTTAGTCCATTCGTATAACTCTTTCCCTTGTTTCAAATAGGTGCTGTCTTGAGTTGCCTGAAATAGCTTGAGAGCAAAAACGGCTCCCGGTGCATTTGAACAAGTGTTTTTGGACTCTTTTTTCTGCTCACACCAGTAGATTCCTCCTCCAAGCACTTCGTCTTTACCGCTAAGAATAAACTCCCATATCAGTTCGGCTTTTTCTAGATAGGCTTGTTTTTTAGTCATACGATAAGAATCGGTGAAATCAATGCCTAACCAAACGTTGTCATCATAAAAACGATCAGAGAGAGGTTGATTACTGATATAGGATGAGTAAGCGAATGGTTCTCTTCGTGTGTCGAAATACTCTTCCAATCCAGGGAGTACTTTATTTTCCAGAAGTTTCTTATATTTTTTGTTTCCAGTGCTCTCCAACAGTGCGTTTACTGCAGAGAATGTACCCGAGTACGGCCAAAGATAAGAATATTCATTATGTCTTTTTGCTTGTTCTTCTGACGCTAGATAAGTTGCTTTGTTGTTCTGGTCAGAAGGATAATTTTCGCGCAGCAAACAAGTATTGGGTGCTGCATAGTTTTTGTAAAGGGCATCCAAGCTTTGCTGGGCTCTTTCTGCGTTAGGATTTGTGTTCGCAATGGCGAAAGCACAAATAACATTGAGCAATAGGCTATTCATAGTTTCCTTTCATTAATTGATATTTATAAAATAGTCCAATTTTGTTTTTCAATTTATTGGGGAATTAATCATTGGAGAGCAAGTCCCAGGTATCACTGCTACTGTGACTCTACAAAAATACCTTATTCCGACTACTTATAAAATGGGTAGTAAGCGAATTGTAAATGCTTGTAGGATTTATCTGTTTGATAATTAGGTATATACGTGTTGATGGATATCACATAAATGTAAATGCTATTGTGTGGCTGATAGACTATTATTCTTGAATTTATTGCCCGATTCGAGCCACTTTTTCTTCAAATTCATTCCGATCTCCATTTGCTTTGATTCGCATTTTTGAACGGTAATTATAGATAGTCGACAATGAATATTGCAGGAAGTGGGCTATTTTTACGCTATCTGTAATTCCCAGGCGGATTAGTGCGAAGATACGTAATTCAGGCGTTAAAAGTTTACCCGGACCTGGAATAATTACATTTTCCGGTAAGAGCAATGCATTAAAATCCTCAACGAAATTAGGAAAAAGATTTAGAATTGCTTTATCAAAGTTATTATAAAATTCAGCCAGATCTTCTTCTGTGTTGAGTGAAGAGTGAAGGAATGACGTCACTTTTTTAATATCTTCGCTTTTGGCTATTTTAAGCGCCCTCTTTTTTAAATTGGCTATTTTGTTAATATAACTGGTATATTGTTCCATATATAGTCCTACATATTCTTCTTTGATTTTATTATTATCTGCTAATATTGAGTTCATTTGTTGTATCTCGTAAAGATGATAGGATAAACTTTCATTGGCTTGCTCCACTTTTCTTTTTTGTTTTTTTAGTTGTATGAACAAAGCACACAATAAGATACAGACAAAACACAATGCTACAAGCAATATGGTTATGGTGATAAATTTATTTTTTTCCTTTTCCTGAAATGCCTTATCTATAAAAAGGTACATGTCTGAAGCTTCAATAGTATTGATTCTCGCATTACATAAGATAGCATCCTCCATTGCATTTTTCATATATTTATATGCCCGGTCTATGTCTCCGCTTTCAAAGATCAATTTGGCGAGTATTTTTAGAGAGAGATTCTCTCTGGCTCCATTTAATACGTCGGAGATAGCGGATATCGCGAAATATTTAATCATATTTTCAGAGTCATTTTTGCCTTGATAGGCAGAAGCTAAAGAATATGCAATTATTCCGGCATCTCGTGAATAAGGTGCATAACTTTTGTAAACGCTGTCTAATATGTGAATAGCATTATCGTATTTTTTATGGAAGAGAAGAGTCGGTGCTGACATGAATGCTCGTACGTTTGAGGGGACTTCCTTGCATTGAAGAAGTGAATCGCGATAAATTTGTGCAATCAGATCGTTCTCTTGTGCATCATTCTCATTTGAGGCAAAAGTTTTCTGATGATTATAAATTGTGACTTGTCCGAGAAAATATTCAGCTTTCAGCCGCGGAGATAATTGCTCTTGTTGTGTTGAGTTGACAATCGCTAAGGCTTCTTTAAAAAAGCCCATAGAAGATAGTATTCTTGAATAATCTAATTTCGCCTCAATTAGTAGTTCTTTGTCATTACTTTTTTGAGCAAGGTTATTCATGTGGATGGCATAAACTAAAGCAGAATCTTTCTGAAAAGATGAATATTCAAAACAAAGGGACTGGGCAATTCCTATTTTTTCTTGAATATTGTCGGATTGCCTTAATACTATTTTTAAACTGTCTATTTGCCTTTGTTTTTGTTTAGTATAGACAGATTTGTGTTGTAGAGATTTATCTAATGTTTTTAATAATGATTCGATCTCATTATTTGCTTTTGTAGGCAAACTGGTAAGAATAAGGATTATTATTAATAGAGGCAGAATAAATCTTTTCATGTGTATTAAGTAAGATTGCGTATTAATTGTGGTGTTTGCAAAGATAAGAAAATCCATATTAAGTTAAGGCTTACTGATTAACTTAATATGGATTATATAATATAAAGTCTTTGTAGGATAGGCTGCTGGCTTATAAATCTTAATCTGTAGTTTTACCTGTATTTCTTTGCAAACTCCACGGATACCGAATTACTAAAACTTCTGCAAACCTCGGCTGCGAAGTCTTTTCCGCATTGGATTATTTTATCCCATATTTCTTCATTCAAGTTATTTAAATCGCGGTATCGAACATCATATTTGAGTAATCCATAAATGAGTCCTGCATTAAAATTGTCGCCGGCTCCAATGGTGCTGACTGCCTGTAATGGTGCTACCGGATAATCTTTGTTGACCAGATTGGTGCGCAACGCTACCTTTTCTCCACCTGCAGTACAGATGAAGCGTGGGCAATAGAACTTGATTTTATCCTTGTATATCTTGTCTATATCCTGCATGTTGTACATATAGAGGAAATCCTCTAATGAACCGCGTACGATATCTGCATATTCAAGATTCTCAATAATGGTTGGAGCCAGTTTCATGGCTTCGTTTTTATGAGAAGAGCGGAAATTCGGGTCGTAATAGATGATGGCTTTCTTTTCCCGTGCCTGATCGAGTAATTCGAGAACCTTTTCCCGCAGTACCGGATTCAATGCATAATACGAACCGACCATCACAATGTCATCTTCCTCTAATTTAGGGAATAGGACGTCCAAGCGTTGTTTGGGATAATCCTTGTAAAATATATATTCTGCATCGCTTTGCTCGTTGAGAAAAGCCAGAGATACCGGTGATTTTCCGTCCGGGAATACGTTGACATGATCCGTTGGGATATTATTCTCACGCATGAATTGCAGGATAATATTGCCTACACGGTCATTCCCGGTTTCACTGATGAAGCCGACGTTTATTCCCATTCGTCCCAATGAGACGATGCCGTTGAATACAGAGCCTCCCGGTACGGCTGCGGAAGGCTGGTCACCTCGAAAGATGATATCGAGGATTGTCTCTCCGATACCGATTACTTTTCGCATAGTGATCTTGATTTTTCTCCCAGATAACCACCATGATGGCGTTTTGAATATTCGGCGATCGTAAATCCGGTTTCTTTCATGGTTTGTACCACTAATATATCTCCGATCACTGTCATGGCAGTGGTAGAGGTAGTAGGAGTCATGCCTAACACACAGACTTCAGCCGGCTTACCGGTACTAAGACAAACATCCGACTCTTTTGCCAACGGACTGTCCGGATTGCCGGTAATAACAATAAACTTCAAATCCGGATCCAGATTATGAGCCAGACGGGTTAATTCCACAATCTCCCGTGTCTTGCCCGAGTTGGAGATCAACAGGAGTAAATCATTCTTTTGTAAAATACCCAAATCCCCGTGTTGTGCTTCGCTGGGGTGCAGAAAGACAGATGGAATACCGGTGGAACAAAAAGTTGTAGCAATGTTCATGGCAATCTGTCCGGCTTTTCCCATACCGGAAGTTACCAGTTTTCCCTTTTTCTGATGTATTTGTTCTACAATCAGTTTCACTGCTTTTTCATAAGCGTCTGTTACAGGGATGTTGAGCACAGCTTGTGCTTCCTGTTGCAAAAGTTGTTTGATGGAGTCTATCATATAATCAGTTTATTTTTTCTTTTAATTCGTTCAATGTGTTTGCTACTTCGTAGTAGGTTGAGAATGGTTGTCGTGCAAAACCTTTGTCCTCCAGTGTGTGGAGTGCTTTTAATAGTTCGTCATAGAAACCATATTCGTTGTAGAAGATGACCTTTTTCCGGTGATAACCGATAGAAGCAGCAGCTATTACATGGAAAATCTCATCGAGTGTACCGACGCCTCCGGGTAGTGCGACTAACACCTCCGACTTCTCCGT
The DNA here is from genome assembly GCF_019052435.1 of Bacteroides sp. MSK.20.12. Lineage (NCBI taxonomy): Bacteria > Pseudomonadati > Bacteroidota > Bacteroidia > Bacteroidales > Bacteroidaceae > Bacteroides > Bacteroides sp. MSK.20.12. The sequence continues at coordinate 14,625 of NZ_JAHQVH010000018.1, read as the reverse complement.
TATGATGTCTTTGCGGTCACTCAAATTGCGGGTATGAATTTCTTCGTCTAACAGAATGCTTACTTTGCCGTTCTCCTCCAGTTTGGCGGGAACAACTCCGATGACCTTGCCTCCGTTTTCTTTCACGGCGCGGGCTACACATTCCATCAGTCCGAGGCTGGCCCCTCCATATATCAAGGTTTTGCCTTTCTGCCCCATCCATTCTCCTATTTGGCGGGCACTTTCGAAGTACATTTTGTCAATGTTTTCGGAGGCGGAACAGAATATTCCTATCTTTTCCATATACGTTGTTGCTGTTATAGTCCACAAATATCTGCAATTTTCTATAAACAGCAATAAGTTTTATTGTATTTTTGTGGCATTAATTCAATAAGGAAGTATAAAACAATGCAAGGTAACGAATATACATTGCCAAATGGCTTACGTATTATCCATGAACCGACCCTCTCAAAAGTAGCTTATTGTGGTTTTGCGATCGATGCCGGAACGCGCGATGAGGCAGAGAATGAGCAGGGAATGGCCCATTTTGTAGAACACCTGATTTTTAAAGGAACGGAGAAGCGTAAAGCCTGGCATATCCTCAACCGGATGGAGAATGTGGGGGGCGACCTGAATGCTTACACTAATAAGGAAGAAACGGTGGTCTATGCCGCTTTCCTGAAAGAACATCTGGAACGGGCGCTTGAACTGTTGGGGGATATTGTATTTCATTCAACCTTTCCGCAGCATGAGATAGAAAAAGAAACGGAGGTCATTATTGATGAAATCCAGTCGTATGAGGATACTCCGTCGGAACTGATCTTCGATGATTTTGAAGATATGATCTTCCGCAATCATCCATTGGGAAGAAACATTCTTGGTAAACCGGAACTGCTGCGGAGTTTTCGTACGGAAGACGTTCTATCGTTTACCCGCCGGTTTTACCAACCGGGGAATATGGTGTTTTTTGTTCAGGGACAATATGATTTCAAAAGAATCATTCGCCTGGTAGAGAAATACCTCTTGGATATTCCTGATGTAAGAGTAGAGAATCGTCGTACACCTCCGCCTCTTTATGTGCCGGAACATTTGACGGTTCCCAGAGACACACACCAGGCACATGTAATGATTGGTAGCCGTGGCTATAATGCGTATGACGACAAACGCACGGCTCTCTATTTATTGAACAATGTCCTCGGAGGTCCCGGAATGAATAGTAAACTCAATGTGTCCCTTCGTGAGCGTAGAGGACTGGTTTATAATGTAGAATCCAATCTGACCTCTTACACGGATACAGGGGCTTTCTGTATTTATTTCGGGACGGATGTAGATGATATGGATACCTGTTTGAAACTGACCTATAAGGAACTGAAGCGGATGCGTGATGTGAAAATGACTTCCTCCCAGTTGGCAGCAGCGAAAAAGCAGTTGATCGGACAAATTGGAGTGGCATCTGATAACTTTGAGAATAATGCACTGGGAATGGCGAAAACATACCTTCATTATCATAAATATGAATCATCCGAGCTTGTTTTTAAGCGTATTGAAGAGTTAACGGCACAGCAACTACTGGAGGTTGCCAATGAAATGTTTGCAGAAGAGTATTTATCAACGCTGATTTATAAGTAGCTTTTTGATACTGCTACGATATACTGACAATTAATAAACTGTTAATATTAAACTAACCATGAGAAACTTAACACGAAATGTCTGGATTTGCCTGGGTCTGATAATGTTTCCCCTTACAACATTCGGACAGCAGAAGAGCAATTTTACCTATATGCCGGCTCAAGAGCTTTTATTGGTAGGAAAAGCGACTACCGAAGGTGAATATTTCCATCGGGTAGATACAGCAAAGTATTGTACGATGCCTCCTGCAGTAAAGAAGCTATTCACCAACTCTGCGGGTTTGGCTATTTCCTTCACAACGAACAGTCCGGTGATAAAAGCTAAATGGACTGTTCCTGACAATTACCAATTGCCAAACTTGACCAGACTAGCCCAGAAAGGCTTGGATTTGTATATCAAACGGGATGGGAAATGGCAATTTGCCGGAGTAGGGATGCCGGGTGGTGTGACTACGGAAAGAGTGATTGTCGATAATATGGGAACCGAAGAGAAAGAATGTTTGTTATATCTGCCTTTATACGATGAGTTGAAGAGTCTGGAGATAGGTGTTTCTTCTGATGCTCACATACATAAAGGAGAAAATCCGTTCAAAGAGAAAATAGTAGTCTACGGATCCAGTATTTTGCAGGGAGCTTCTGCCAGCCGTCCGGGCATGGCCTATCCGGCCCGCTTATCCCGTAGCAGTGGATATAATTTCATAAATTTGGGGTTGAGTGGCAATGGAAAAATGGAGAAAGAAGTTGCCGGGATGTTAGCGGATATTGATGCAGACGCTTTTATCTTGGATTGTATTCCTAATCCTTCTCCCAAAGAGATTACCGAACGGGCTGTTGACTTTGTAATGACCTTGCGGGAAAAACATCCGGATACACCTATTATTATCATACAGACATTGATACGCGAAACGGGAAACTTTAATCAGAAAGCCCGTGAGAATGTAAAGCAACAGAATGAGGCTATCGCTGAACAAGTAGAAGTACTGCGTAAAAAAGGCGTAAAGAACCTGTATTTCATTAAAGAAGACCGTTTCTTGGGAACAGATCACGAGGGAACCATCGACGGAACTCATCCGAACGATTTGGGATTCGACCGGATGCTAAAGAAGTATAAACCTGCTATCAGCAAGATTCTGAAAATTAAGTTTAGAGACTAATAACGGAAAGAAATAAGAAGAAATAAAGGTCAATTCATGGGGGTGAATTGACCTTTTTTTTGCAAATGTGTTAAGTTGTTCCTGAAAACAAGAAGCTCGCTACTTCTTTAATAAATAAGATGTTTCGAATGACTTATAGAGAAGATTGTTCCAGATCTCTCAATCCTTTTTCCTCCAAATAATGAATAAGTTCTTGTGGACGGTCTGTTTGTATCATTGTTGCTTTATGCTTTAACATCCAGCCCCAATGTTTATCTTTACTTTCCAATAGAGCATTTTCATCATCATGTCCGCCACATAGACTATCCCATAAAGTATTCATCCATATCCGACTACCTGATTTAGCGATTTCATCTATTATTTTTAGATTCGGATTTGCATCATCTTTGAAGCATAATTCGTAAGCAATTGGGGTAAAGTTTTTGATAAAAGTTTGTATAGTGGCAACTGCTTCTTTATCCCATAAATTAACGATAGGCATATAAAGCATGCTTTCATTGGAGCCATACTCTTTTTTCACTTTCTCTACAGGATAGTATCCTTTGATGATGACCTGTTTCTCCATTCCACATTCCTGGATGATAGGCATAATTTCTTTTATGTAAGTACCTCCTTTGTCTATATTGACAAGAATACGGCCTTTACAGACATTTAATGCTTCTTTCAGTGTGGGGATTGGTTGGCGGGTCTTGATTCCGTTGCCGCTGCGTAGGACGAACTTTTTCAGTTCCTCGGTCGTATAATCTTTTATCGGTCCCTTTCCCGTAGAAGTACGGTCGAGAGTTTCGTCGTGCATACAAATAAAGTTGCCATCTTTAGTCGGTTGTATGTCAAGTTCTATCATATCAACTTTCATTGCAATTGCTTTTTCGATACTTTGCAGGGAGTTTTCCGGCGCATTGCGCCAGTCTCCTCTATGAGCGATAACAAAGATATACTTCGATTCATTATCATGTAGATTTTTCAAAAGTTTATCAGTCCTTGTTTGTGCGCTGATGGAAAATGCGGTTAGCAGAATAGGTAGTAAGAAAAAAAGTTTTTTCGTCATAACTTAATAGAATTCATTAATGATGGTAAAAGTCACCCGGGGCATCGCCCCGGGTGCTCGCTATTATTTGACAGTAATGCGGCGAATCAGGTAATTGACGGCGCCTGCCACATACATTGTTTTGCAGTCCTCCGTAATTATGATTTCATACGGTTGGTTGAAGGTAGCCTTCAGTCCTTTTCCGTCGGAGAAACCTGCTTTCCCAGAACCAGCGATGGTTTCCAGCGTTCCTTTCGAGTAGTCTCCATTTGCGTCAGGAGTTAGTTTGCGGATGCAGTTGTACGTGTTATCCGAAAGATACAGGCATCCATCTGAACCGGCAGCTACCCCGAAAGTAGCACCCACTTTTGCACTAAGCGGATTACCGGGTTCTCCGTCATAATACTCTTGTCCTTTTACTCCGTCTCCTGCAATTGTTTTTTGCGTGCCATCTGGACTGATTTGAATCAACACATACCCATTAGAAGTACCAACAATCATATTCTTGTTTTTGTCGAACACAATATAGTTGGGAGATACGTTAAGAGTGGCGAAAGTTGTTTTTGTACCTGAAGGTGTGAATTTATAAATCGCCTTATTGTCGCGTGCCGATACATATATGTTATCTTCATCATCGAATGTAACATTCATTGGACTCTTCATTTCGGATGCTATGGTTGAAACAGACATACTGCCGGTTTCTATTTTCCGTAACATTCCTTTTCCTTTGTCGATGAAATAATAGTTTCCTTTCGAATCGAATCCACCTTGCCAGATAGCACTGCTACCGTCTACTGCCACATCGAGGAGTGAAGTGACCAGGAAGTCCGGAGAGATACGTCGTATATAGTTGTATCCTCGTTCTGTAAACCATAAACTGCCATCCGGAGCAAAAGCGATACCAGTGGGAAGCTTGGTTGTGGCTTCCGTACCGACTCCGTCTGTCATTTCGAATACTCCCTTCTGTCCAACGATTGTTTGAACGATATATTCCTGATCGGGTGTTTTCAGATAATTGAGCTCGAGGCCTGTCAATTCACCCGAGGGGGATTTGACGCGGATGGAATATTTTCCCGGAGCCATTTCAGGTAATATTATTTTCAGTTCGTCCTTGAAGGCTTCTATAACGGTTGCCTGCTGGTCGTTGATGAAAACAGCATTTTCTTCCGGCACCGTGCTGAAATTACGTCCCAGTATTGTAGCTATTTCACCGGAATAAACATTGGTGGGTTTCACGAGGACCAGCCTAAGCTCTGTCACTGACGCTTTGTAGTCATTATCATTGCAGGCTACAAACAATGATAAGAGTGGGCAGGCGAGCAGTAGTATGTATATCTTTCTCATAGTCTTTTATTTATTTACTGTTATGGTACGAATCAAATGGTTTTGCTCATCAGCGATATATACTTTATCCGAAACCAGTACGCTTGCAGGGCAATTGAATGTAGCTGTCAGGGCAGAACCATCAATTTTACCTTTCGTTCCCGGAATACCGGCTATTGTTTTTAATGTTCCTTTCGTATAGTCGCCTTCTGCATCCGGTGTTAGCGTACGTATGGTATGCATTGTATAATCGGTGATATAAAGTACCTCATCCGGGCCGAATGCAATGCCGAATGTTGCCCCCATGGTTGCTTTTGACAGGTCGTTCTGTTCACCATCAGAATAAGTCGCGGCAGTGGGTACTACGCCAGTTCCGAATACAGTTTTTAGTGTACCGTCCGTATCGAACATATGCAGCTGATAAGTACCGCCGGTACCTACAAAAATTCTTCCCTTCTTATCTACCGCCATACAATTGGGACCGGCTTTGAGTGAAGACATATCGTAGTTAGTTACAGTACTGCCGGATGTTATTTTCTTTACTGCCTTATTATCGCGGTCCGCGATATACATATTACCGTTACTATCAAAAGTGACGCTCATCGGACTTTTAAAGGTTGTTTCGGTGGAGAACACAGAGCAAGTGCCTTCCTGTGTAATCTTAATAATATTATTCAAAGCTTTATTGGCTACATAATATATACCCGAGAGATCGAAACCACCTTGCCAGGGAGCATTAAATGTAACGGTGCCACTTTGGGCAACAGTTGAAACATTATATTCCTGATCCATTTTTCTGATGACGTTATTTCCTCTTTCGGCAATCCATATGTCACCATTGGGTGCGAGAGCTAGTCCCTGCGGGAATTTGAAAGAGGCAGCCGTTCCCTTACCGTCAGTAGAGGTAGTTGCGGAGTTACCTGCTACTGTTGCAACTGTGTAAGATAAATCTTCGTAGGTGAAACTTAGATTCTCTACCGTTTTATCTGCGACAGTAACTTTGACTGGATAGGTACCGGAAGGATTCTCCGGAGCAATAATGGTTAGCGTTGTTGCGGTTACAACTTTTACGGTTGCCTGCTTTCCGTTTATGGAAACCATGTTCTCTTCGACCGTTGTTCCAAATCCTTCTCCTGAAATCACCACTTCCTCTCCGGCTTTTCCACGTGCGGGGGTTAGAGAAGAGGTCGTTAATGTCACTGTGTGAAGGTAAGTAAACAGGGGGCTTTCAGCTTCTTTAGTACCAATTCTCACACGGATAGGGTAACTGCCTTCCTCGGTGTCGGGAATGATAATTTTGAGTTGGCTGGAAGTCGCCTCTTTAACTTCAGCAGTCACTCCGTTGATTGTCACCTGATTTTCTGATACCACTGTGCTGAAACACTGACCGATCAGTGTCACTAAATCTCCTGCATAGGCAGAGGAGGGCATAACCTGTAATACAGCAAGTTCAGGTGGAGCTTGAGGTGTTGCATAAGTAAATTTGAGTCCTTCTACAACTTCCCCTTTCACACTAACTTTGATTGAATAAGTACCTTCCGGATTATTGGGAAGAGCAATCACTAAACGATTCTGGGTTGCATCGATAATTTCCGCTTGTACTCCGTTAATAAATACCTCATTATCAATTGCTGTTTCAGAAAAATGAACTCCTGAAATAATTGCGGTACCTCCTGTCGATCCAGCTTTCGGAATAATGGAAATGAGTTTCGGAGGAAATTGTCGGGAATCGGATTCGTCCGATTCCGAACATCCACAGAACAAGTTGCAACAAAATAGGATAGATAAAATAAATATTGAGTTCTTCATACTTTCTGCTTTTTAAGGTTCATTGACTGTTACCATCCACGTATTTACGACAGGTCGCTCCTGTCCATCAGAAGGCCGGTTCCGTATTTGGAATATATCCGCTATCGGATGTCGTATAAGCATTTGGGTAGAACCGCCACCATCCAGGTTCACAGCCCATGAGCATCCTAATGCTTTCATTATTGAACCCATTTCCGGATAAGTAAGTCCGTATGAGTAGAACTCTACACGTCCGTCAGCCACCATGAAGTAGACATGACCATCATCTGAATATCCAAGACAAGTACGCGGATCGATACCTGGATAAGTCGCGCCGGATATTTCTCCATCCCGTAGCACGATAACTCCGCTCCCGGTCACTTCTTTGAGGTTGTACTGCATACCACGATACTCCACAGAGTCGGCAATTACCATTTTGTTGTCTTTCGTCAGCGCGATAAAACTCAAAGCTTGTTGGGGAAGTGTTTCTTTAAAGATGAATGAGTTTTTTAAGATCACTCCATTGCGATGAATGGGCCCCCTGATATCCATTGTACTGACATCCCAAAAATCAGCATTAATCATGGCAGCTACCCGGTGCCACGGACGGTCGGCGTAATCTGCCATTTCTGTTAGTGTCTGCCGCTGGAAGTTGTTGCGTACATCCGCATCATACGGCATACCTACTTCTAATGAAACCCCTGGTTCATTCAAATCAATGTCGATTATAAATATATGAGTAGAGCGGCTGTCTGCCTTTTGAAAGTGGACATCTGTTTCCGTAACTCCCAATGCAACAACAAAGCTGGTATCGGTATATACACGTGCCACTGTTTCACTACCCGCTAATAGTTTTTGACCGATTTTTGTTTGCGGGGTATAATGTACGTCTTCAATTGTATCGTTTGAGCAACTTAAGAAAGCCACTGGTAATACAAATGACAGAATCTGCATGTATTTTAATAAGTTCATCATTTTCATTGTTTTAGTTAGCCCAATATGAATTTTGATTTAAAAGTTTATTGAGAGACCTTTCTTTGGCAGGAATAGGTAATTTGTTATACTTGCGCTCAAAGCCGAGATCACTTTCCAGGCGGTTGAGGCGGACAAGGTCGAACCAACGGAAACCTTCTGCCAGTAGTTCCGTATGTCTCTCATTGAGAATTGCATCTATGAAGTCTTCTTCAGTGGCAGGGTGTACAGAAGGAAGACCACGAAAGTTCCGAAGCTCATTCAAACGGGTAAGCCCTTTGGAAAGTCCTTGTGCTTCAGCACTGATCAGGTACATTTCCCCCAAACGGGTAATAATGATCGGATCGGTAGTCACCTCTCCACCGGGATATTTATTAATGACTTCATTTGTTTCCTGCATATCAATTGATATGGCGGTTCGTTTATCATCCGGTTCGAACATATTCATCACTTTTGTCGTCGGCGCATATGTATAGCTACCTCCATTGGCAGAAGCACGTGAATAGAGGGAAGCACTCAAGTTTACGCTTGATTCATTGAGCAGATTGACAAATGAGAATATTTCTTCTCGGTTTGCTTTTCCACGGAAGATCTGGTCGAAGTCGGCAAGTGAGAAATTGGCATCACCTATCACTTCTTCAGCAAGTTTGGCAGCTTCAGTCATTTTGCCTTGTGCAAGTTTGGTTCTTGCCATTAAAGCCTTTGCCGCTTGTTTTGAGACGTAATACTTGTCGGAAAAAGTAGGAGCATAATCTATTGCTACCTGAAAATTCTTTTCTACAAAACTCCATCCTTCTGTTTCGGTAGATGCTGCGATGTCTCCCGAGAAAGGAGCTTCGAGAATGGGAACTTCTCCATAGCGGGTAACCAGGTGATAATAAATCAGACCACGGAAGAAACTGGCTACTCCCAGTATCTCGTTTCGTGACTGGCTGGCTGCTAATCTGTCAACTGCGACAATCAGTGAATTTACTTGGTAGAGAGCAGTATAAAATCCATCCCACGGTCCGCTGACGAAACCGCTTTCAGGGGTAACCAGGTCTTTTACCAATAATACCGGATCTTTCAGTCCTGTCGCTCCGCCGCGGACAAGATCTCCGCCGACAATGTCTTGTGTAAGATAACCATTGACTGTTGGTTTGTTTTGTATATAAAAGTAGAGTCCGGTAAGCAGTAATTGAGCATCCTCCTCGGTGAGGTTATCACTGGATACGGCATTATGCGGATATTGGTCCATTTCGTTGCAACTAGTGGCAAACACCAATAATACTGTTAATAACGATATAATAAAATTCTTCATATCTGTTAGAATTTAAGATTGACACCTATTGTAAACGTACGCGGTTGGGATGGGTAGAGATAATCATATCCCATATTGGTTGCAGAGAGGCTTACATTTACTTCCGGATCCAGATACGGCCACTTCGTTAATATGAAGAGGTTATCTGCCTGGAAATATATGCGTAGATTATCGATATGTATCCGGTTAATCCAACTTTTTGGGAGGGTATATCCAATAGAAGCTGTACGGCAACGGATATAAGATGCATCGTGTAACATTCGGGTATTGACAAACTTGGTTGAGTTCCACGTATAACCATAAATGGCACGCGGATTTTCGTTAGTACTGCCTGGTCCCGTCCAACGGGATTCTGCAGATGATTTCAGTATCGGCCATGTACCGTTACCCATTCGTAAACCTCCGGTCCACAGTTCATAGAGCTTGTTGCCTGACGAAAATGTAAAGAACAGGCTCAAGTCAACGCCTTTGTACTTGAATGTGTTATTGAAACCACCGGTGAACTTTGGATTAGCCGAGCCGACAAACTGTTTGTCGTTTTCGTCTATGACATCGTTACCATCCACATCTTCGTAAATACAGTCTCCTGCTCTTACGCCCTGATCGTAAATCTTGGCAGGAATTTCATCATCCGACTGGTAAATACCTTTCCACTTAATCATATAGAAGGACCCTATCGGTTCGCCGACTTTAAGGGCGTGCATCGAGCTGGTTGTCAATATCTCATTATTGTCGAGAAGCGCAGTCAGTTTATTTCTGATAAAGGAGATATTGAAATCTGAATGCCATGAGAATGAACCTTTGCTAAGGTTGGCTCCTAAGGTAAATTCGAGTCCTTTATTACGCATTGATCCGATATTACATACCTGGCTGGTATAACCCGATGTAGCAGGAGTTGGCTTTTGGTAAAGCAAGTCCTTGGTATCTTTGATAAATGCATCTGCTGTGAATGTGATCGCACCTCTGAAAAAAGAAAGGTCTACTCCGACGTCAGCTTGTTGGGCTTTTTCCCATTTAAGATCGCGGTTGCCTGCAGTAGTCAGTCCTAAACCGTTCTCACCGTTATAGTTGTACCCTCCACCGGCTAATGCTTGATAAGCATAAGAGCCGATACCTCCCTGATTACCGGTGCAACCCCAGCTTGCGCGGAACTTTACATCGGTTTGTGGATATTTCCACCAAGATTCTTCTCCCAAATTCCAACCGGCGCTGACAGACGGGAAATATCCGTAGCGATTGCTGGATATGAATTTGGAAGAACCGTCAGCACGCATGGTTCCCGTTAGTAAATAGCGGTTCTTGTAGTTCAGACTTAAACGGCCGAAGAATGATTGGAGCAGGAATGAAGAAAGTCCTGTACTTATATCCGAGTATTCGGCAGCAACAGAGTTGACGTCAAAAGAAGGAGAGGGGAATCCGATACCCGTTTGTGCGGCTGAGGAAGTTACATCCTTTTGTATAGAATGCCCCAGCATGACGTCCAGAGAGAAATCTTCTTCAAAGGAGTGTTTATAAGTGAGCACGTTTTCCCATAAAGTACTCGCATAAGATTTTCGTCCGTCAATAAGCTTTCCTACTTTATTGCCATAGGGGTGATCGGCTGTGTAATAAATGTGTTCTTCCGTATAGTTGAAATCCTCTCCGAGTGTAGTTTTGAAGTTCAAGTCTTTCGTTATGTTAAACAGCATATAGAGTGAACCGAGGGCACGGTAATTATCGATATATACATCTTCTTCGTTAAGAGCCTGTATCGGGTTATGGTTGGCCAATTCCTGTCCTCCGACAGCATATTCTCCGTCGGGACGATAAGGGGAATCCCATGGACGTTGTTCGATGGCGCGGGTAATGACACTGGTTCCTATATTATAGCCGGTGGGAACGCGGTTATTACGCGAGTAACTTAAATTCAGGGCGGTTCCTACCTTGAGCCACTTTTTGATTTCCGTGTCCAGATTAACCTTCAAATTGTAACGTTTGAGCTGATTGTTGATAATTACACCTTCGTTGTGTTTGTAATTGGCGGACAAGTAATAATTCGTTTTATCTGTTCCGCCTGACACAGACGCGGTAGTCGTGTAGGTAACAGCCGTACGAAGTACCAGATCGAGCCAGTTTGTCTGTGCTTTTCCCGGTGCAGGGTTATCAATACGTGCCTGCGTACTGTTGGTTTGCAGATTATAGTTGTCGATAGCTTCGTTCAGAACTTCCAGAAACAGATCAGTGTCGGTCATATCCAGTTTGTCTGTTCTGGTCAGGTTGGAGAAACTAACATTCGTGTCAATGTTTACTTTGGCCTGTCCCTTGCTTCCTTTTTTAGTTGTTATCAGGATAACACCATTTGTTGCACGTGAGCCATAAATAGCAGCGGAAGCTGCATCCTTCAAAATCTGTATAGATTCTACGTCGGAGGGATTGAAATCATTCAGACCGTTCATTGATTGTGCTCCCCAAGCACCAGTATCTCCTGACGTATTGTTGATAGGTACTCCGTCAATTACATATAGTGGTTCGTTACCTGCGGTAATTGAACCGATTCCACGGATACTGACCCGATTTTTACTTCCCGGTACACCGGATGCTGACGTTATATTCACTCCGGATACGCGTCCCTGCAACAGTTCGTCAACACCTAATACCTGGCGGACATTGACTTCTCCCGGTTTATAAGTTCCAATGGAAGAGGTAACATCCCGCTTGGTTTTGGAGCCATATCCGATGACGATAACTTCATCCATGACGTGTGCATCTTCTTCCAGCGCTATGTTGATTGTTGGTGAAGCACCGATGCGGATAGATTTCTTTTTGTATCCGATGTAGGATATTTCCAACGGCTTGGATAGGTCTGCTGTGACGGTGAAATTTCCTTCAACATCTGTAATTGTTCCGATGCCACCTTCCTGTATTACATTGGCTCCGATAATCGGTTCGCCTTTTCCATCTGTCACAGTACCTTTGATGGTTTTCTTTTCGTTTTTTTTCTGTTGTTGCACTTCTTGCTTCACTAATACTATGGTATTGTTATTAAGCGAATAAGAAACATTTAATGGAGTGAATACTTGTGACAGTACTTGATCAAGAGGCTTATTTTTACAGTTGACGGTCACTTTCGATTGGTCGTTGAGGACATTGTTCCGATAAACGAATGTATACCGGGTTTGTTTCTCGATCTCCTTTATGAATGTTTTCACCGTACCATTATTGATGTTTACCGACACATTTCCTTTTTGTGCCAATGCTTCTGTTGTGGATAGTAAAATCATTCCAGTGAGCAAAATGGTAAAGTTTCTAAAAATAAGGAGATTATGTCTCCTCTTTTTAAAGGAAAAAATTAACTTTGTGTAATTCATAGTTGATACTATTTTTTCATGTTTTAATGGATTAATTTTATCGACTTTCATACAACCAAAGGATTGGGCGATTCTTTGGTTGTTTTTCTTTAAATAGCTTATATTATATCTTTCATAGGCTCCTTTCTTTTGAGGTTAATAAATAATGATTTTATCTTTATGTATCTCATATTTGAATTTATACTGAAGGCTCAATGAATGGATAACATTCTGTATATTTTCATGGCGGAAAGAACCGGACAGTAAATCTTGTGCAATCTGTGGATATTTTAGTTCTATTTCTACTCCATACCACCGTTCTATTTGCTCTATAACATCAATTAAAGGCTCGGAGTCGAAAATTAGATAATCATTACACCAGCCTGTTTCTACATGCACATCAGCTTTTGTAATTTTGAGGGCTTTGTCTACACTGGAGTAGGTTGCTTTTTCACCGGGAGTAAGCGTATATTCGTGCGGGAGAGAGCCGCCGGATATTTTAATTTTTCCGGTAAGCAGAGAGGTTTCGATAACATCTTTCTTATATGTATTCACATTGAAAGAAGTTCCCAATACTTCGATCTGGAAGTCATTTACCATGACTCTGAAAGGACAGTCCGGGCTTTTGGCTACATCGAAGAAAGCTTCTCCTGATAGATGTACGAGTCGTTGTTCTGTATCATTGACGTCATATCTGATGGTAGTGGCACCATTCAGTTGCACTTTTGTTCCGTCCGGCAATATGATCTCTGATTTGCTGCCGGGTTTTACATTGGCAGTTATCATTTGTTGCGAACTTGGAGTATCGAATAAGGAATATATGCCGAAGGAAGAGGTGACGAGTAGAGCGATGACAGCGGCATATTTCGCAAATTGATACCAGCGTCTTCTCCAGATGATTTGATGAAGTTCCTTACGTATCTGCTTTTTCATCATGGGGGGCATCCCGATTTCCGGTGCAGAATCTTTTTCCATGTTTATCATGGTATTCCAAAGTTCTTCATCCGGTATGTGGTCAAGTTCTTTTTTGAACTCTCTCAAGTCAGAAGAAGGTAGTCCCTTCTCCATATATCGGCGGTATAAATCTTTAAAATGTGTAGCCATATTATAGGTGTTTCTATTGGTTATACGTGAATGGAATAAGAGAGTACTATGATTTCTTTGTGTTTTATAACATAAAAATCAGATAGAGATCTTTTTTGTGGGAGAAGATATTATTGCCTTCCCCTTGTGATGTGTTGCAGTGACGATATTATAAGAAGAAAATAAAGAGAATATTATATTTCATTATTTCGCTGCGAAGGATCTTCAGAGCGGAAGTCAGATAGTTCTTTACTGTTTGCTCGGAAAGCTCCAGTTGCTCGGCAATCTGTTTGACTGGAATATGTTTTTCTCTGCTTAGTTCATAAATCTCTCGTTCCCGTTGTGACAGAATATTCTTTGATTTCTTCAGTTGTTGCAGGAATTCATCATACAATAATAGGTCTTCTGGAGATACATCGCTCTCTTGGTTCTCGCAATACTCCATAAAGTCTTCGAATTGTAGTTCGTTGACTTGTTTGCGGAAATAATCGATTACCTGATGTTTGGCAATAGTGAAAATAAAGGCTTGCAGGTTGCCAAAGCTATTCAGTTGGCTACGGTTGTCCCATAGGCGTAAAAAGGTATCCTGAACAATATCTTGTGCCAGGGAACGATTTTTTAGTTGTTTAAGAACAAAGCTGTAAAGTCGGTCGGCGTAGGCTTCATAAATCTGGGTAAAAGCCTGGTAAGAGCCGTTGCGTAGTTCTTTTATGCACTGTATTTCGTCTATTTTCATCCTTTCTGTAATAGAAGTAGGTCAGGCAAATGTACTGAAATAATTTAGAAATAAACAAATCTATGTGAATAAATAAAGAGAAACCGATGTCCGGTAGTTGGCAGATGAATTTTATTTTGCAATCATATTACAATCATATATTGAGCTTTATTGTACCGTCTCTTGCTTTCCGCTAATTAATTTTGTATCTTTACTGTTTTTTACCCTTGCAAAGACAAGTGGTCATCTTATGCAGTGATAAATATCACTTTATACAGGGCAGACGCATTAAAAATTATTGTTCTGTAAAAGTTGTGACAAATATTTTTC
>NZ_JAHQVH010000017.1:0-112095 GCF_019052435.1 Bacteroides sp. MSK.20.12 | reverse complement strand
GAGCGAACTTTATATACCCGTCCTTCGTTTTCAAAGCGCCATAAAATGGCTTCAGGGTATTTCGGAATTGCTTTTGAAGTTCTTCATTGCCGATAGCTTGTAACATAGGTTTGTCATACTCATCTACCAGAATAACGACACGTTGTCCGGTCTTCTCACAAGCACGCTGAATGATACCTGCAAAACGCAAGGAAAAAGATGTCTCGGATGGACGGGTGCCGTATTGGCTTTCCCAATATTCCAGATTATCATTCAATATCTTATCCAGACTTTCCGGAGTGTCATACTTCTCGATATTCAGGTCGAGATGCAATATAGGATATTTAATCCAATCCTTTTCCAACTTTTCTACTGCCAAGCCGGTAAACAGTTCTTTTTTTCCTTGAAAGTAAGCCTCTAAAGTAGAAATGAGCAGACTCTTTCCGAAACGGCGCGGACGACTCAAAAAGTAATAACGCCCGGTTTTTACCATTTGATACATCAATGCCGTTTTATCAATATAAAAATAACCATCCTGACGAAGGCTTTCAAAATTCTGAATACCGATAGGATAAATTTTATTGCTCATAATCTCTTCTTTTAAAAACCAACAACACATAAGTGAAGCAAGCGGATTCAAAATCCACTGGGACGGATCACCTTCTTTGTATAGATTCCTACTCTTTATCTCTTATTAATTCTTGAATACTATTTATGAAAGTCTCCGCTTGTGGATATAAGTTGTTTACCATTTCTTCGTCACAATATACAAAGTCATCATAATCTCCACTATGCCTTTTCTCAAATAATGTAGAAAAAGTTTTTCCTACTTTTACAGGAAGTTTTCCTGTCGAAATAAAGTGCAGACCAAGCATCGTCTTCACCCCATTATGAGTCTGCGTTTGAATATCATATTTTAAAAGAAGAGCTACAGTTGCATAATAGCATGCATAATACAGCCTGTTAATAGCAGCATTATAGAATGACTCACGTATCATAACCTCAGCCTCTCTCAATGTTTCATAAGCACGTTGTATCCGATAAGCGACCAGTGCTTTCTTACTTTCCTTATCTAGAATTTCTTTCATAAGACAATACCTTCGTTTATCACATTTACATAAAAAGGTGTTTTAAAAGGCCGGTTCTCCCAAAATTTCTTCAAAACAACTATCGGGCTAATACTAACACCTGTTTTCAATTCCAATTCATATAAAGGTAATGTGATAGCTTCTTCTTTAGCCAATGTCATTTTATCACCTTCCACTAAAATGAGTAAATCAACATCACTATCATGCCTGGCATCCCCACGCGCCTCAGAGCCATATAAAATAACCTGCGCATTGGGAGCAACACGTTTTAATGTTTCACGAATAGCTTCTATAATCTCCGGTCTCTTCATTTCTTACTCTTTCTAAATGCATGAATGAATCAAACTTACTACATTACAAAGATACATTTTTCTATCTAAACAACATCACATCTTACATGAAAGTTCGCCATAAAATCATTTAAAGTAGGTTTCCGTTCTCTGTTCAATCTGCTCCATTCAATCGGATTTGCAATCCGATTGCTTGAGTATCAGGATTTGTAATCCGCTCCTTAACCTCTTGCCTTCCTAAACTACAATCACCTCTAGCAGTCCTTTATCACCCGCATAACTCACCGCCGAACTATATAAATAATCTTCCTGCCGTGCAACAATCTCCTGCTTCACCGGATTATTATGAATATAATTCAATTTTTGCAGAAAGAAGTCATGCAAATAAATTAATTCGGGATGATTACCTTCTTGCCAAAAACGATACTTAGATATTTTTTTGTCATTAGCTCCGGCAAAGCGAAAACGATCCAGCATCCATTCGCGACGACTTTCTTGAGGATCGGTTTCGAGTTCTGCCATAATACGTTTACTAGTGAACTTTTTAAAATCTCGAAGAATATCCGAAACAGATGCTTCTGTTCCGGAACTGACAATCATATGCAAATGGTTACTCATTAATACCCAGGCATAAATTCTTAAGCCTTTTTTCTCCTGACAATAGGCTAGTGACTCCAGAATTATATGCTTGTATTTAGGACGGGTAAAGATATCTATCCAATCAACAACGGTAGAAGTAACAAAATATAATTCATCTAAAACTCGATTCGCAGTATCCATTGGTATACTAATTTGATTAGAGAGGATAAATGTACGATTTAAATCGAAAGAGACAAAAGATTTTAAACGTTCGGAGAAGACAGGTGGATTATAAATCCTGATACGAAAGACCAGCGGATTATAAATCCGCTGGGACGGATAACGAGTTACTTTATATTCTGAAAGTAGAAAGTGTAAGGCTAAAAGGTGAGCACCGGACGCGCATACCTGCTGGAACTTTTGCCGACATAGTAATAAGAACTGCTTCCTACCTGCACTCCCCAACATTGACTTGCACTAGGCTCGGAACTTGAGGAGTACGTCCCCGAGAAGGTTGTAGCGCCCGATATTTTACCCAATTGGGTGTTAATCCCATTACTGTTGGCACTAATCGCAAAATTTCGTACCTGCCCTGTTGTGGGATAATACCAGCCGCTTGTAATTCCGGCAGACGCGGGTGTATAATTCACACAGTAGGAACATGCTGGAAAACTCTTCGATTCACTGGCAGCAACAGCCATAATCATCCGGGTACTCTTATATCCAAGTTCAGCACCGCCACTGGTACCTGTACCGAACACGCGGGAAGCGTCTCCCCACTTTTGCGATGACTGCTGCAACGCCAACACATAACCGTGGATGGCCGTCAACTTATCTTCGTAATTCTCCACCGCATCACCGCTGCCTGTTCCTATCCGATAAACAATACCAATGCATTTGCCCTGTTCTTCAGCGGTTAACGTCTGGTCTTTTGCCACTAGCAAACCGTCCTGCATAAAGAAATCCCCTACTTGCAGCGTGTGCGTTTTCCATGTGATCACTGCATTATCCACATCATAAATTTTGTAATTTCCGGCATCGGGAATAGTGGGTGTAAATGTAAATCCTCTTTTTCTGCCTGTTGTTGCATCCGTGTAGCCACCTCCGAGTGATGTCGTGGAACCCGGCTTTACGAGAAAGCGGTACAGGCCTTTATCTACCGAGAGGAAAGGAGCGAATCCGTCGAATGCTAAATTCATAGGGGGGACAATGTAGTTTGGTAATGAGGCATTTGTGAACTCATAGATCGTACAGGAGGTTTTGATAAATGCCAGTGTCATGCGGTGCGAGAGACTGAAGGTAAGCTTCCATTTCTTGTCAGCATAGCCGCTTATCGTGCCCATGCCGGTCATGAGGTCCTGTGAGGTATATTTGGTATAGTTACCTTGGTCGGTGGCGGGAGTCCAGCCATCCACCAGCGGTTTGAAGAAACCGTCAGCATTGGTGGCGGTAGCGGTCACTTTGCCTGTCATTTCCGCCTGGTAGGGATAATAGGCATAGTAGCGGGCTATATCCTTGCCTTCGTAGGTCAGAGTGACGTCTGCGGGAGGTGTCCATGTGCCGTCAGCCTCCAGAGTGAGGCAGAGATTGTCATAACCCGTTATGACAGCATTGTTCTTCACGACATACAATCCTATCTGGTCGCCTGCGGTGAAAACGGTTTTATAACCTAGCTCCTGGGCACGTGTAGCAGGGGTATCTTCTTCCGCGGAGGCGAGATAGCCGTCGTCGGTGACGCTCACGGTGATGGTGCCTCGTCCGTCGTTGTCACTGCCTGCGCCAGGCAGGTCCGTCTCATCGGTGCAGCCCCATATACCTATAAGAAGCAGACCGAAAAATAAGGATGGGAATGGAATATGTTGTTTCATCTTTAAAAATAAATTAGTTGCTAAAAAGCCAGAATGGGCCTGACATAGTTTGGCACATCTCTGGTGTGGAAAAATCCGGGACGTTGTGCCGCATAAACGTTATAACTGTAAGCAAAATCACGATTGCCATTCTCAGTCTCGGAACTCGACCAGTAATAGCCACCCTCTTTATCATAGTCCTCTCCTCCTGCTCTCAAAATATTGGGTGCTATATTTGCCTGATTCGTCAGACTCTGTGTATATGCAATTTCACCAATAGCTTTCAATTGACCTTGAGAAGGGAGGAACCAACCGCTACTCCTTGCGGGAGCTGCCGGAGTGTAGTTCTTGCAAGCGTAAAATGCGGGAAAATTGTTCATCTGCCAGCCTTCCCATTCCTCAGCCTTCGCTACGAATGTTTCCGCCTGTTGCTGATTATAAAATCCCTGCCAGTCACTCTCATTAGCCGATATGCCCGTGACCGGAAATTGCGGAGACCCGCCTTTGTCTTCCCATAGATACTTACCCGGCGCATCCTTCAATGCCAGCACATAACCACGAACCCTTCCATACTTGAGTCCCGTATTAAGATAGGAGTCCGTATCCGTTTTATGCCTTCCCACGTGGAATACAATGCCGACAACGGTACGTGAGGTACCGCTTGCATCTGTCAACACGGGCGTGACTTCGAGCAGTTCGGTGGTACCGTCGTAATATTTGCGGTAACCGCCATCGGAGGTGGTGCCGTCGCTGTAATAGTAATCGCCTATCTTCAGGTCGTCGGCTCTATAACCGGGGATGGCAACATCACTTACCACCGCCTGTTCTCCGCCATTGCCCCATTCCGTATCCGCGGTAGCAGTCACCGAGAGGCCGCCTTTTTTCACATTGAGCTGGATACTCATCCCCTCGCCTTGTACCAGGTCGGTGGGAAAGTCGGTCTGTCTCGAAACATTACTGGATTCCCCCTCCTGCCTGTAGGTGAGGGAAATGATAGCGGAAGCCTTGTTGGGAAAGAGAAAATATGTGGCCAAATCCTTCGCCTGGGCGGCATTGGCCGGCACCGATACACTGCCACTAAGAGTTGCCATGCAGGACGTCGTATTCGTATACTTTCCCCAACTGAAGCCACTGTCATTAAATGTCAGTGTTGCCGTCATCGGGACGTTGATTATGCCCAAAGTAACTATTTTAATCGCCATCTCACTTTTAATGCTGATCTTCACCCTGCTCAAGGCATGTTTCATCGTGAACCCGATGCGGCCTCCTGCCGTATTTTCATACGTCCGGTCCAGTAACGGAACGGAGGCAAGCAGGTCCTTATGGTCTTTCGTCGAATTGGAAACAGAGTAGGTAAGTGTCGGATACCCTTTTGCCGTACTGCCCGAAAATGTCGGGTTTCTGCCGCTTGTCACTTTCTCGTCCACGTATGGGGCGTAAGCGAAGAAACTGACGCAATCCTTTTTATTGTCAGGCCAATATTTCATGGGAGAGTACGTCCACGCACCGCCGCTTTTCTCCAGCTTCTGGTTGTACATGAAATTGGGTGTGGCGGTAATTGCATTAAATCCTCCTTGTGTGAGGCTGGCGAATATTCCCACAGCGGTCAGGTTGTCCGTGGTGATTTCTTCTGCGCGAGTCTGCGCGCTTACCGAAGTGGAGAATGTAAGTGGTACGGGAAGCGATTCCACTTCGTCACCCTCCGGAGCGCAACCTGCGGCAAACAACAGGCTCAAAGCAATAACCGGAAAAAATTTCATACCGTTCATCATACTTGTTCCATTCATTTTCAACTTTCTTTTTTCAATTGTTCCATAGTGACCGGAAAGGGACATTCAACCCCGCCCGGCCTTGTAGCTCTGCCCGGTCCTTGAGTGGAACCCGGACGAACCGGTTACTCAACCGTCATCTCTTACTTGATTACTCAACTGTAACCTCGTTCTTGATGTCGGTCCACGGAGTAACTACAGCATCACTGATTTCAATCTTACGCAGGTTGATTTTCAGCGTGTACAAATAAGATTCTTTACGCTTCATGTGTCCGGCAGGCAGGTTGATGAAAGCTTCTGCATGGCTTACAATAAACTTGCCGGGATTCGATTGGTCTTTGGTAGCAATGTCGTAATGGAAACCTATTTTGATATCTCCTTGGGCGCATCCCTTGTTCTGGACCAAGTCCGTACCGCTTGTCTCTCCCACCGGAATCAGGTAAAGATAAGTTTTATCCTTGAAAAGAGGAATGGCCTTGTCCACCGTCCCTTGCGAACTACTGGAAATTCTGATCCCTTTTGTAGCCGCATTATGTCCGGTAGTAGGATTCGAAATTTCGATGCCCGGGTTTTCCACGTCCAGCATTTTGTCGAGGCTAAAGTCAGGTCCGGCAATGACAGCATCCGAACCGTAGTTCCAGTGCAATTCCGCCCATTTGGCTTTCGTGTAGAATTTAGATTTTGCATTGGCGGGTGAAGCCGGATCTATCAGCGAAAGATTACTGCCGGCAGCACTGTGGTCCGTACCTACAATCCACATGTGGGTGATATAGACGAAACTGTTCGTGCCGTCCATACCTGCGAAATCTCCGGCTCCCAACTGTGCCCTGAAGGAAATACGTGAAAGAGTATGTTCAAAAGTAAAACTTACTTTGCCGGCATTTGAGGAAGTATATTCCTTGTCACGCTGGTCGGCAACTACAAGGTCCACCATTCTGTCGAGCTTGTCTTCCGGCTTTAACTGGAAACTGATGTAAGGAATCCCCTTAACAGTAGCTTCGGAAACTGTAACTCCCGCTTTCGTACCGTTCCGCCAGTCGTCCTCGTAAGGCGCATAAGCAAAGAAGGAAATCTTATCATGTTCCCTGTTCGGCCAATATTTCACCGGAGAATAGGTCCAGGCACCATTCTTATATTCCACCATCTGGTTGTGCATGAAGCTGGGGGTCACGTTGTTTTTTACGGTTTCAAAGTCGTCCTGTCCCGTAAAATACCCCATGATACCGAAACCGCCGTACTTGTTTGGATCTGTCGGATCATCCTTCATACTTTCCGTAGTCATGTCCACTCCTCTGGTAGGCACTCCCGTATACACTCCGAATCCTACCTGCGGGTGGGCGTCCGGACTGACTTCCGTCACTTCATTCTGCGAACAGGCTGACAGCAGCAATAGCACCAACGCTGACAGCATAACATTCATTCTTTTCATTGTCTCTGTTTTTTTAAGTGATTATACATATATAAGTTTATTGCGTATTTGTTCCATTTATCAGTTGATGGGAATATCGGTATGGATGTCGTCTCCCCATCCGTCCACATCCACATCGAAGCCGGAGTCGGAACCTCCTTCGGGCTTCACATCCGGTACTTTTTCGGTAGCATCGGCTTTCAGGATAAGTGTGATAACTCCTGTCCCATCTTCATTTTCTGTGATCTTCACATTGGTACAATCGCCGGTGAATTCAGTTTTCCCATCCACGAGCAATGCTTCCAGATACAGGTTGTTATTGTCTGCGTAATTGAGACCAAACACCTCAAAGTGACAGCTTAGTGTACCGTTGAAAGGGGAACCGGGATAAAATTCAGGATTCGACGGTTCAAACTCCTGCGTCACAGTGTTGGCAGACGTCCTTCCGGTGGCAAGGAAAATAGATTCTGCCACTCCACTCAAACGGCAGGTTGCCGAACGTATGTTGTTCAATCCTTCGATATGGAGCACGGCAGCCACCTTGCGAGTCAACTTTTTCGGGACAAAGCGAAGGGTATAAATTTCATCCGTTTCCTCTTCCACCGTGCGGGAAGCAGCAGTTCTCCCGTAAGTGGTCTGGCTATAATTACCTAGCATATCCTCCGTCACGATGAAGCCTTCGAGGGTGGCGACGGCCAGTTCGTCGGGCGAGGAGATGATGGTACGTGTTTCCACACGAGTCACTTCGTCCACGCGGGTTTCCACTTTCCGGGCATACGCTTCCAGCGTTTCATAACTGTCTCCACGGAAGGCGATATTGCTAAAGTCATTGAAAGAGCGGTTGAAGATGATGGCATCATAAGTCCCCATCGGCAACCGTACGGTTTCCCCAGTGCGTTCCCCCATCTGAAAAATGTGTGGAGCACCACCGTCCCGCGGATAAAAGAGGATAGTCGAACCATAGTTCTCTTCTTCGGCAGCCAGGCCGGACTGGCTCCAATCGACAAGGATATGAAGCTCCGTCACTTCGTAATAGGTGAGGGCGCGACGTTCGCAACCCGTAAAAAGAACTACTAGGCAAAGAAGTACCAAACATAGAAACATCATCCATCTCCTATCGTCCGGCCTTTTATATATACCATTATTTATCCTGTCGCATATCCGGACAAATAATAGTGAG
The DNA here is from genome assembly GCF_019052435.1 of Bacteroides sp. MSK.20.12. Classification (NCBI taxonomy): domain Bacteria; kingdom Pseudomonadati; phylum Bacteroidota; class Bacteroidia; order Bacteroidales; family Bacteroidaceae; genus Bacteroides; species Bacteroides sp. MSK.20.12. The sequence goes on along the minus strand of NZ_JAHQVH010000017.1, from coordinate 103,955 downwards.
GTCCGTTCATCACCAGGTATGAATCGTTCACTGTTCATCGTACACCTCCTTTCCCTGCTTTCACTTTACGGTTCAGCAACCAGACGAACGAGATTTTCGCTTTGGTCGGTCCGAACCAGGTATATTTACCGTTCTCCTGCCAAAGCAAGGTCTGGTAATTGTCGCGGACGTGATAATGACGGTAATCGGTCCGCAATAAACCGATACCGATATTCAGTTCCAAATGCAGATTACGGGCTATGCGTGTCGCCCAGCCATAGCTGATACCCGCAGCTATGAAGAATTCACCTTGATAGCCGTTGTACTTCCATTGCAGATCATACTTGCCACCTCCGGCATATAGTCCGAGAAAATGCCCGGTCAGCACTTCACTATTTTCGCGTTTCTTATGGCTTCCCAACCAATAGCGGCCTTCCAGACCTCCCATAAGGATTTGCATGGAATATTTGTCACCGTCGAATAGCCACCACGGGAACATATATTCGGCGTTCACTGACCAGCGTTTGCCTATCGGTATTTCAAGTTCTATGTTGGGCATCAGGGCGGCATCGAACAACAGGTTGGTCTTTAAAGCAAAAAACGGACGTTTTTCTTTAAGTAACGGGGCGTTTGATTGCTGCTGTTGCTGTTGTTTTTGTTGTTCTTGCAACTGTTCTTGTTGTTCTTGTAACTGTTCCTGCCGATGTAACTGTTCCTGCTCTTGTTGTTCCTGCTCTTGCTGTCGCAATTGTTCCTGCCGTCTTTGTTCCTGTTCGGCCTGCTTTACCAACCGGTCTTTTTCAGTAACAGATGTCGACAATGTATCCGGCCTATCCGGTTGCAGCCACACCATACATACGGCAGCATTACGCAGATACCGCAGCAGATGGTCGCGGATATAGCGATAAGAGTTTCCACCATCTAATTGCCGCAATAACTTCTTGCAGCGGTCCACATCAGGGGTATGGTCCATTATTTGCAGCACCTTGTCCCGATTAGGCAGTTTCTCATCAGCCGCTATCATACGGCGGAGTTCCTGCCAGTTTTCTCCCTGTGGGCGGAGATGGATGCGGTGTTGATCGAGATGCGGGTACTTCCACACCAGATAGCCTTTTACGGCAACAGAACGCTTCCGGGTCAGGCGTTCGTTATAGCTCCTGTCACCTTCCGGTGAAGAAAAAGACAGGATACGGATAGAATCGATACGGTGGGTTAACGCACTGTCCGAAAGCACTTCATCCAAATGATGGAGCGTTTCGCTGTTGCCCATATATCCCTTATCCACTATCGCCCTGTCAAAACGAAAATAGAGCACCATCGACTGACTACATTTGTCTCCAATGGTATCACGTTGGGCGTAACTATTAAGCAGAAAAATGAATAATAGCCCGCAACAGACAGTAAAACGTTTGATATATACAATTAACTTATTCATAAGAACAAAGATTTCATAAGAAAGAGATTTGCTGAATTACCAGTCGGATATTTTTATTTCGGATAGGAATATACGCACCACCTCGGTAAGGATTCCCAGTTTCTTGGCTCCCTCTCCGTGATGAAAATAAGATGTTTCAGAAACCTGCCGTTCAAAATGGAGAGGTTCATCAATAATTGCCAGAAGTTCAAGTAAGGATAGTTTCTGAATAGAGCGGCATATCTCGTAGGAGGAAAGAACAAATTCTTCTTTACCCGGTAACCGACGAACTAATCCCCCGGATTCCAGTTTTCGGAATAGTTCTTTCCACACCTCCGACGATAAAGAGATATTCGCCGATTGCGTGTCGGACTGTAAAGTAATGTCATTTAATATGGCGATAGCTGTTTGTGTGAGTTGTGTTAATACCATAATTGTTTTGTTTAGACCGTTACTTACCAAGTAACAGAAAGCCTGTTTCCGGAATTTATTTTCTCTACACAAGAAATAAAAAGTGTATTTTATCTGCCATCTGCCACAAAACGGTCGCAACTATCTGATATAAAACAAATTGGAGCGTTGCAGATAGTGTGGCAGATAGGTGGCAGATGCAGGTATCTGCCACACTTGCGTCCGACAGGAGTTTAGAAGTGTGTCAATAAGGCAAACAGTCAGGGGAGAGCTGTTGAACGCCGGGTCCACTACTATGGGGAATCCAGTATCCCTATGAAGATACTCTAGTATCCTACCATGGAAACTCCAGTATCCAACCGTGGAAACTACAGTATCCTACTGTGGAAACTACAATTTCCAACGAGGAAACCAAAGTTTCAAAGCCGGAAACCGAAAGGAAGGTGGCATAGAAGAAGATACAGATAATAAGATACGCTCCGGACAGGTGGCAGATACCCGCATCTGCCACCTATCTGCAACGCTATCTGCAACGGCGCAATTTACTCTATACCGGATAGTTACAGCCGTTTCGTGGCAGGTGGCAGATAAAAATCACTTTATATTTCTTGTGTAGAGCCGTACAGTCCATTTTTGACAGTTCAAAGATGGAAAGAGGTTTCGTGTCCGTTAGCGAACAGAAGTATAATATGGTATGAAGTTATGGGGATATTGTGTTTGAAAATAGATATAATTTAATGGTTAACCGAAGATTTTATAACTTTTGTTTGGTTTTATAAGAAAATATATTGAACTTTGCCAGCGTAACAAATCCGTTACTTGGTAAGTAATAAACTTCTTTTTCAATCCGTTACTTGGTAAGTAACAACCACTGTCCAAACCTGTTACAAGGTATTTTCGATGCTACTTTTTTCTTCTTTCCACATTTTGCAACAGAGGTTATCAGTTCATCATTTGCTACGTCTACCCGTTCATTCTCAAAAGGTTTCAGGTAAGTTTCTGTTACCTTAATAGAAGAATGCCCCAATGCCTTGCAAATAATGCCGACACTTACACCGGAGTAGAATGCCAGGGTAGCCCACGTATGCCGTGGTGTGTATGAACTCAACTTAACGTCCGGCAGCAACAATGCTGCTATCTTCTCCAACTTTCTGTTGAAATTGCGAAGTGCAGATAGATAGCTGCTTTGTCCGTCCAGGATCGGGAATAGGTAGATGGAACCAGGATTCGTATTTTTAAACTTTTCCATCAGCCATGCCGCTTCCTGGGGAATGCGAACTGTCATCTGACGCCCTGTTTTATGGCGGCTATAGATAATATAATTTCCTATCACATCCTGCTTGCGAAGATGAGCGAGGTCAATAAACGGCATTCCACGGAACAAGAACATCAACCGGAAATGAACCAACGGACTCTGTAACCCTTTCGGCAATTGCTCAAAATCGGTATACAGCAACACATTCATCTGCTCCGTATCCAGGGCACGTTTGATCTGTGATTCTACTTTCGTGTACACATCATCGAAAAGTTTGGAGTCATAAGGTAGCAGCTTTTCATCAACAAGGCGGTTGTACACTGCTTTCAGATTCCGCAGGTAGGTAGAGATGCTGTTCAGACTTAAACCTTTCGGTTCTCCGTCTTTCCTTTTCCTCCCTTCCCGCCTCATCCATTCCTCATACTCCTTCAATTTGCCGGAAGTGAAAACTTTATCCACCGGTATCGGCATACCCTCACCCCAAAACAACGTGAAGGATCGCAGCGCATAGGTATACGTATGTGCCGCCGGACGCTTCCTGGCATTTTCCAATTGTTCAATTACCAACTGCATATAAGACACCAAATCAGGCATCTCCACGACTTTGGTCACTTCTGTAATTTTTTCTTTTTCATCCATAATACTCTGATTTTTATTTCCGCATTAAACGTATTACCAGCAAACAGCTACACCAAGCAGAAGGTTTACGAATGCTAAACGATGACCGAGTATAATAGCCATTGAAAAAGAAGAAGGAAAGTTGTAAAAGAGGAGAAATAGTAAACTTATCCTATCTCTGTATAAACAAAAAGCAGTAGAATTCGAAATCTGAAATTCTACTGCTTCCATCATATATTTAGATTCGAATCAATCACACAGAGAATTTCTCTAATGCTTTTTCCAATGCTTCTTTTGAAACCGGTTTAGTCACAAAATCATTGCATCCCATCTCCAAAGCCAATTCTTTATCCGTTTCAAAAGCATAAGCCGTCAAAGCAATAATAGGAACCTCTTTGGAATAAGAACGAATGATATGCGTTGCTTCCAATCCATCCATGCGTGGCATTTTTATATCCATCAGAATTAAGTCCGGTTGATACTGCTTATACATTTCAATGGCTTCCACCCCATCCTTAGCCCAAAGCAATGTATATTCCCTGCCGATCAGATTCTTCAGCAGGATGAAATTACTTTCTACATCTTCCGCTACCAAAATCTTTTTGATCTGTTGCACACGATTTACAGTATTTCCTTTAGATTCCGTCTTTGACATTTTAAAGATTTCGCCGAGTTCTCCGGCTTCTTCATAAGGAATCGTGAAATAGAACGTAGAGCCTTTACCCAATTCAGAAGTCACCCCTATTTCTCCACCAATCTTTTCGATAATCATCTGACAGATAGATAGCCCTAATCCTGTGCCTTGCGCAAAAGAGTTCAGTTTGACAAAACGCTCGAAGACATGGTCTACCTTTTCCGGTTCTATTCCTATTCCTGTATCCTTCACATATACACGAATATTTTTATCCGTCCGCTCAAAACCCAAACGAATCTCTCCTTCATACGTAAATTTACTCGCATTAGTCAGGAAATTCGTTATCACCTGCATGATACGGTTCTGATCTCCCTCAATGAATAAATTCTCATCCTCATTATCAAAAACAAGAGTTACCCCTTCTTTCACACGTTCTTTATGAACAGCATAAATTGTCCGGCAAACTTCTCCCAGATTCATTGGACGCTTGATATATTCCAGTGTCCCGGCTTCTATCTTCGATAAATCCAGAATATCATTAATCAGTTGCAACAAAATATCCGAATTCTGATTGATAATACCCGAATAGAGCTTTTTCTCTTCAGCAGTTTCGGCAGCAGGCAATAATTGAGAGAATCCTACAATTGCATTCAGGGGTGTCCGGATCTCATGACTCATATTAGCAAGGAAAGCACTTTTCAATCGGTCGGATTGCTCTGCCTTAATCCTTGCCTTTATCAGTTCCTGCTCAATATTCTGAAGATTAGTAATATCCCAAGAGATACCAATCAGCAACGGTTTGCGTCCTTCCATCGGCACAAGCGCCTTTAACGTCTGTACAATACGCGCTTCCCCGTTGGCGGAAAGATATGTTTCTTGCATATCAATACGCTTATGGGTCTGAAGTAATTCCAAATCATCCTTACGGAATTTCTCTGCGTCTCCATGACTCGGAAATACTTCATAGTCCGTATGTCCGATCGCTTTAGACGCCGAGATACCTGAATGGTCGGCAAATGCTTTGTTCCAATACAAATACCTAAAATCATTTTCCGGGTCTTTCACAAACAGATAGACTGGGATATTATTCAAAATACCATCCAGCAATAGATTTAGTTCGCGAAGTTCATCCTGTTTCTTTATAACATCAGTAATATCCTGTGTAAAGAACCAAGTCAGTTCTTCATTATTCTCACGAATCAGAAATGTAGATACTTGATGCATCCGCTCTTTATCTTCACCTTTCCGCATATAGGCAGCACGATAAGCAAAAGTGCCATCATTGTCACGTATTTCCTGAAGACGTCTTTCCCACGCCTCCTTTGTTGTCATAGAGACGGGCAGATCATATATCTTTTGGGTACCCATCTGTTGAGTAACTCCGTATTCTTCTATAAATTGCTTATTTGCATAAACCAATGTCCCGTCTTCCGATACGGCAAGAATGCTGTCACTCACTTTATCGAGTACACTCTTGAAAACCTCCAGTTGCCTTTGCGTGGTCACCCGCTCCGTTATATCACGACACATAATCAATACATACTCCTCATCCAACGGAAAGATACGATTTTCGTAATGATGATGTTCACCATTAAAATCCAATTCATGATGGGCAGTTGAAACAGCTCCCGTGCTGACAGCCTGACGCATATTGGAGTGAATATTCTGATATGCTTCCGGTGGAACCATTTCCCGCATATACATTCCCTTAAAATCTTTGTTTGATATCCCGACATGATTGGTTTCTTCATTGGAAACAACTTCAATGCCTACTTCGTTCTGATTGAAGACAGTCAGCATATCCGGCAAAGAGTCCAGAATCCTGACAGCATATTTTTCTTTGAAACTAACGGGACGATTACTTATATTCTCATTCCTAAGAATAGAAAGCTCCTTTTTGAGCTGCTCATTTTCTTTCTTTAGCGCTTCCAGCTGTTCTAATAGTGCTTTTTGGTTTTGTTCGGTGTTCATGATATATCAGAATAAATGCGTACTTATCTGCCAAAAGTAAATATTTTTTTGAAGATAAGTACGCAAAAACCAGTTTTTTTTTGAAAATCATTCAATTACCATGATCCGGTCGTTCAATGCCACCTTCATGCCATCTTCCACAAACACCTCTTTGACTACTCCATCCGTCACCGAACGTATCTCATTCTCCATCTTCATTGCCACCAATACGCAAAGCGGATCGCCACGTTTCACATTGTCTCCTTTCTTTACATACGTCTTCAGTATTACTCCCGGCATCGGTGCCTGTACTACCTGACGTCCCACAGACTCGGCAGCAGTGCGGGCATTATGTATCTTCTCCATTTCTCCCTGCAATTCAATCTGATAAAGCTCTCCCTTATTCATGATTGTATATGAATTATTGGAAGAGGGAGAAATCTGCACTCCATGCGAGTGGTGATCGATGATGATCGAATGGATAGAGTCGCCACCCATGTTATAATCGACCTCATATATCTTACCATTGACTGCAATCTTCTTGATTGGTCCGTCCTCCAGTATTTCCACCTTATATTCACTATCCGGCATGTCCTGGAGCTTGGCGTAATATGTAGCTAATGTTGTACCCATAATCTGTTCTGTTATTTTTTAGTGTCAAATCAATAATTATTAGCAGTCATCTGCAACTTACCATAATACTTCCAGAGTGATTCGCCTACTACCGGAAGCGTTGTGGCACGGGAAGCCGCTTCTTTCTCCCGCTCGTAGTGTCTCACTGCGGCAGCAATGACAGCCACTGTCGGATCGGTATTCTGACGGCGTTTCAGGTCTTCCTTATCGAAGCGCGTATCAATAAACGTTGTATCATATTCGCCTTTCAGGAAAGCTGCATTCTTCAATACACGTTGATGGAAAGGAATTGTTGTTTTAATTCCCAAAATCTTGTACTCGCGCAAAGCACGTGCCATATTGGATATGGCAGAAGCACGGGTACGTCCCCAACAACAAAGTTTCGCAATCATCGGGTCATAATGCAGAGAGACTTCGAATCCGGCATAAGCGGCACTGTCAAGACGCAGATTACGCCCTTCGGGAGCTTCACGAACAGTAATCACCCCGGGAGAAGGCATGAAGTTATTCTCCGGATCTTCCGCATAAATACGACATTCGATAGCTGCTCCGCTAAACTGAATATCATCCTGTTTATAAGGCAACGGATTTCCGGCAGCAACTGTTATCATATCCCGAACCAGGTCAACTCCCGTACATTCCTCCGTCACAGGATGTTCTACCTGCAAACGGGTATTCATCTCGAGAAAGTAGAAGTTTTGGTCTTTATCCATCATAAACTCCAATGTCCCGGCACTGTAATATCCTATTTTCTTACAGGCTTCCACAGCAACCTTCAACATCTTCTTTCTCGTTTCTTCTTTCACAAAAGGAGAAGGACTTTCCTCTATCACTTTTTGGTTACGACGCTGAATGGAACATTCACGTTCGTAAAGATGGACCACATTGCCATATTTATCTCCCATGATCTGAACTTCGATATGATGGGGATTTTCGATGTATTTCTCAATATATACCGCATCATTGCCAAAAGAAGTCCCTGCTTCGGATTGCGACAAACGAAGAGCCGTTTCCACTTCTTCTTCCGTACGTACCAAGCGCATTCCTTTTCCTCCACCTCCGGCAAGTGCTTTCAGCATAATAGGATAACCTACTTCATTGGCCACTTTCTTCACTTCATCAATCCCCTGCACAGGTGTCTCGGTTCCGGGAACAATGGGTAATCCTGCTTCACGCATAATCTTACGGGCTTCTGTCTTGATTCCCATTTTGGAAATAATGTCCGCACTCGGTCCGATAAAAATCACTCCTTCTTCTTCACAACGACGGGCAAAATCCGCATTCTCCGACAAGAAACCATATCCCGGATGAATAGCGGCTCCGGTCTTTTTGGCAATGGATAATATCAATTCCGGCTTCAGGTAGGAAGTATCTTCAGGCGATTCGGAGATGCAATAGGCTTCTTCCGCATAACGCACGTGCAAAGCTCCTCGGTCTACATGGGTATAAACAGCCACCGTCGAGATATTCATCACCCGACAGGTACGGAAGATTCGCATCGCTATTTCACCGCGGTTGGCTACTAATATTTTCTTTATCATAATCTTTTTATTCTTTTAATGAATACTCTCCATTCTCAACTCTCCACTCTCAACTTATTAAAGCGGAAGATTCGAATGTTTCTTAGGAGGATTAGACTGCCGTTTGTTGGCAAGCATCTCGAAACTTCGAATCAACCGCAAACGGGTTACCGCCGGATCAATCACTTCATCCACATATCCCAATTCCGCCGCCCGGTAAGGATTGGCAAACTTCCCGCGATAATCATCCTGAAGTTCTTTCCGTTTTTCTTCGGGGTTTCCGGCCTTATCTATATCCTTACGGAAAAGAATATTCACAGCTCCATCCGGTCCCATCACAGCTATTTCGGCAGTAGGAAAAGCAAGATTGACATCTCCGCGGATATGCTTGGAGCTCATCACATCATAAGCGCCACCGTATGCTTTGCGGGTGATAACCGTAACTTTCGGCACTGTAGCCTCACAATAAGCATAAAGCAATTTTGCCCCGTTACGAATAATTCCGCCATATTCCTGATCGATTCCCGGAAGGAATCCCGGCACATCTACCAATGTCAGTAAAGGGATATTGAAAGCATCGCAGAAGCGGACAAAACGGGCAGCTTTGACAGATGCGTTAATATCCAGCGTGCCTGCAAGTACCAATGGCTGATTAGCCACCACTCCCACTGTTTTTCCATTCAGCCGGATATAGCCGGTCACAATATTCGCAGCATATTCTGCCTGAAGTTCGAAGAAACTATTATCATCAGCCACTGCTTCAATCATTTCTTTTATATTATACGGCTGATTCGGATTGGTTGGAATCAAATTAGCCAGTTCCGGAGTCAGACGGGTCGGCGAATCGTTTGTAGCTACAAACGGAGGCTCTTCCATATTATTTCCCGGCAGATAGGAGATCAATTCACGAATATAATTAATACACTCAATATCATTCTCCGCAGAAAGATGAGCTACACCGGACTTTGTCATGTGTACGCCTACTCCGCCGAGTTCCTCTTTAGTAACTTCTTCCTGTGTCACGCTTCTCACCACATCCGGTCCTGTAATAAACATATAACCGGAGTTTTTCACCATCAGGATAAAATCTGTCAATGCAGGAGAATAAACCGCACCTCCGGCACATGGGCCCATGATCGCGCTAATCTGCGGAATCACTCCGGATGCCATAGAGTTGCGCAGGAATATCTCGGCATATCCGGCCAAAGAACGTACCCCTTCCTGAATTCGTGCACCGCCAGAGTCATTCAGTCCGATGATGGGTGCTCCCATTTGCATAGCCATGTCCATCACTTTACAAATTTTCTTAGCGTGCGTTTCCGAAAGAGCTCCACCAAATACGGTGAAATCCTGTGCAAAGACATAAACCAGGCGCTTGCCAATCATACCGTATCCCGTCACTACCCCGTCTCCGGCAAATTTCTGCTTTTCCATACCGAAATCGGTACACCGATGGGTTACCAACTTATCCAGTTCGATAAACGAACCTTTCTCCAATAATAAATCGATGCGTTCACGGGCGGTCAGTTTGCCCACAGAATGTTGTTTTTCAATGCGAGCGTCTCCGCCGCCTTTTTCTGCTTTCCTGTTCAGTTCTTCCAGGTTGCTAATAAGCTCTTTCATAGGCTGTAGTTATTAAAGTTGTATGTGTGTGTGTAAAAATAAACAGTAATATATGAAATCATTGTCATATTGATTACACAAAGTACTTTTATATAATGAACGCCTCATGTGTGGAAAATGTTAGCATTTATGCCTTAAAACATCTTTATCCATTTATTTAGGGAGCTTTTTTGGCTGGTTGCGACAACAAACTTCCCCGCTTTTCTGTTTATCGCTTATCATTTTTAATAAAACCTATACTGTTGTCAACTTCGATGTTGAACAAGGCCGCATCATTATCCGGGAAAATCCGAAATATCTTAGTTTGAATGAAATGTATCAAGTAGCCAACAGCTATCCGAAAGGCAGCAAGGATTTCGTTAATGTATTCGATATCGCCGTGCGGATGTATCCGACTGATGCCGTAGCCAACCTGAATGCAGGAGCTGTCGCTTTATCACAAAAAGACTTGAATGCAGCAGTGAAGTTTATGGAGAAAGCCGACCACAATACTGCCGAGTTCATCAACAATACCGGAGTCTACAATTTCCTTAACGGGGATATTAACCGTGCCATGGCTGCATTTGAGCAGGCAGCAAAGCTAGGTAACGAAGCTGCGCTGGCCAACTTAAAACAATTACAACAAATTCTTAGCGTGAAGATGAAATAAACAGAAAAATCTTTTTATTCAACCGACCAAAGTGGGACGTTTGTTTGTTATATCAATAATAAACGACGTTCCACTTTTTAAATCTGATAATTATGACCTTGATCCTTGCTATTATTCCGGTGTTACTGTTGATTATATTAATGGCATTCTTTAAAATGCCGGGTGACAAAAGTAGTATCATTTCTCTGATCGTGACGATGCTGATTGCTATTTTCGGCTTCGCTTTTTCAGTAGACAATCTGTTTTACTCCTTTTTATATGGGGCGTTAAAAGCCGTCTCTCCTATCTTAATCATTATCCTGATGGCTATTTTCAGTTATAACGTATTGTTGAAAACAGAAAAGATGGAGATTATCAAACAGCAATTCGCTTCTATTTCTACCGATAAAAGTATTCAGGTGTTATTACTGACTTGGGGATTCGGGGGACTACTGGAAGCGATGGCCGGCTTCGGGACAGCAGTTGCCATTCCGGCAGCCATTCTTATCAGTCTGGGATTTAAGCCTATCTTTTCGGCAACCGTAAGTTTGATAGCCAATAGTGTAGCCACCGCTTTCGGAGCGATCGGAACTCCGGTATTGGTGCTGGCCAAAGAAACGAATTTGGATGTATTGCATCTTAGCACGAATGTCGTATTGCAGTTATCCATTTTGATGTTCCTGATTCCGCTGGTTTTGCTTTTCCTTACTGACTCCAAACTTAAATCGCTTCCCAAAAATATATTTCTTGCCTTATTAGTAGGCGGAGTCTCTTTAGTCAGCCAATATCTGGCTGCCAAGTATATGGGTGCTGAATCTCCGGCCATTATCGGCAGTATTCTTTCGATTATCGTGATTGTTCTTTATGGAAAACTGACTGCTTCTAAAGAAGAGAAAGCACGGAAAAGCCATCTGAAAACAAAAGATATACTGAATGCATGGAGCATCTATTTACTGATTCTATTTTTAATCATCCTGACCAGTCCCCTCTTCCCGGGATTGCGTCATACATTAGAGAATAACTGGATAACCCGAATCAGTTTGCCCATCAATGCTTCCACCGTCAATTATACTATTTCCTGGCTGACTCATGCCGGAGTATTGCTTTTCATCGGAACTTTTATCGGTGGATTGATTCAAGGGGCTAAAGTAAAAGACCTGTTCATCGTTCTTTGGAATACAGTGAAGCAATTAAAGAAAACATTCATCACAGTGATCTGCCTTGTGGGATTATCCACGATTATGGATAGTGCCGGAATGATTGCTGTGATTGCCACGGCACTGGCTACGGCTACGGGAAGTTTATACCCGCTGTTTGCTCCGGTCATCGGTTGTCTGGGAACGTTTATCACCGGAAGCGACACCTCTTCCAATATCCTTTTCGGAAAGTTGCAAGCAAGTGTTGCAGGGCAAATTCATGTCAGCCCGGATTGGCTGTCTGCCGCAAATACAGTAGGTGCTACAGGTGGTAAGATTATCTCTCCACAAAGTATTGCTATTGCTACTTCTGCGGGAAACCAACAGGGAAAAGAAGGGGAAATACTGAAAGCGGCTATTCCTTATGCGTTAGTATATGTGGCGATTACCGGAATTATTGTTTATATTTTCAGTTAATTACCCACAGATATCTCTAGTAAGTTTACGATGTCTTTACCCTCACACCCTCTCACTATTAGCTCAAACGGCTTATTCATCATGGTTACAGGTGTGAGGGTAAGGGTGAGAGTAGGGTGAGGGTAACTTTTTACCCTCACCCTGTCTCGGTAAGCGTCTTGTCATTACTCACTGGAGAATTTCCGGTTTGACGGCAGTTCCACTTTGTTTCACTACTTGGGACAAAGTGTTTCACCGTAGGAAACAAAGTGTTTCAAGCCTTGAAACAAAGTGTTTCGCACCGGGAAACAAAATGTTTCAAGCGTTGAAACAAAGTGTTTACCTATATGAACAAGTCATTATCTGCATAGGTTCTGCAAGTTACTTATACCACATGATATATCACTTCATGCGCTTCTGTCAGCAGTGGAACCTCCAGTTTATCCAACATCTTATCCAAAACAGATTCAGGAAGTGCATATTCCCTGCTTTTATTTTGTTGACGCCAAGTGTGATAGGGCTGTTCCAGATAGACTATCTTCACTTTTGCACCATAATCAACAAACAAATCAATCAGTTGGGCACGCATCTGACGGGTTATGTTAGTAGCATTCCAAACAAAATCCTGTCCTTTGCGAAGATACGTCCTAGCCTCTTCCTTCGCCATTTGCACTACCCGTCCATTCGCCGACTTATCCGTGGGACTCAATTTGTACTTTCGACGAATGGCATCCAAACTCACCACCGGCATATCCATACCAGCAGACTGAATATAATAGTCTTTCCCCATTCCCGGAAGTCCTGACAACATCGTCACTTCACATTTAAACTGTTCGTGAGGGATATAATCAATATAACTGTCTTCTGCATGGAAGTAATGAAAGCGTGCACAATCTGTGGCAAACTCTCTCGGTTTACTCCAACAATCTTGTTCGCGACAGAAAATCTCAAACAGTTCCACAGCTTCCAACAGCCCATTCTTATCTTCACAAATACGTCCTCTGATATCAGCGTCGGCCAACATCTTCAACAATGAGGTATCTACCCGTAAAGAAGCTTCACAGAGTTTCTTTACAGAATCCGGTTTCTCCATCAGCCAAACAGGCAATCCGTGATACCGGACTAAAGACGCAATCTGTTCTCGGATATGGAACGGAGCAGGACAATCCCGGTATAAAACAGTACGGGCAGTATACTCTCCCTTTCTGGCGTGCCCTTTAGCAGATACCCGTCCCTCTCCTTCATCCACGGAAGTCGAACGCTTTTCAACATCATGCAACAATGCAGATGTCCAAATAATTTCTTTCTCCAAGGTGGGGAGAGTATGATAAGCAGAAGACTGCTGCAATGCTTCCAACACCATACGGGTATGCTCGGCCACACTTCCCTCCGCGTGATGACGAGTATCCTGCGGGACTACATTCATTTCGCGTACCCACTCGAACTGCTGTTCGAGTGAGCACCATGATTTATCTTCTATCAATTTCCAATTCATCATTATTCTCCTTTTCATTACTCAATTCCCAGACAAGCGGGGCACGTTTCCAATTACGCGTCCAATGCTCATCTGTTTTGACGTGTCCTTTTCGCACATATTTAAACACATGATGCGCAAATTCGCTTACCGGATATTCCTCGATATTGCGGCTGACTACTCCTTCACGAGTACAAGCCTCTTTCGTCCACGGATCACATGAACCGAAAACAGACGGGTCTTGTGACATATCGATGATTTCCTGTTTTAAAAGTTCCGGCGTTAAACCGGAAACAGGTTCTATCTTCAACTCCGGAACCGTAGGCAAGTCAAATAAAGCTGCATAAAACTTCACTTCTTCCCATGACAACCATTGATCCATGCAACGAACTGCAAAGATATAAAAATGCGTTTCTAATCGCTGATATTCAATAGAATGTATGGCGTATAGATTTTCTCCAAAGATTTCTATATCACCCAAATCATTCTTTATCAATTCCCAACGTTCCCGCAGTTGCCTCGTCCAGGGCGAAGTGGTGGGAGCCGCATGCGAACGGGCAAAGACACCCCACTGACTTAAACAATTATTCTCTCCATCCAACTTCTCGGTATGAACCAATGTCTTAATCCGTTGGATATCTTCCCAATACGTATGATTAATCCGGTCATCACTAGTCGTTCCGGGAGAGAACGGATAGTGATAGGTACGACCATATTTCTCTGATATCATTTTCTTCTTCTTTTTAATTAAATACTCATTCTTTTTTGCACAGCTAAACGAGTGATTCCTGAATCACCTTCACCGGATTCCCCCGCTGAAGATGATTGTGACTGACCCAGTTTTCCTGTGCCTGAATCATGGCTTGTTCCATCGTCCAGGACGAGAGTTTCACCAATAAACGTTCTGTTGCCAGTTTCTTGTTCTGCCATTGCGAGCGTTGGTCGGAAGCTACCACACTCATTCCCGTAGGAATATGCACCGCACGTACTGCCGATTCTGTCTTGTTGACGTGTTGTCCGCCAGGTCCGGAAGCACGCAAGGTTTCATAACGGAAATCATGTTCCGTAACCTCCTGACTCTCGGACAAAACAAACGAATGAACACCGACAAACCAGTTTTTCCGCTTATGATAAATGCGATACGGACTTTGAGCTATCCATAGCACCGTTCCTTCCCATTCATCCACCACTTCATCACAGGCTGCCCCTTGAAGGGAAATGACAGCCGAAAGCAAAGTACGGTTCACCGGTCCTACCTCCCGCTCTATCATTTCCACTTTCAAACCTCTCGCTTGTGCTTGTTTCACGATTCTTTCGAGCACTAAAGCCACTACCCGGCAACATTCCGCAGGTCCTCTGCCGGAAGTAATCTGTAAATAGACTTTTTCTTTCATTGCGTCATTCCTTATTCATTCGTACAATGCGAGGCATAAATTTACCCTGCACTTCCACCAGCGTCTCCTGCGTATACATCACTCTGTCAATGTCCTTGTATGCCAACGGCATTTCTTCCACACTCCCACCAATCAAAGTTACTCCTGCTTGCGACAGCAACTTCTTCAAAGCCGATTGCGTAAAACTATCTTTTGCCTTTTGGCGGGACATTGCCCTGCCGGCTCCATGAGAAGCCGAATTCAACGCTTCTTCCACCCCTTTGCCACAAACCAGATAACCCGGGGTGACCATACTTCCGGGAATCAATCCCGCTTGTCCCTTTTGCGCCGGAGTGGCTCCTTTACGATGGACGATTGCCATACGTCCCGGTGTTATTTCCTCTTTCCAAGCGAAGTTATGATGATTATTGACATTAGCGAGAGGCTTCAACCCTAAGGCTTTCGCCAAATTCAAATGAATCCGTTCATGACAGGCACGGGCATAATCACCCGCCAGATTCATACTCATCCAATACTCCTGCCCCTCTTCAGTATTCAAATCCAGCCAGGCAAAATGTTGTGCTTCACGGGGAAGCCTGCACACTTCACGTGCCAGCAGACTGTAATGTTTTGCAATAGCAGCCCCCAACCCTCGTGAACCGGAATGTGACAGCAACGCCAAGTAACTTCCTTCCGGAAGATTCAATACGTTTTTTTCTTGCAAAGTGATCTCGCCGAACTCTACAAAATGATTGCCACCACCGGAACTCCCCAGTTGACGGACGGCCTTTCCATGCAAGTCCCTCAATAAAGACGTCAGACGGAATTCCTCCCTATCCAACACTTCATGTTCCTGCTCAAAACCCAATCCGCCATCCATACCGAAATGGGTGAAGTCTTTCAAGGCTTCTTTCATCTGATAGGCATACCGTTTCAGAAAATCTGCTCCGGCATCGAATACTGTCAGACTCATCCGGCAGCCGATATCAACTCCTACGGCATACGGAATCACCGCATTATCCGTAGCAAGCACTCCACCGATAGGCAACCCGTATCCGGCATGAGCGTCAGGCATCAATGCTCCACCCACTGTTACGGGCAAGCGCATAGCCAGGTTCATCTGTTGTTTGGCAAGCGTCTCGATAAATTTACCTCCATAGGTTTTATACATCAACGGCTCATCCAGTAAATCATAAGCTATAAACTCTTTCGCTATTATAGTCGGCGAAAGGCGTTCGGCCAGCTTATTCCATATTTCATTGTTTTTGTAAGATTCGGGATGCTCGAGTATATCGCTCAATGTCATTTCAATCTGTTCTTTCGTGTTATATTTGCAATGTTTGCTCACAATATCCACCACCAGACTGCGGGCAACATTATCCCGGTATCCCAGTTTACTTAAATCTTTTAATCGTATTCCCATACTCTTTTTTCATTCGCATACAGCATTCCCTGTCAGCCTCACCGGCAAACGACGATGCAATACACGTGATACCAATGCTTAGGATACGGATATAAAATACCCTCCCACCGCATTGAAGTGATTAATTTAAAAAATAATAAATGTGATTGCAGGACTAATCAACCATTGCCGCCTGTTAGTAGAATTGCGGTCAATGTAAGAACCATCAGTTCAATATAAAAAATAATAAGTTGCAAAGCCTCATCCTCCCGACGAGACAACTTAGTCCTAATTTGAAAATATTATAACTCCAACATAATTAATACCCTTTCCATCAATTTTAAAGGGTGAATACTCATTTTATCGCGGCAAAAGTAGTGCTTATTTTTATATCTTCCAAAGATTAATAGACAAATTTTAGTGTTCAATAACTATCCGAGGGAAGTTTTGCCAAGAGTTTCTGTCAAATTGCTATTTTATGGTCCCTTTATATCGTCTATCTTTGCATCAGATAAAAACAAAAAGAAAAATAATATATGAAACGGATAAAAAGCTTATTAAGTGTCTTCGTCTTGACACTGGCAGCCACAGCTTGCGCGGGAAACAGCGGAGAAAATAAAAAAAGCAATGAACCAACAAAGGAGGACAATAAAATGGAAGTAGTAGCATTAAATAAAGCAGATTTTTTAAAGAAGGTATATAACTATGAAGCCAATCCGAACGATTGGAAGTTTGAAGGCAGCCGTCCTGCCATCGTAGATTTCTATGCTACCTGGTGCGGTCCCTGCAAAGTGATGCACCCGATTCTGGAAGAACTTAGCAAAGAATATAGTGGCAAAGTAGACATCTATCAGATTGATGTGGACAAAGAACAAGATCTGGCAGCGGCATTCGGTATCCGCAGCATCCCTACCCTATTGATGATTCCGATGAAAGAGGAACCGAGAATCATGCAGGGAGCTATGCCTAAAGACCAGCTTAAAAAAGCAATTGATGAATTTCTTCTGAAACAAAATAACGAAGCAAAGCAATAGACTTCGACTTTTTTCTCGTCATGACAACTGCCCTCTATTCGTCTTTAGAAGATGGATAGAGGGCTGTTTATATATGCCAAATGATAAGAACAAACATATTTGCATATATTCGCACTTCACTTTATCTTCTTATTTATATTTCAAATTGAAAAAATGCAGAAACATTGAATAATACTACATCACGATCTCACACTCTTTGTTTCATCACAAACCCCTCAAAGAAATCGTCGCGGTAACTATTACCGATAGCTATTTCATACGATTTTATGAATATATCATTATTGTCAAATGATTCGATGTGACCGGTATTGACAATATATGACTTATTCACCCGCAGAAAAGTTGATTTGGGTAACAAATCGAATATGGCTTTCAAACTCATACGGGTGATAATACGTTGATCGCTAAGTTGGATTATAACGTAATCTTTCAATCCTTCAATGAAGAGAATATCGGAGAAGTTGACTTTGAAATACCGGCGTTCTGCTTTCACAAAAAAATAGTCGGCAGTAACCACCGTTTCTATGGCTTCTTTCTCTTCTTTCAGTAACAAAGAATGGTAAGACAAAGCCTTATCCACAGCTTTTTGAAAACGCTCCGCTTCAACAGGCTTAATCAAATAATCTATCGCATCCACTTCGTAACTGTCCAGTGCATACTCTGTATAGGCTGTAGTGAAAATAACCAGTGTTTTCTTTGAAATCGTACGTGCAAACTCAATTCCTGTAATCCCTGGCATCTGAATGTCAAGAAAAACCAAATCAGTCACATGTTGCTCCATGAAATCGGAAGCAGTGGACGCACTATTAAAACTCCCGATTAATTGAAGGTTACTCGATTCTTCTATCAATAGCTTCATGGCTTCACGTGCCAATGGTTCATCGTCTACAATAATACAATTCATAATGTTATACTTAAAATTACAGTATACTTATTTTCATTCTCTATCTGCTTCAGCTCATACCGACCGGGATACAACAGCCCCAATCTGCGTTGAATATTCACGAGTCCTATCCCTCCGACTTTACCTTTACTAATGGCAACTTCCGGTGTGGAATTCTCGCATCGAAACTCTAATCTATCATTATCAACCTTAAACGAAACGTGCACATACGAAGGATGCTCGCTGTCAAAACTATGCTTTACCGCATTCTCCACAAAAGGAATAAACAATAACGGCTGAATCCAAATGGAATCTGTCTCTCCATGTTCCTCCATCGTAAACTGAAAATTATCACGACGGATCTTTTCCAGATTCAGATAATCATTTAAGAAACGGATATCCGATGCTAACGAGACTCTTTCTCGCGAACTGTCATTTATCTGATAGCGCAATAAATCCTCTAATTTGAAAAGTACTTTGGATGCTTCTTCCGGATTTCTCTTTATCAGGACATTGGCATTATTCAGCATATTAAAAAGAAAATGCGGATTAATCTGATTTTTAAGAAACTTCAGTTCCGACTGTAAAGTCGTGGATTCCAGTTCATCAATACGCAGGTTGTAGCGTAGCCAATGCATGAACAATGAAATAGCCGCAGAGCCTGCCATGACAAAGCCGATGGTCAGTATGCCCGAAAAAGCATTGATAAAAGTGGCAAAGCCATTGGGATCTTTTCCGGGCAGAATCACTTCAAAAAGCAAACCTTGGGTAACTGAAAGAAAAGTAATGACTGCTATATTTGTAATGACTGCCATCAACACATAACTACCCCAACGATTCTTCAACAGGAAATAAGGAACCAATACATACAGGTTTATATATATCACCATATTCATAGAAGCAAAATATGCCAGACATCCGCCCAGTCGCCTCCCAAAGGAGACTGTTTGTAAAGGCTCATACCAAAGGACGTTGATTGTTATCAAAACAACAACCAATTGCAGCAGCAAATGCCTGTATATCCGATAACGGGGACTCAATAGAAATGCAGTGACACTTTTATCATTCATGTTTCTGTCAGTGGTATTTTTATTGAAGTCATTACCATGATTGGTATCCATACTCATGACTCACCTCCTTTCAGTTCCAGCCATATACTGCCGACAGCCAATGATAATCTGTAACGGCTTCCATACAAAATATCCAATCTTTGTCTGATTCTTTCCAGCCCTTTATCGGACGACAAGAGATTTACTTCAGGACAAGCGCAAGCGAAAATAATCGTACCCTTTTCCGCTTTCAAATGAGTTTTCAATGAAACAGGAGGCTGTATCTGTTGCTCGTCTATTGCTTTGACTATATATTGTACAAAAGGGATGAAAAGCAAAGGTGGTACCAACATTCTGTTCACTTCGCCTTCGGAAGTAAATTCATAGTAAAATTGTGGTCGGGAGGTCTGTTCCAATGTCAGGTAATTAGTAAGAAATGTAATTTCGCTACTAAGCAAGACTTTGGCCCTATTGCAATCATACAACTGATAGCGGAGAAGTTGGCTTAACTTCATCAACATCTTTGAGGCTGTTTCCGGCTCACTCAACGTTAATTCTCCCGATTGATGCAATATTTTAAAAAGAAGTTCAGGGCTGATCTGTTCTTTTAACCGTTCCACTTCAGAAACGACATGGGCTTTCTCCATTTGTGAAACACGCCGGTTGTTAATCATCCACTCTTTCAGAAGAACTGTCATCGTACCTCCTATCATACACAGCGTAGATAACATAAAAGAAGAAATATAGTCCACTACCATGTGCATCGAAAAATAAGAACCTCGCGCATGGAGTTCCGGCCAATAGGAATATGCCATGTATTCTATTGACATCTGTATCAACAGAGCTACGATCATCGCAGTAGAAAGCAATGACAAATAAGTCAGATAATGTCTCTTCAACAAATATTTCGGAAAGAGTTGGAAAAGATTCAAGTAGATAACCGCTACATAAGTGAGCAGGTAAAGAAAGGTAAATGTGTAAATCCATCCGCCCAATATATCCTTATAATCCAAAAAGATAATAAAGACCTAATTGAAAGAGATCGTCCCCAGCACCAGGATAAGTACCAAATACCGCATCCATCGTAAGTCCGGACTAACGAGAAATCGATATAAAAAGGTAGATTCACTACCTGTTGCAAGTGTTTCAGTTGTCATACGCTTTATTGGGGACGAAGATAAAACATTTTTCCGGTTAGACTCTATACCGTATCTCTAAAATTCAAGTTTATAACTCACATTCGTCAATATCGTAGAATTGTCGCTGACATCTATTTTTCCAGTTTTCACATTATATTCATGACCGTAATGTTCTTTAGCACCCGTAAAGTTAAGTCCTTTCACTGCAAATTCATGTGATACTTTTCTCTTGTTGATACGATAACTGACAGTATAATTACCAATCAACATAGGAGAATATTGTTTTGAGAAAGCTTTCGTTTCGTCATATTGCACTTCTTTATCCGGATGATTCATCGTTGCCTCCAAGTCAATCGGAGAATATCGATCACCACCTTGCAAGGTTAGTTTCAGGTTGACACTAAGTATATTCTGTTTATTTCTTCCCAACATCCATTCTTTACCGATGAGTCCGTTTATCACATAATTACGGTTAAACTTCGTGTTATACCACACACCGTCCCCACCCCGGTAACGGGAATCAAACCAGGAACCCGAAATCATATAATAAAGTCCTTTCTCCAAAAAACGTTCGAAGGTAATGTCTATTCCCACATTGCGTCCTCTTCCTTTATTGACCAACGCATCTTCCACATAAAAATCAGAACGGTTAAGTACGGAGTAAGAACTATCCGCCATTACTGGGACATCATGCAAAAACTGGATATATGGTTCTATCTTCAGATTCATGCGATCAGAAATCTTGTAACCGAATGATAACATAATGTGCTGTGCTTTTGTAAAATCAAGATCTTTATTGACGGATTGATCGCCTGTACTTTTCGTTTTAACAAAATATACATCCATCTTTTCCATGCGACTGTACATTCCATAAGCCAACGCAAAGGTTGCTTTTGGAGTAGCTTGCCACTTCAGGCCAACCCGTGGTTCTACAGACCATTTATTGTTCAGAGTCAGAAGCTGTCCATAGATTCCGGCATTAAGGGTCCAACGCTCTGTTAATCCCACCGATGAACTATTGTAGGCTGAAATCAGACTTGTATTACCTTTTCCTTGAGATACAATTTCCAGTGGTTCGGCTTCATAAGGAGCAATGGAAAGATCCATTTTGTAGAACATATTGGTATAAGTGAATCCTGTCTTGTTCGTAAAACGGTTACTTAATTTACGATTAAAGGTAGTGGTAAATATCAGGTTGGTATATTTTGAATCAAGATCCATATAAGGAGTAGACTCCATCGAATGGTTGAACAAGGTTGCTCCTCCGTCGAGTTGCGAATAGGTAGCGGCTATCGTGGTCTTCAATGATGCGTCATTATTAAAGAAATAACGATGGCTGACACCTCCGGCTGCCATATATTGCTTGTCTCTTGATTCACTGCGGTCGCCCCAATAATCCCATTTCTCTGTGTTCTTTTCAAAATCACTAGTGAACTTATCAATCAGGCTCGTTCCCCAAACAGAGAACGTTCCGGCTTTCCGTGTCGGAAAGTTGAGTTTGAGGTTCAGGTCCTGATAATCCATCGTTCCTCCTTCAAGATTCAGAAGTCCGGTTGTAGAATAACGGTAATTGAAAATATACGATGCTTTATGTTTCTTGCTCAAAGGGCCTTCGGAAGCGACGTCGATTCCCATAATTCCCACCTGAATGGTATTTTCGTTCTTTTGGTTGTTGCCGTTACGCAATTTCATGTCAAAGACTCCGGATACGGCATTTCCATATTCGGCAGGAAATGCTCCTGTGAAAAAATCAGAGTTTCCAAGCACTTGTGAACTTAGAGAGGAAAGGATTCCTCCACCCAATGTAGCGATGTCTGCAAAGTGATTCGGATTAGGAATTTCGACATCCTCCAGTCTCCATTGCAACAGATGTGGGGCATTGCCATGAATAGAAATTCCATTGGAAGAAACGCTGGGAGCCACTCCGGCGAAAGCAGAAACCAAACGTGCGGGATCATCAAATCCACCTGCATAACGGCTCGCTTCTTCTACACTCAACATACGTGCTCCGGTAGTAGCCATCTTATTCATTGCTTCTTCCTTGTTCGTCCGCGCACGAATTATCACTTCGTTTAATTCGTTCACGCTTTCTTTCAAAGGTATTTCCAAATATATTTCCTTGGCGGAGGTCACCAGTATTTCTCTGAAAATGCCCGGTTCATATCCCATAAACGCAGCTTCTACGGTATGTCGGCCGACAGGAACCTGCGGTATACTGAAACGACCAAGACTGTCTGTTATCGTACCCGCCCCCTCTTTTTCAGATAGCTTTACTGTTGCATACGGTATCGGAAACTTCGAGTCTCCATCTATAACAATCCCACGGATGGTCTGCACCGGACGTCCTTTCCGTCCTGTTGTCTGGCTGAATACTGTTACAGACACAAATAAAGCGGTCAATAATAGGATCCATCCGCCATAACGATATATTTTCCGGGAAAGTTCTTCACTTAGAACTTTTTCAAAAGTTTTGAGCACTGTCCCACACTCATCTAAAGAGACGCCCGACTGAATAGATATTTTCTCTAATAATCTAGTTTTATTCATCTTCATGATTTTATTCCGTTTTAATTTCGTCACGAAGATAAGGCAGAGATCAGCACTAATTTTTCAAATGAGACGAACGCGTCCCATTTGTAGACTAAATGCAAAATTAGCAAGATGAAAAATAAAAGAAAAGAAGAATATCGCTTTTAAAGGATATATAACCCATTCTAAAGGTGGTGTGACTTTCATTAAAGTCCTTTGGTAATTACAGGCAACCCAAATAAGCCCTTTTGCAAAGTCAGAATCTTCGGCCGACCTGTCTTTGTCTTATTATAAGTAGAAGGAGATACATGCAATGTTTCTACATTCCCATTTTCAAAAGCTACCTGCAAATAATATTCTTTACGAACACCATCCGACACATAACGGTGTCTGCCGACTCTACGGGTTTTCTTGTGTGTTTCCACATATTTTTTCTGTACCATGACTTTCTCTTCATGCGTGGAAGCAGAATCGGCAAACCAGTAATTCCCCCCAAGAAACAATACACAACTGATAGCACCGACACAAACCAAATGGCAACAACAATTAATTACTTTATTATCCATTGTTGTCAGCCAAATCCATCCTTTATAGAAAGGAATTGTTGCTATCACTATTATAAGTGCCACTCCAACAGGTATCCACCAGGCAGCTAATGTATCTTCGTATACTACATAGGCAACTCCACATGAAATAATAATCACGAGAATCATCAGGATACGAAGTGCATTAATAAATATAATTTTCATGATATTGTAATATATGTCTGCAAATATACAGAATTGGCCAAATAAATAAGACAATTCCACCATTAAATAATAAATGAATGAGATATTATCAAAAAAACTACAATCTAAATCATTATCAGACTGTAGTTTTATTAACTTATGCTTAAAGGCAAATTCTATCATCGGCATCCACAAAGTAGCCCTAAAAGTATTCCTATTCTTTTATAAAAGAAAGAGTTTGATTTATATGCCTGGAGGATGTTCCTAGAAAAATTGTATATTGTCCAGTATTTGTTTTCCAACTATGTGTCTGATCATCCCAAAAAGCTAAATCCTTGGAAGTTATTATAAACTCAAGGATTCGATTTTCCCCAGGTTTCAAGGATACTTTCTCAAATCTTTTTAGTTCTTTTTCGGGACGTAATACACTTGGCTGGTTCTCTTTGATATATAATTGTACCACCTCAGCTCCTTCACACTTACCTGTATTCGTAAGAGTAACAGAACATTTTATAGTCTGTTTATCATTCATCTTGTTAGATGATAATCGTGGTTTTGTCAAAGCAAATGTTGTATAGGATAGTCCATATCCAAAAGGATAAAGCGGTTCTATCTTCTTTGTATCATACCACCTATATCCAACTAATACATCTTCCTTATAATTAACATCATACACATTAATAAGATGCTCATTTTTAAGCTCATTATAGAGTGATGCCCCTTGTGGCAAATATCCCCATGCCGGTGAATCTTTAAATGACCTTTCTATAGTCATCGGTAATTTTCCTGATGGATTTACTTTTCCGATAATAATATCAGTAAGTGCTTCAAATCCAGATTGTCCTCCATACCAACCATAAATCAAAGCTGCTAATTGTTCGTTCCATGCTGACATATCAATCGCAGACCCAGTATTGATAATAGCAATAGTGTTAGGATTATTTTTAGTGATATAGCGCATAAATGATTCGTCTTCCCTAGGTAAAGCAAACGGACGTTCTACGGCTTCTTTATCCCGTGTACCCATACTCAATAAAACAACATCAGCCTCTTTTATCTCTGCCACAGTAGGCTTTTCAATATAATATACAGTTCGCCCAAAGACTTTCTGCAAAGCATCAATCAGACTTACATTATTATACCCTATCACTTCTGCCGCACCATAGCCACGAGGTATTTCATATACAAATTTACCGGTTAATAATATTTTTCTATTTTTTGTAGGATCAAGCGGTAAAATTTCATTCCTGTTTTTAAGTAATACCACACCTTCTTCTGCAACTCGCCTCGCAGTCTGCTCATGTTCAGGATATTTACTTAACAAAGTCGTGTCATACTTAGGCCTGCTATAAAATCCCATGGCAACACAAGTAGCCAAAGTGGGCCGTATCATATCGTCTAAATCCTTCTCTGTTATTTTCTTTTCATGATATAAATCCAATACTGATACTCCAAAATTATATGAACCCGGCATTTCCAGATTTTGACCTGATTTAATAACCTTTTCCAAATCCCACACAGAATTCCAGTCACTCATAACCAACCATTTAAATCCCAGCTTTTCTCTAAGAATCTTCTTTATTACATACGAACTTTGTCCTGCCCATTCGCCATCGATCTGATTATAAGAAGTCATTACAGACATAGCTCCTGCATCTATCCCAGCTTTAAAACCCGGCAAATAGATTTCATTCATAGCACGTTCTCCGATAATGGAATTACTCCGTTTACGATAAAATTCAGTATTATTCCCGTAGAAATGCTTTAAACATGCCGCTGTACCCGTACTTTGAAGTCCGGTCACATATTGACTGACCATTTGAGATACCAAATAGGGATCTTCTCCAAAATATTCAAAATTTCTGGCACATTGAGACTGTCGATAGATATTTAATCCGGGACCTAACAAAACCTCAATTCCTCCAGCTCTACATTCTTCTCCAATAGCTTTAGCATATTGGTAAGATAACTCCGGTGAAAATGTTGAGGCTAGCAAAATGGGAGAAGGAAAAGCTGTTGAACGTTCCAGTTGCTTTACAACGTTAGGATCAGGCAAATTATTCCGGATATTAACCCCTTGTGTCGCATCCGACAAATAAACAGGAAGTATTCCTTTTTCTTCAAAACCTTTGATAAAAAACTTATTATAGCCCCTGACCATGAGCGCTTTTTCCTCAATTGTCAGCTTCTTTAATAATTCATCCGCCTTCTTGTATGCTTCACTTGTCTCCATTACCTGTTGTGCATATAAACCAATGCAATTTACAAGCATGAAAATCAATAGAAAAAGTTTTTTCATATTCTGATATTAATTGAATGTGGAACTTCTCTTTTACTGATTAAAAGAGAAGTTCCACAATTAGTTTTTAGTTATTGTATAAATCTTGTATTTCTTCTTCTGACAATATTCTGTTATACAAAATAAAATCATCCAGATAACCATTCAAGAAGTTCTCAGGTGCAAATTCTCCATTAGTAAATCGATAGTTACAACCAATATAGTATGGCCAATTATCTACCACCTTGTCAACAACCCCTTTCTTTTCAATAACTTTCTGCCCATCTATATACAAATAACTATCTCTTTTTCCATCCACTTTCTTATAAATACATACATAGTGATGCCACTCACCGTCATCCATTCGTTTACCTTCATATTCAGCCCAGTTTCCTGCTTTTCCCTTGTATTCTACACAGAAAACAACAGTTTTACCACTGGTATCAAGTCTAAACCAACTTTGTCTGGGCACAGGATCGGTATAAGTAGCACCAGGTCCCACACCTTGATGAAAGACTGCATTCTTAGCTGTCATATTTGAAACCTTCACCCAAAATGCAACTGTAAATTCACTATCCGTATAATGATTCTTCAATCCTTCTTCAGGAATAGACAAAATTGAATAATTTTGCTTGTCGCCTTGGAAGTGTGCTGCAAATCGACATTCAGCACTTTCTCCGGAAAAGCGCGCCTGAGAATTATATACACTGGAACCAGCTCCTGCCGTAAGTTCCTCAGGATTCAATTGATTTGGACCTGCATCTTTATTATCACCATCGAATGGCAAATACAATACTAACTTTTCTGCAGAAACAACATATACATAACCTTCTTTCTCTTTCGTAGAGCTATTTACTGAGTTTTTAGCTTTCAACGTCACTTTGTATTTTCCTGGATTATTATATTGCACTACAGGATTTTGTTCTACAGAACTGGCTGGAGTACCTCCTTCAAATGTCCATTCCCATTCTTCAACCGTTCCTAATGTCTTATCCAAGAAGTTAATATATCCCCCGGCATAAGTATTCCGGCATTGTGCACCAAAATCAGCGGCAATCGCATTTTTATCAATAACAGTAATATAATCCTCTCTTACTTTGTCCGAAGACGCTTTGGGATTCTTAGCTGTCAATTTAATAGTATAGATTCCCGGAGAAAGTGTCATTTGTGGATTTTGTTCTGTTGAAGTGATAACTGCTCCACCTTCTTTAGGTGTGAAACTCCATAACCACTCATTCGGATAGCCTTTGGACAAATCTTTAAAAGAAATAACATCTTCATTTGTAGCAGTAGTTTTATCTGCAGAGAAGTCAACAGTTATCTGCGACGGATAGTTAACAGTAATATATTGTTCCTTCACCATTTCGTTTGCTTCTTCTCCGCGTCCGACCGACAAGGTAACCGAATAAACTCCAGGCTTATTATATACAACATTAGGACTAAATAAGATTGAGGTTTCTGGTTCTCCACCTTCGAACCGCCAATTCCATTTAGAAGGTTCACCAGTAGATATGTCTTTGAAAGTAATACTTTCTCCGATTGTGACTTCCTGAAGATCTGATTCGAAAGCAGCTTGCAAGGACTGCAAATCATCTTCAGAACAAGCCAATAACAATATCACAACAATACACTGTAATAAATATATAGTTTTTCTTTTCATATCAGTAATGTATTAAATTCATTGTATTGATTTTATGCTAACAACTTTAAATGCCAGCCCATCCGTATATCGTTTTTCTCCTCCCTCATAGATAATAGCAATCTGTGAATCAGAGAGCTCAACTATATCAGAGTAACCAGAGTTACCTTCATAAACTGTATATTGTCCCTTCCAGTTTTTCCCATTATCCGTACTTTTTTTGATAGTCATATTAATACGTTCCGTAGCGGAAGCAGCATTCGAAAGAAAAACAGCTCCTCCTATTGATAATATACTACCCTGACACTTACAGTCTATTTGATCAATGCTAATTTGAGGTGAAGACCAAGTAAGTCCTCCATCTATGCTAGTACAACTTTTCCGATAAAAGCCTTCATCTGCTCTCATATTCAACATTAACGTTCCCTCTCCTATCTCGGCTACAGAACATTCTCCAACACCACCGACAGGAGTAGGTTCTCCTGGTTTCCATGTTTTTCCGTAATCATCAGAATAAATGATATGAGAATAACTCGTGACCTTTCCACTCTCCCGAGTTGTAAAATAGTTTGGAGCAACTAATCTTCCTTTATGTATTCCCTTTTGAATCTGAATACCATGGCACGGACCGGTAGCATACCAATCCCATTTTTCTTTTTTTACAGAAGAAGTTATTTCAACTGGTTGCGCCCAAGTAATGCCGTCATCATCAGAATATGTATAGTACGGACGTCGGCTGTCTTCTCCGGTACCATTGGTTATTGCCCCCCATTTATCAGTCTGGAAATTCCAAGTCATAAGCAGATGTATTCTACCTCTGTCGTCAACAATAGGCACGGGATTTCCACAAGTGTTTTGTCCATCATTCCATATCGTAATCTGTTTACTCCATGTTTTTCCATTATCCGACGAACGTTTGACTACAAGATCTATATCTCCGCTATCTCCATTACTTCGAGCTTTTCTAGCTTCAGCAAAAGCTAATAAAGTATTGCTTTTACTTTTAACAATAGCAGGTATTCGATAGAGTTCAAAACCATCCGTCCCTTGATTATAAATATAGTTGAATTCGGACGAAGGCACTTCTTCTTCCGGTGGAACAGGAGTTGGGTTTCCTTGTGTCTCATCATCTTTTTGACAAGCCTGTGTAAACATACTTGTAAAAAGAAATACGCATGTAATAATCTTATAGGTTTTCATATCCTTGAGTTTGTTTTAAATTAGGATTGATATTTATATCGCTCAATGGGATTGCAAGATATAATGGAATGATAATATTATCATCGACTTTTTTCTTTAAGTTCGGGACCTCCTGATAAACATCAATCGTTCCACCATAATGAAATCTAAGAAGATCGGGCCATCTTTTTCTCTCAAGATATAACTCTCTTGCACGCTCGTTCAGAATTTCTTTCTCCACTGCTATTTTATTGGTACTTCCATTATAAGTTCCAATCTTGGCACGGTCTCTGACTCTATTCAGTTCAATAATAGCCTGTGGTGTTTGATTTAACGCCGCATAAGCTTCTGCTTTAAATAAATACATCTCTGCAAGCCGATATATAACTATATCTGAGTCATAGGTGCGATCTCCTTCTGTTTTTGTTCCCTTCATCTTATTATCAAAAGTCCCTATTTCATTTCCGTCCGCATCCTTTGCAGTGATATAAGAGTCTTTGGTTCTGATATCTGCCGGATTTGCATTAAAAAGACCTATCAAAAACGGACTTGGTGCATAAGTGCTGCGAGCTCCTCCTTTAGCATAAGGAATTTCATCCTTATTGACCGCCTTTTCTACAAAAACATCTCTTGGTTTCAGACTCTGACTATACTGAGCTTCCTTTTCATAAATTTCGAAATGGATAGTCCATATCACTTCTTTCCCATATTTAGTTCCATAAATATCTGCAAAGTTATCTTCCAGTGAAAGTCCTTTACTTGCCAAATCCGCATAAGTTATGACATCTTTCAAATCTTGTTCCGATCCATTCATCACTTTTGCTTTCCATAGCAAAATATCGGCTTTCAATGCATAGCATGCCGGCTTCGATGCCCTTCCTTTTCCATTTGCATAACTTTCTTCCGGAAAAAGATCAATTGCCGTATTTACATCACTTAGAGCACGTGCCAAAACTTCCTCCGCGGGTTCTCTTGCTAACTTAGGCTTATTTGAACTTTCTGTCGGTTCCAGTTCCAAAGGGGCATCCCCCCATATCCGGGCAATACAGAAATACATATACCCTCTGATACAATACGCCTCTGCCAATAATCTGTTTTTATCAGCCTCTACACCAAAATCTATTCCGGGAGTATACTTCAGTAACATATTACAATGTTGTATTACAGAGTAATAGCTTGACCAGCTATAACCATTTTGCGATGTGAGGTTTTGCGCCCATAAATTAGAAGGGCCACCTTCCAGCCCTGTTGTAAAGGCATCTCCTCTGTCTTCAAAATGAAGAGTAGAATTCGATGTATCGCGCAATTTGGTATAAATACCGATCATATAACTTTCTACATCGCCTTTTGTATTCCAGTATCCATCTCCGGTAATGCTTGAAACAGTATCTACATCCAGTAAGTTACACGAATGTAACAAGAATAAAGAAATGCCTAATAGTATTGATTTAAATTGTTTCATAATTATGAGTCTTATTTAATTAGAAATTAATTTTTACTCCCATGTTATATTGTCTGGGTCTCGGATAAATACCATAGTCAACACCAGTATATATTTCAGGGAACATGCCATCATATTTTTTTATATAACCAATATTATACGCTCCTGCAAAAACTTCCACAGCACTGAGTCTCATCTTTCTAATCCAAGATAATGGCAACATATAACTTAAAGACACTTCCCTGAATGCCAGGTAATCTCCCTTGCTAAAATACAAGCTATTATTAGTACTACCACTTGCAGAGCTTCCGATCTGATTATCCCATCTCATATGATTTCTATATTGATAATCATAGTCACTCTGAACAGTATATTTAGGATATTTGCTTCCATCATTCGCACTCTGCCAAGAATTGGTCATTGCCTCTTTGATGGCATTATTATTATTACGTGAGCTACCCATTATCTGTCCTTTGAAGCCATTGTCTATTACATGCCCCATAGCCCAGTCCATAACGATTCGCACGGTTAGTCCTTTGTATTTCAATGTATTAATAATTCCTCCGACTTTATCGGGACGAACATATCCCATGAAAATCATGTCTTTAGAGTCCAATTGTCCATCATTATTTACATCTTCAAATATTGCATCTCCCGCATGTTTCTTTCTTCCTTGTGCGTTCGGGTCATTAGGTGCCTTGGCCGCTTCTTCTTCAGTCTGATATGTTCCCAAGTAATGAAAAGCCCATCTTCCGCCAAATCTCTCACCTTCGGCAATACCACCCACTTTTTTTGTCCCTCCAGTTGCAGGATCATAAACAAAGTTTCCTCCTACACGATGCTTTTCTTCTCCATTATCCGGTAAGTCTACTACCACTCCTTTGTTATAAGCAAATGTCAACCCTAAATCCCATGAGAAATCTTTAGTTTGAATAGGAGTAGCATTCAACTCAATCTCTACTCCTGAGTTTCTAACAGATCCATAGTTACTCTTAATGGAACTAAATCCGGTAGAACTCCATAAAGGTTCATCATACAATCTGTCAAATGTCAGTTTGTTGTAATAGTCGATTAACAGTCCTAATCTATTATTGAAAAAGCCCAAATCAACCCCGATGTCATAGGATTCTGTTGTTTCCCAGCGCAACTGCGAATTTTTCAATGTTGTATTTAATATACCGACAGAGCCCTGATAGTTGGTATCTGTAATCTTATATTCTCCTCTCGAATTAGCCACACTCAAATTGTTGTTACCTGTGCGCCCCCAACTAGCACGCCATTTCCAACGACTAACGATAGCTTCCAATGGTTTATAGAAGTTTTCCCGATGCATATTCCACCCAGCAGATACTCCCGGGAAAAATCCCCATTTATTATCTTCCGCAAATCGCGAAGAACCATCGGCACGCATACTAATAGAGAAAAGATATTTGCCATTATAATCATAATTTACACGTCCGAAATAACTCAAAGTGGCTTCCATTGTTTTAGTTGAACTTGCCCGCTGAGTACTATCTGCCGTTGCATTTAATGTCGGAATTAAATCTATGGAAGAACCACTGCCACTTGCAGAAAGCCTATAACTATAATCATGAGTATAGCTGGCACCTGCTACGACTCCAATATTATGATCTTTCACTTTCTTATCATACGAGAGCACTAAATCTCCCTGCAAATGCCTGTCAAAATTATGTTTGGCAGAAGCCGGACGAATTGTATTTCCGGTTGTTTCATTATCTGCCTGAAAATAATTTTCTATACCTTCCGTACCGAAATAATAGGCTGTAGGCTTTAATATCAAGCCAGGCAGAATATTCCAAATTGCACCTAATTGGAAAGTTGTCCTATATACATTGGTATCATCATAGTTAGTCTTATAATAAATTTCATGCAATCTGCTTCTGAAAGAAGAAATTCCTTCACCCGGAGCCGGAGTTCCATCTTCATAATACAAGCGGTAAGTTGGTGGAGTCAATATGCTTCGTGATATGGTATTAACTGTATTTCCACCTCCTACAGCATCTCTCACCTGCAAACTAGCTTTAGTAGACAGACTCCATGCTTCACTCAATTTATAGTTTCCATTAAACAAAACGCTGTAATTCTTATAATTCGTACCTCGAAGAATACCATCCTGATTCAAATATCTTAATCCTACATAATAGTTAATAGCTTCCGTCCCTCCACTAATGCTCAAATCTATTTCATGCTTCTGCCCAGTTGTAAAGGTGGCTTTCTGAAAGTCATTATCCTGAAAAATAAGTTGTTTACCTGTAACAGGATCTGCCATTGTCTGCCATCCTTCGTTTTCCAACAAGTTACTGACGTAACCTTGACCATACTTTTGAAGATAAACATCCAAAAACTCAAGCGTATTCTTTGAATTTCTAGGATTTCCGGTTGACATACCAAATGAACCGCTCAAAAATTTAGCCTGATCTTCTTTTCCATTATAAGTTAAGTCTGCCTGATTAAATTTGGCAATATTCGAACGAGATAATGTTATATAATCCCGTGCATTCAATAATGGGATTCGCTGAGGTTGTTGTTCCACTCCGTATGTGTATCGCAGACTCACAACAGGTTTCCCTTTCTGACCGGATTTAGTCTTGACAAGAATAATACCATTGGCTGCTCTGGAACCATAGATAGCAGTAGAAGCAGCATCTTTCAAGACCTCTATAGATTCTATATCTGCCGGATTCATATCTGATATATTTCTAAAACCTTGTGATATTATACCATCAATAATTATTAAAGGTGTATCACTTTCCGGCGAAGTTGAACTTCCTCCACGAATAAATAATTGAGGATCAGCTCCAGGCTGCCCACTAGAAATCTGTAAAGACAGACCAGGCACTTTTCCTTGTAACTGTAATAATGGATTCTGTCCGGGTGCCTTCTGGAATTCTTCCTTATTTATCTTAGAAATAGAATTGGTTATTAATGCCCTTGATTGTTTTCCATAGCCTATAGCTACAACTTCATCAAGCAATACAGAACTCTCTTTCAAAACAATGACAATATTTCTACGCCCTTTGACTGCAATTTCTTTTGTTTCCATTCCTACAAAAGAAACAATAAGAGTAGCGTCAGGAGAAACCATAATTGAGAATTCACCGGACGCATTGGTAATGGTACCTTTATCTACTCCTTTTACAGAAATTGAAACTCCGGGCAATTCTACCCCAGTTTGATCCTGTACTATACCAGAAACTTTAATTTCTTTAGAACTGATATCATCTGCTTGAATATTTAGGGAAATAAATAAAAAAGCAAATAACACCGATAATATTTTATTCGTATGCTTTATTGAGTTTTTCATAAAATATAAAATTAAAATTTGAAAATTAATCTTTCATATCAATTGTTTTAGGTCGCAGACAAGTGACCAGAATAACCAGCATAGCCAGTACCAATATAGCAAGCAGTGCAAAATCACGTCCCAGGTGTCCGGCATCCATTGATTCGCCTAAAAGGCTAGTAATAGCAGCTCCGGCAAATACACCACACATATTCATAATACCATAAGCGGTTGCCCTGTAACGTGCAGATACAAACT
Organism: Bacteroides sp. MSK.20.12; assembly: GCF_019052435.1. Taxonomy (NCBI): domain Bacteria; kingdom Pseudomonadati; phylum Bacteroidota; class Bacteroidia; order Bacteroidales; family Bacteroidaceae; genus Bacteroides; species Bacteroides sp. MSK.20.12. The sequence continues at coordinate 69,988 of NZ_JAHQVH010000017.1, read as the reverse complement.
GACAAAGAATAGGCATATTATTTGCATCAAACATACCAAAACCTATTCCGAATAACACCGCTCCCATGACCAATGCAAAAATAGAATGACCATATCCGATAAACAGCAGGGAAGGTATGATAAGCCCCAAACCCAACGCACCGGTATAAACTCTTCCACGTACATTTTTTAATACCCATCGATCCGAGATGTATCCACCTGCCAATACTCCGAAGAGTGAAGATAAGGCTATAGAAATGGTAGACATAGGACCTGCTACTGAAATATCAATAGACAAGCTATCAGAAAAAAGAGTTGGTAACCAATTCTTTGCCGCCCATCCCGGAGTACCCGGCACACAGAAATAAAATAAGATAACCCAGAAGAAGACATTAGAGAATAACATTCCCAAGCTCTTCAATACCGGAATCTTTTTCATCTTCTGATTCTCCGAGACATTTCCTCTCTCTTTATCACGTAGGAAAAATGCCAGAATAATACCATAACCTACACCTATAATGCCAAACCAATGAAACGTGGTATGCCAGGAATAGATTGCTGCAAAAGTAGCTCCGAACCCACCGATAGCCTGTCCTACATATAATCCCGTCATATGTATTCCCACAGCCAGCGAACGAGTTTTATCTTTGTGAAAATCGGCAATCAGAGACAAAGCAGCAGGTAAATACAGTGCTTCACTAACTCCCATAATCCCACGCAACCAATAGAGTTGATTGAAAGTGGTGGCATAGCCCATCAGATAAGTAACTCCCGACCATACACACAGACTACCTACAATCAACCATTTACGGTTCACACGGTCACCGATGATACCCGACAAAGGACTCATCAGTCCGTATACCCACAGGAAGACAGCCATCAAACGACCAAAATTGGCAGCCGATTCCAATTCCCGGACATCCTCCATCATCGGAATTCGCATAGTGGAAAGCATTTGCCTGTCCATATAATTCAGCAAAGCAACACCCCACAATAGTCCGACTACTACCCAGGGATATATATTTGAAGTTTTATTATTCATGCCTGTTTACTTTAAAATCTCCGTTAAATCGATTTTTATAAAAGCTAAATCCGACTGACTGCTCTCATATAATATGCCTATTGAATTTTCATCTATGGACGTAATGCAGGAATATCCGGCACTGCGATATTGGTCGAAAAGAATCCAATGTTCCTTCGGCCAGGTCATTCCATCATCAAAACTCACTTTCAAAGTCAGTTTATCCCTTTTCCCATAATCATTCGGATTTACAAAGAGAAGCATGCTTTTCTTTTTTCCTTCTTCTATATATTCATGTCGGTGCAGGCTTGCCATACAGGTAGGTTCCACCAGTGCCTTTCTTGAAGTAGGATGTTCCTTCCAACTCGCTCCCAAATCGGTAGTCGTACAAATTCTCCGACCGTTCACCTCTTTATGTCCTCTGTTCCGGTTGTCGCGCATGTTCAACATCAGGGCACCATCATTCAATTGTACGACACTACATTCCGTTACATCCTGATATGCAGAGTTGCTGGTCACCCACGTCTTTCCGTGATCTTTACTATACGTAATATTTGAGAAAGGAAGTCCCTTTTCATCACGTCCTTGTGTGGGAAATACCAACGTACCATCCTTCAACGTAATCCCTTGTCCCGGTGCCGGTGCAAACAGCCACCATTCAGGATGCTTCGTCTTTGCGGTTATATTATCCGGAAAACTCCAGCTAAGACCGTCATCCGTACTTTTCGCTATCATAAACTGGCAGGTTTCTTTTAGTCCTGTTCCGGGTTGGGAGCCTTTTCCTTTCCATTGGTGTGTCCAGACCGTGCTACTTTCATTCAATCCTTCTATCCACTTGCCATCTTTATCCAGCAGGCCATGCATCCACAATCCGGCTACATAAATGTCACCTGTATTTTTATCGACTAGAATACAAGCATCGCTCACTCCATTGTATTTCTGCGGCAAGCCGCCCCATTCTCCCATATCTAATACAGTCTGAACAGGTTGCCAGGTCAATCCCTGATCCGTACTCCGATGAAGAGCAATGTCTATATTTCCTTGCAAATCACGAGAGTAGTCATAACGGGCATCAAAAATGGCTAACAAAGTTCCTTGATTGCTGGTAGCCAATCCCGGAATACGTGACGAAACACACCCATCCTGTCCTTTCTGCCGTACCGCTACTCCTACCCGCAAAGGTTTACTTCCTTTTTCCGAGATTTTCAGATTGCCTTTAGTCGTTTTAATCCGGTTACAGTTAAGCTGAATACGATGATCCAATGAAACCGTATCTTTCAACGTCACGGCTACCCAAAAAGACAAAGAATCCTGATTTACCTGTACTTTATCAGTAAATGATATTTTACGTGTAGCGGGAAGCGCTTTATATAGCAAACGGGATGTATCTATCAGTCCATTTTCTTGTGTACCATATATAGCAACAGAAACAACATCTGCCACATCTGTACTCCCTAATAAATCTAAATCTATTTGCTGAATGGTGTAAGGTTGATTGTCTGCCCTGATTAGAGTAACCTTTAATACAGGACTTGCCGGTTTCTTCACCAACACAGGAATTACCGGTCGTTCCAGCACCCATTTTATTTCTTTACCCAAAGACGTGGCTGGCAATACCAATAATAAAATCATTGAAAATATGATTAATATTTCCCTTCTTACTTTCATAGTATTTTTATTTTAGGTAATTTTGAACGCATTTAACTAGATTTGAGGGGAATGACAGAAAGTAAAATAGCTAAACCCCAGCAATATACTTTTACTGTCATCTCCTCTTTTTATATCTAAAAATCGAAGAAATTTATTGCATCCAAATCACCTTTTAATTTGTCATACTCCTCAACTGAAAAAGGTTTAATCGGTAAACGACAACTGCCGCAATCAATACCTATTAATTTCATGATAGCTTTACCTCCACGTACGCCTCCACCATATTTAATGATAACTTCCACTGTACGTATAGATTTCATTTGCCAGGCACGTGCTGTTTCCACATCATTTTGCTTCATTGATTCAAAAATGGTATGGTAAACATTGGGGATATAATTATATGTACTTCCTACGCCTGCCACAGCTCCCATTGATAAACCTGCAATCAGAATCTCGTCAAAGCCATGCAGAACTTCAAACTTATGCTGCTCCAAATCGATGCAAGCCCCCATCTCCATCAGGTTATTATGAGTAAATTTAGTACCTACCAAGTTTGGTATTTTCTTCTTACCCTCTACCAAAAATCTATCTACCGGCAAATTAACCCCTGTGATCGACGGCATATTATAGTAATAGAAAGGCAGTCCACTGGCAGACCTACAAACCGGAGCAAAAAAATCGATCAACTCATCTACCGTTCCCGGCTTGAAAAAAGACGGAGCTATTGAAGCAATGGCATCGGCTCCTGCTTTTTCCGCATGACATGCCAGTTCCATAGCACTCCGCTGACAGTTTGAACCTACATGGGCAATCACTTTGAACCGCTTACCAGCCGAAGCAACCCATTTTTCAAGAATTAATTTACGTTCATCAATCGTCAGCGAAGAGAATTCACCAGTCGTACCGCACACAAACACCCCTTTAATAGGAGTTGATGCGATCCAATCAGCATATTTTTCAATAACAGATAAATTTACATCCCCATTTTCATCCATTGGGGTGAAGGTGGCCGCAACCATCCCTTCCAGTCTTTCATAATTGTTCATAATGCATTTAATTAGATTTGATATTTCATTTTATTTCTAGAAACTTCCTTTTAGAATAAATGGCGTCCGTATTCCCGGCTGTACCTCACCACTTACGATAAATACCTGATTCCCGGCAGAAACAACATTCGTAGTAACCGGAATGCGATAAGGACATTCGAGCGAATCTACCAGAGAATTCGTACTTGTACTGACTACTCGTAACTTGCGGCTGAATCCCGGATGCTCGGAAGATGTAGGAAGAATCTCTTCCACTCCCCCAAATAGCAGAATCTTATCCTCCCCGTATGGTATACCAGTCCCCGCCATTACAGGAAAAGAACCGATCATTTTACTCCATTTTCCAATGCCTGGCTCAAATACGTACCCCTCCGTATGTTCTACCATCGCCTCATCCGGAGCATAACTTCTTCCGCTGAAAAGATAAAATAGTTCCCCTTGAGCCACGCCTACTGCATAGGAAAGAGAAGGACCATTCCAATCCGGCATTTCTTGCCATCCTCTTTCTTTATGCATCAAATCGAGCATGTAAAAATGATGAGTCGACTGTTCATTTACCATAGTCTCTTGCCCCCCAGCAATATAAATACAGTTATCACCCATTGCTCCCGTTGCATTCGCCAACGGAACTGGCAAAGATGGATAACTGACAGAGTCTATCACAAATGAATCTTCTTCTTTCTTTATCAGGAAAACGTTATCACTACACTGCGTACGATCACACCCTCCAATACACAACAATCCTTCCGGCAGACTTATTGAAACTCCATAAGCAAGCGGGCGATCGAGAAAATCATCATAAACAGTCCATTTTCCCGTTTGTAAATCATAGCTATATAAAGTAGACCACCAAGTTTTCGTACCTCCTTCCCAAGGATACTTATCCGGGAAATTAGCTCCGCCCAGCACAAGCAAATTTCCTTCCACTATCCCGGAATATGCACCTGCTAATCCGACGTTCTCCGGCATGCCGGCGCATCCTGGAAGCAGCAATGAGTTCTCCCATTGTACCTCTATCCTCTTTTCATTTTTTCTCAAACAAGATGTATTCATAAACAATATTATTAAGGATAAACATAAAATGATGAAATGTAGTCTTTTCATATCCCTTCTACCTTTTCACTACTTTCTTTTTCTGCCATCAACTCCTGACTCCGATTGACCTTGAAAATCTTATAAACCTCAAAATGTCTTTCGATGGCATCCCGGTATCCTTTTTCATCCCCTTTTTTTATAAAATCCAGTAAATCAGCATGAGTAGCTATTTTACCACTTTTACTCATTTCTATATTTATAGGTTTCAAATAATCTTTGAATTTTTCTTTCACATAGACAAGTATAGGATGAATGATTTCCTGAAATTCGGATATTATTTTATTTCCAGTGATTTTATATAGTTTCGTATGAAAAGCCGATTCACTGATTAATGCGTATTCATTATTCTCAAAAACAATTCCCATTTTCACTATCTCGCTTAATTCTTCGATGTCTTTAGGAGTTATCTTACGGAAAATATCGCTTGATATTCCTATTTCAAGTGCAATTCTGAAATCCAACAGATCTAAAATAGTTTCTTCACTCAAAACACGAGGATCTATCACTCTTTTCATCCCTCCTAAAATAGAAGGTTCAGTCAGAACCATTCCTTTGCGAGGACGTGCATGAATCAGCCCCATCATTTTCAAACGACTCAATGCTTCTCTGACAACACTCCTTGCAACTCCTAATTCTGCAGCCAGATTATTCTCATTGGGAATTGAATCTCCACGCCTTAAGTCATTCTTTTTAAAGTAAGTAAGCAGACTGTCTTCCACCTGATCGATTAATGTTGTTTGATTAATTTCTATCTTCATATTATTAGAATTTTATGATTTGTATTATTTGTCTGACAAATAATACAAATGCAATATTAAGGGATTTTTTTTAGAATACAATAATATTAGTATAGAAAAACACTCACTTATGCTGAAAAACATAATTTTCGGCACAGGACAAGAAACGTTTACTTGTTCAACACATTAGAAGATTATTCCCAAACATTGCATCAATTACTTGTCCGCCTCACATAAAACAAATACCTTTACTGCATAATTTTCATTATCCCTTTACAACAAAACAATTATTTTCTTATAGGAAAACAAATAGTTTTTTATAACAGGACAATAGACACCCTATAACAGGACGAGCAAAATTATACTAAGCAGTTTCATAAAAGCTACAGTAAAAAACAATAAAGAATACAGAGAATATATTTAATTATCAGAATAATGGCATATTACGACTTTAAGAAGAAACCGGCTCTCACTACAAAAGAGGGAGAAAAGGATGTGTTGTACCCCAGCATTGTATTTAACGGCACTATCAACACCAAACAACTATTGAAACAACTCGTTGCCCGCACCGGATACAAGCCGGGAGTGGTAGAAGGTACACTGATGGAACTTGTAGACCTCGTGGGAGAATACATAGGACAAGGCTACCGGGTAGAAGTAGGTGAGTTCGGTTATTTTTCCGGAAAGATAAAATCCCGACTGGTGAAAGATAAAAAAGACCTGCGTTCACCTTCCATTCAATTCAACGGAGTGAATTTCCTTGCTTCCAAAACATTCAAGAAGAAAGCAACGGGTAAACTGGAACGGGCTCAAAAACTATTTTTCCAAGCTTCAAGCCAACTGGATGACGAAGAACTGAAAAGAAGACTACTTGAACACGTCAACCGATATGGATTCATCACACGCACCACATATACCGAACTGACCGGACGACTGAAAAATAAAGCATTAGAGGATTTAAAGCGGTTTGCCAAAGAAGGCATAATCTGTAAAGTGGGACGTGGGAATCAAATGCTTTTTGTGAAAAACCAAGAGGATAGTCAAACAGAGCAGAATATATAACATAAAAAAAGGCTATCTATCCCAGACAGCCAATCTTTGTTAACCTTAAATCTAATACTATGAAAAACACACTACAAAGATACGAGCTTTTCGGTTATCTCCAAATTTTCAGGTCAAAGCAGTGTATCTTATAACATGGTTTAATAGAAACAACCAATCCGTTAACATTTAACATAAATCAATTGGATATTAACGAATATCCGCTCAATGAAACCAAACTGTTTTCATTTCGTTATCTCACCATAAAACAAACCTTTCCTATACCTTAATTGTTCATTATATAAACGAATTTCACATGATATGAGCACCAAAGAACAATACTGGAAATATTCCCTCATCGTCATCATCCTATTTATGGGGATCATCATCTTCCGACAAATCACTCCATTCCTGGGAGGATTATTGGGAGCACTCACTATTTATATTCTTGTACGCGGACAGATGAGATATCTGGTAGAAAAACGAAAGCTAAAACGTAGCCTAAGTGCTTTACTGATTACCGCAGAAACTATTTTTGTCTTCCTTATTCCTTTGGGACTGACCGTCTGGATGGTAGTAAATAAACTACAAGATATCAATCTGGACCCACAAACGTATATCGCACCGATCCAACAAGTAGCCGAATTTATCAAAGAGAAAACAGGATATGATGTATTAGGAAAAGATACATTGACATTCATTGTCTCCATACTTCCCCGTATCGGACAAATCATAATGGAGAGTATCAGCAGTCTCGCCATCAACCTGTTCGTCATGATCTTTGTACTTTATTTCATGTTGATTGGAGGAAAAAAAATGGAAGCATACGTCAACGATATTCTGCCATTTAACGAGACCAATACTCAAGAAGTAATCCACGAAATCAATATGATTGTTCGTTCCAATGCCATCGGTATTCCCTTGCTGGCTATCATTCAGGGAGGAGTAGCCATGATCGGTTATCTCCTTTTCGGAGCACCCAACATATTGATGCTGGGATTTCTGACCTGCTTTGCAACCATTATTCCGATGGTAGGCACCGCACTGGTATGGTTTCCCGTAGCCGCTTATCTGGCTATAAGCGGAGACTGGTTCAACGCCATCGGGATTGCCGCATACGGAGCCATCGTCGTATCACAGTCAGATAACCTGATTCGGTTTATTCTTCAAAAGAAAATGGCAGATACTCATCCACTTATCACTATTTTCGGGGTAGTCATCGGTCTGCCGTTATTTGGGTTTATGGGAGTGATCTTCGGTCCGTTGTTGCTTGCGTTATTCTTCCTTTTTGTAGATATGTTTAAAAAAGAATATCTGGACTTACGAAATAACCTCCCGTCGAGATGACGGAACTACCGAAAAATTGTGTACTTTTGCCGTTGTAAAAACGACACTAAAATTTGATGGAAACATTTACATTCAATACTGTCGAACTGATTCTTTTATCAGCGGCAGGCATTCTTTTTATCATTCAGCTCATCTATTATTTTGGTCTGTACAATCGGATACATGCCCATAATAAGGCTGTACGCAAAGAAGAGGTACATTTTTCACGAGAACTGCCTCCACTTTCCGTAATTCTCTGCGCACGCAATGAGGCTGAAAACCTGCGTAAAATCCTGCCAGCCATTCTGGAACAGGATTATCCGCAATTCGAGGTGATTGTCATCAACGATGCTTCCACAGATGAAACCGAGGATATACTGGGAATGATGGAAGAAAAATATCCTCATCTTTACCATAGTTTTACCCCTGAAAGCGCACGTTATATCAGTCATAAAAAACTGGCCCTGACATTAGGCATCAAAGCCAGTAAACATGATTGGCTGGTATTTACAGAAACAAACTGTATGCCGGCAAGTAACCAGTGGTTAAAGTTAATGGCACGCAACTTTACTCCGCAGACTCAAATCGTATTGGGATATAGCGGCTATGACCGTACAAAAGGATGGTTGCACAAACGTACCGCATTTGATACCCTCTTCCAATCCTTGCGTTATCTGGGATTCGCTTTAGCCGGAAAACCATATATGGGTATCGGACGTAACTTAGCTTACCGGAAAGAGTTGTTTTTCCAACAGAAAGGATTCTCCAAATACCTGAACCTGCAACGTGGAGAGGATGACCTATTCATCAACCAGTTGGCAACTCCTTCAAATACCCGCGTCGAAACAGACATCAACGCCACCACACGGATAAATCCTGTGTACCGATACAAAGAATGGAAAGAGGAAAAAATAAGCTATATGGCGACCGCAAGATATTATCAGGGAATACAACGATACCTTTTGGGATTTGAGACTTTCTCCCGTCTGTTATTCTATGTTTCCTGTATAGCAGGCATCGCATCCGGCGTCCTCAATTCTCATTGGTTAGTCGCAGGCATCGCACTGTTAATCTGGTTACTACGCTTCATCATGCAAATTGTCGTTATTAACCAAACAGCCAAAGAAATGGGAGGAAACCGGAAATACTATTTCTCATTACCGCTATTCGACCTTCTCCAACCTATACAGTCGCTGAATTTCAAGATTTGCCGATTCTTTCGAGGAAAAGGAGATTTCATGAGAAGATGAATTCATGGAATCAACCGTTGCATATAAATAGCATTCGAACCATCATGATAATAGCATGGCTTTATTCCTGCCGGAATAAAGCCATTTTTCATATATAGCGCAATAGCGGCAGCGTTCGTCACCTTCACTTCCAAAGTAATTTTAGCAGCCTTACATTCGTTAGCTGTCCGAATCGTTTGGTCCATCAATGCCTGTCCCAATCCTTTCCCTCTGAAATCCGGATGGACAGCTATCGAATAGATCCTTAGATAACGAGTTCCACTATGGAATAATAAGGAGACATAAGCGATTACCCTATCCCCTTCCATCATTACATAGAAAGTTCCTTTCGAGCGGCTTATCAGATAAGCAAACTGTTCTTTCGAAAAGCTATCTTCCCGAAAACATTCCCATTCTATTTCCAAAATAGCAGGAATATCACTTTGCTGTGCTTTACGAACAAATAAACCCGTCTCCATCATCAATAATGTTTCGCCTCCAAGGCCTGCTCAAAATGATTCAGTAACCGGTAATACATTTCATCACCGATGATAGCATCCTCCAGCCCGTGATCGATACTCGGATTATCATTGATTTCAATAACATAGGCTTTATCATCTACCATTTTCAGGTCGACTCCATACAATCCCTTTCCGATCAGATTCGCAGCTTTAACGGCTGTATCCAACACTACCCGAGGCACCTGATAAATAGGAATCGTATCTACCAGTCCGCAACGACTTCTGCCCGAATCATAGTGGCAGTAAATTTGCCAATGTCCTTTTGCCATATAATATTTGCAGGCATACAGCGGTACCCCATTCAACAGGCCGACACGCCAGTCAAACTCCGTAGGAGTAAATGCCTGCGCCAGTAAGATAGCCGACTTCTCAAACAGCATCTTCAGACTTGCTTGCAGTTCTTCCTCATTCGAAACCTTTTTCATGCCAATAGAATAAGACCCATCCGGTATCTTCAGAATAAAAGGAGCCCCCACCTGTTCGCTGATTTGCTCAAACGAATGATCGTTTGACTGAAAAATCAGCGTTGACTTAGGAGCAGAAATTTTTTCCTTTTCAAAAAGTTCTTTCAGGTATACTTTGTTCGTACAACGGGTGATGGAAAGCGGATCGTCAATAACGGCCATTCCGTTTTGTGCAGCCAATTGCGACAAATGGAATGTATAATGATTCAATGATGTTGTAGTACGAATGAACAAGGCATCAAATTCGAGCAAACGGATGGCGTCATCTTCCGTAATCATTTCCACATGAATATTCATCTTCTTGGCAACTTCTGCCAATTTATGCAAGGCACCTTTGTTGCTGGGCGGAAATTTTTCCTGTGGATCAACCAATACAGCTAAACTATAACGGGAAGCTTTCGCCGACTTAGGCGCACGCCATATTTTCTTATTAAAGTTATCCAATGTGTTGGCAAAGAAATCCTGCTCTTCATCATTGAGCCGATTCAGAGGAAGAAATTGAATACTTTCGATCTGATTTCTGGGATGAGTATTCAAAGCCACCCTCAATAATGGGCAAGGGTAATTCTCAAAAATAAATCGTGCAATCCGCTCCAGACCTTTCTCTCTACATTTGCCAAAGTAAATGTTCAGATACCAAATGTCGTCTTTGACATTGTTCTTCTGTATCCACTGGTAACAGAGGGCTTGCAGACTACGATCCATCCGAACACCCGTCCCGGTCTCCAACTTGTTGATTATATCAACATCCGGAATGACTTTCTGTCCTCTCGTTTGGGCTAACAATGAACAGTAATACCCTTCAGAGTTATAACTGTAATCATCGCTAAGATTAATAACTAACTTCCGGTCTTTTTCTACCGGTTTGTTTTTCAGATAGTCGGAAACAGTCAGGACACTACTTGTCTCGTAATACGGCTTCCAGTCATCCAGATTATCCAACAGGATTAACACATTATTCATAATGGTTAAAAATTAAACCTACAAGAGGATATTAAGTAAATTGGGCGCAAATATAGACATATTATTCACTCCACATCACGCAACAGACTAAATTATTTATGCAGTAGAAAACGGGTAGATAAAAAGAGGATTATTCGTATCTCATGGAGCTTGCCGGATTGATCTTGGTAATCAAAAATGAAGGACCAATCAACATCAATACAGAAGCAAACAAAGTACCCAAATTAATCAAGATAAAAAGTAAAACATTAAAAGATACCGGGACAGTATCTACATAATAAGTCTCCGGATCAAGTTTGAAAAGTCCGAATTGAGATTGAAGAATACAGAATGCCAAACCAATGGCATTGCCCCAAAGCATGCCTTTGCCAATCAGAAAGACTGCAAACCAAAGAAAGGTTCTGCGAATCGTGAAATTATTGGCTCCTAATGCTTTTAAAATCCCAATCATATTGGTGCGTTCGATGATAATAATCAGTAAACCGGAAATCATGGTGAAGCCGGCAACTCCTATCATCAAAATCAGAATCACCCATACGTTCAAATCCAATAAATCAAGCCAGGCAAAGATTTGAGGATTCAGTTGTTCGATGTTACGCACATAATACACACCTCCCAGATCATCTTGCCTGTTGTCAATATCAGTTGCGATCTCATAGGTTATATCTTCCAGTTTATCATAATCTTTCACCTGTAATTCCACACCGGTCACCTGTTCCGGTTGCCAACCGTTCAAGCGATTCACCAGATTAAGATCCGTCAGTAAAAAGAGGTTGTCGTATTCGGAGAAGTTCGTCTGATAAATTCCGGCAATCGTCAGGCGACGAGCGCGAATATCATCCTGTATATAATAGGTATATATCTTATCTCCCAGTTTCAACTTCATTTTAGTTGCCAACGCTTTCGAGATAAGCACTTGATTGGTAGATACTGAATCACTGAAAACAGGAATCTCCCCTTCTACCAAATACTCTTTTATAAAATGGGGGTCGAACTCCGGACCTACCCCTTTTAACACCATTCCTTGAAAAGCGTCATCGGTCTTAATCATACCCGGTTTGGTAGAGAAACGCTGCACATGGCTTATCTCCGGATAATCAGCAAGAGCAGTCATCATACTGTCTCCTACCGCAATCGGATGAGTTTCGTAAGAACTGACGGCATCCAGATTAGTTATCTGAATATGTGACCCGAATCCTATGACTTTATTTCTCACCTCACTTTTAAACCCGATAACTACCGCTACCGCAATAATCATCACAGCCAAACCAATAGCAATACCCGCCATGGCAATGAGGACCGCAGGACGTGACACCTGCTTTCCGCCATCGCTTTCACGATAGATACGCCGAGCTATGAAAAGTGATAGAGACATTGGATTAAGTATTAAGTATAAAGTATTAAGTATTAGACATAAAGTATTAGACAATTATAAACACGAGCAAACACACAAGAAGCTACGGTTAATACTTAATACCTAATACTTAATACTTAAATTTCATTCTGTTCTTCCCGGATATGCTTCCAAGGCCTTCTGCAAGACAAAAAGCGCACGGGTTAAATCTTCTTTCTTCAATACGTAAGCAATACGAACTTCATTAATGCCGGAACCCGGAGTGGTATAGAAACCGGAAGCCGGAGCCATGAATACCGTCTGACCTTCATATTCAAAATCAGAGAGGCACCATGCACAGAACTTGTCGGAATCATCTACCGGAAGTTTCGCTACTGTATAGAAAGCGCCCATCGGGATGGGTGAATAAACACCGGGAATACGGTTCAAACCGTCAATCAAGCATTTACGACGTTCTACATATTCATCATACGTTTCACGAGAATACTCTTCCGGAGCATCCAAAGAGGCCTCTGCAGCAATCTGTCCGATCAATGGAGGACTCAAACGAGCCTGGCAGAACTTCATGACAGCATCGCGTATCTCCTTGTTTTTGGTTATCAACGCACCAATACGAATACCACATTCTGAATAACGTTTGGATACGGAGTCAATTAATACCACATTATTCTCAATACCTTCCAAATGGCAGGCAGAGATATAAGGAGAACCGGTATATATAAATTCACGATATACTTCATCGGAGAAAAGGAACAAATCGTACTTCTTTACAAGGTCACGAATCTGATTCATTTCACGACGGGTATACAAATAACCGGTAGGATTGTTGGGATTACAAATAAGAATCGCTTTGGTACGCTCATTAATCAGTTCTTCAAACTTCTCTACTTTCGGAAGGGAAAAGCCCTCTTCAATGGTCGTAGCAATGGTGCGAATCTTTGCTCCGGCAGAGATTGCAAATGCCATATAGTTAGCATAAGCCGGTTCCGGAACGATTATTTCATCTCCCGGATTCAGGCAGGAAAGGAAAGAAAAAAGTACGGCTTCCGAGCCTCCTGATGTAATGATTATATCGTCTGCTGTAAGGTTGATATTGAATTTCGCATAATATCCTACTAGTTTCTCGCGGTAGCTACGATAACCGGCACTTGGACTATACTCCAATACCTTCCGGTCAATATTGCGTATCGCGTCAATCGCGGCCTGAGGAGTGGGCAGATCAGGCTGTCCGATGTTCAGGTGAAACACATGGACTCCACGTTGCTTGGCAGCGTCTGCCAAAGGAGCCAGCTTTCTGATAGGAGATGCAGGCATCTCGTTTCCGCGAATGGATATGGTTGGCATAATTTTAACTACAAATTACTTAATTACTATTTACTTTTTCTACTTGGAGCTGCAAATGTACGCAATAATTTGAATACAGAGACATAAAAACTTTAAAAACCTTAGCAAGGTTAAAATCGTTATGGTAATTTGAAAAGAAAGCTATACATTTGTCATACGGAAAACTTAAAACAATATCATAATGACCATACACCTTATCTCATTTGCTTCAATCCTTCACAAACAAGTCTCGCTACGTAGCTCACACGAAGCTATTTTAAGCGAAATTGAAAAATATTATACCGTAAAGCTCGTCGATTATCAAGATATGGACAAGCTTAGTAGTGATGATTTCAAAATCATTTTTATCGCTACCGGTGGGGTGGAAAGACTGGTCATACAGCAATTCGAAAACCTCCCCCGCCCTGCCATTTTACTGGCAGACGGCATGCAGAACTCTCTTGCTGCCGCATTGGAAATCTCCACATGGCTACGGGGACGTGGAATGAAGAGCGAAATACTACATGGCGAATTACCTGCTATCATCCTGCGTATTCATACACTTTATAATAATTTCCGTGCACAACGTTCCTTATTCGGCAAACGTATCGGAGTCATCGGAACTCCTTCTTCCTGGTTAGTTGCCAGTAACGTAGACTACCTGTTGGCAAAACGTCGTTGGGGAATTGAATATGTAGATATTCCATTGGAACGGATTTATGAACAATTTCAACAAATAACGGATGATCAAGTCGGAGCGTCATGTGCGGCTGTAGCATCGCAAGCTCTTGCCTGTCGCGAAGGAACTCCCGAAGATTTAATCAAATCCATGCGGCTGTACCGGGCGATAAAAAAGGTGTGTCAGGAAGAAAATCTGGAAGCACTGACATTGAGCTGCTTTAAATTGATTGAACAAATCGACACTACCGGATGCGTGGCATTATCTTTATTGAATGATGACGGGATAATAGCAGGTTGCGAAGGCGATCTTCAATCTGTATTTACGCTATTAGCAGTGAAAGCGCTTACGGGCAAGGACGGATTTATGGCAAATCCTTCCATGATTAATTCCCGTACGAACGAGCTGATATTAGCACACTGCACCATAGGACTCAAACAAACGGAGAGATACATTATCCGCAATCATTTTGAAACAGAAAAAGGAATTGCCATACAAGGGTTACTTCCAACAGGAGACGTAACGATTATAAAATGCGGCGGTGAATGTCTGGACGAATATTACTTATCTACTGGAACATTGACTGAAAATACCAATTATATTAATATGTGCCGCACGCAAGTACGCATCCGCATGAATACTCCAGCCGAGTATTTTCTGAAGAATCCATTGGGAAATCATCATATTATGCTTCATGGTAACTATGAAGATACATTGAACGAGTTTTTCCAGGCAAATGCTTGCAAAAGAACTGAATAACATCTCAAAACATCCTTAAAGAAAGCACCTCCTTAATAAACAAAATAAATTATCAGTTTATTAAGGAGGCACTTTGGAGATTGACTAAATTCTATTTCTTTATTCTATTTCTCTTTCTTCCCATTTTCCATTATGCCACTCTGCAACTGAAGTAAAACCTGCCTTCTTCAAAGCAGCCAATGCCTCGGCACGTCCATTATTAATCCGTTCCGGATAATGCGCATCACTGTTCACCTGTACTCTGATACCTAGTTCTTTCAGGAATGAAAAATATCGTTTATTGGGATAGAACGTTCCTAAATCGTGATAAGATTTAGTGTTTATTTCAACGATATAGCCATATTCGGCAATGGCGGTGAAATATTTGCGAACCAACGCATCATACCACGGTTCATCCAATAATCCCGGACGATAACAGGAAGCATTATAATGCATCTTGTCAGCATGACCGACAATATCAAATCCTCCCAATTCTACCATACGAAGCAGGTTCTTATAGTAAAGGTGGACAACAGAATCCAAGTCACCATCGAAGTGCTTGTCTACCAATTGACGGAAAAGATCTGCCGGAGTATCAATATCTACGATTTTTCCTTCCGGAGAGTACAACATATGTACGGAACCTATCCGGTAGTCAAGTGGTAGTTTTTGAAAACAGGGTAAAGAAGGGTTGCTTTCTTCGTTCAGGTAATCTATTTCAAGACCAATGGCAAGCTCTATTTTATCTGCATATTTCTTCTTCAGACGGGAAAATTCGGAAAGGTAATCATCCATTCTATCCCACTCCATCGTCCATGCAGTAGAAAACGGCAGTGGAGCATGGGAAGAAATGCCATAGGAAGTAAATCCTTCGCTAATAGCAAAACGAATAAAATCTTCCATATTGGCGCGTCCGTCACAATACAGACAGTGGCTATGATAATTGGTTAGGTTTGTCATACAAGGTTATATGTTGTCTGGGATATATTATCAAAGTTATTATCATTATCAGGCTATTCTACAAATCAGCCTTCTATTTCACTAAGTTCCAGCCATCGCATTGTTTTCTCATCAATCAGGTCATTGACTTCAGGCAAACGTTTCGATTTCTCTGTCAATTCGTCAACAGAAAGGGTACCGCTACATAAGAGTTCTTCAATCTGTGCTTTTTCTGTTTCCAATTCTGCTATCTCCTTTTCCAATTGCTCGAACTCTCGCTTTTCCTTGAAACTCATCTTCCGTTTGTCATTCAGGCGGACACGGGCAGTCTTTTCTTCCTGCGGCTTTTCAGCTTCTTTCTCCTTTTGAGCTTTCGCGTCTTTCCAGTCACGATAGTCACTGTAGTTTCCGGGAAAGTCGCGAATATCTCCCTGTCCATTGAATACCATCAAATGGTCTACTACCTTATCCATAAAGTAGCGGTCGTGAGAAACAACAATCACACAACCTTTGAAATTTTGAAGATATTCTTCAAGCACGTTCAGAGTGATAATATCGAGGTCGTTGGTAGGTTCGTCAAGCACCAGGAAGTTAGGGTTACGCATCAGGATGGTACACAGATAAAGACGACGACGCTCGCCCCCGCTCAACTTATAGACATAGCTATGTTGCGTTTCGGGAGTAAACAGAAAATGCTGTAAGAATTGCGAAGCAGTCAGTTTCTTTCCATTACCCAGTTCAATCACTTCGGCAATATCCTGCACTACATCAATCACCTTCATTTGTTCATCGAACTGAAGGCCATCCTGCGAGTAATAGCCGAAACGAACAGTTTCACCAACATCCACCGTTCCACTGTCAGGCGCAACCTGCCCCATTAATATCTTGATGAAAGTAGATTTACCTGTTCCGTTATTTCCCACAATGCCCATCTTTTCATAGCGGGCAAAGATATAAGAAAAATCATCCAGTATCTTCAAGTCACCGAAGCTCTTAAACAAGTGATCGGCCTCGAATATCTTACTACCGATATAGGATGCTTTCACCTCCAGCTTCACATTATCATTGTTGAAACGTTGCTTTGCCACCTTTTCCAATTCATAAAAAGCATCTTCCCGGTAACGGGCTTTATGCCCGCGTGCCTGCGGCATCCGGCGCATCCAATCGAGTTCCGTACGGTAAAGGTTGTTGGCACGTTCTATTTCTACACTCTTAGCTTCGATACGTTCCTGACGTTTCTCGAGATAATAACTATAGTTACCTTTATATTGGTAGATTTGTTGATTGTCTATTTCGATAATCTCCGAACAAACACGATCAAGGAAATAACGGTCGTGCGTCACCATCAGCAAACTAAGATTGGTACGACGCAGGTAATCTTCCAGCCATTCGGTCATATCCAAGTCCAGGTGATTGGTTGGCTCATCAAGGATAAGCAGATCCGGCTCGGTAATCAACGCATTGGCTAAAGCAACGCGCTTCAACTGTCCACCGGACAGTTGCTTCACTTTTTGGTCGAAGTTGCGGATTTTGAGTTGCGAAAGAATTTGTTTGGCTTTCTGTTCATATTCCCAGGCTTTCTCCTGATCCATACGCGCCAGAAGATTTTCCAATCCCGGATGACCTTCAGTCTCCATGCAACGTTCATACTCTTTTATCAGTTCCACGGTACTGTTACCGTGATGGAAACAGGCTTCAAGCACGGTCAACTCTTCGGGATACTGTGGATCTTGTTCCAGATAATCCACCCGAAGGTCACGACGGAAAACAATGTTACCGCTATCATAACCTTCTTTTCCGGCGATTATATTCAATAAAGTAGTTTTTCCGCTGCCGTTCTTCGCTATCAATCCTACACGCTGGCCTTCAGCAATGCCAAAAGATATATTTTCAAAAAGAACCAAGTCACCGAAGGACTTGGTCAGGTTATCTATCTGTAAATAAGGTACAGCCACGTAATTTAGTAATTAGTTGGTTAGTGATTAGTGATTAATAATCACGGATTTATACTCTTCAATAATGTCGCAAGGTTCTCCAGCCTTTACTTTACTCCATGCCAGTTTCAACGGGTCGATGATACGGTCTTTATATTGTAATACAGGAGCTTCCCGGTTACCGTCAATCAACGTTTTCCATTCCATACCTTCCACTTCATTCGTCAGAATTATACAGACTGTGATGCCGATTGCCAACCATTCCTCTTTCTTTTTCGAGCCAATCTTACCGCTATTAATCACTTGCTGAAGTTTCTCCAGGTCTTCTTCTATTCCCTGAAAAATTTTTTTCAATTCCTGCTTCACGGTAGATACCACCCATTCGTACGCTTCATTAATCAAATAGATTTCAGAAAGACGGGCCGGGATCAGTTCAGCAGGATACTTCTGCCCTTCTTTGCGTACCTCCAAAGTAGCAATTACATCTTCCGCCTCCTTCACAACTCCGCCTTTAGGTACAGTAAAAGAACATTCGAAAGCAATATCGTCAACTCCTGTAATCCACAAATGGGAAGTATAATACGTCCCCTCTTCCTGAAACATTTCTTTGCTATACGCACATTCCCACGTTCCGACTTTCACCAACGAAGCCGAATCATTCTCTTTCAGTTCCTGCCGGATGACATCTTTACCATAACCGGCTTTTCCTTTAAATGCGGATATACGAAAATTTCCCGTCCATACATCGGGATTATAGAAAAGAAAAGAGCCTTCGCCATCTTCAAACTCATTCCAGTCTGATGGATAGTTCATAGAAAACCATGCTCCGGGAGAGATAAATTTCTTGCCTTGCATCCTTTTATATTAAAATGATTACTTGGGCAAAAATACGAATTAAAAACGAATATCATTTACCTATCGGCTGTATTTTCCTCCGCACTTCTTTAGAAATCTCCAAAAACATATAATTCAACTTTCCGGAATGGATTCCTTCTTCGTTTTCCTTATACTTCTTATTAGCATACTGCTTCGATTTCTCGAAAGTCAGTAACGACATCTCATTCTGCGATTTGCCTACCATTGTAGAATCCAGTTGTTCATCCGGGAAAAAATCATCCAGATCGACATCACCAATCATCGTTGTCTCCAGAAAGTTTTTATTCGTGTGTGAATTATCCGTATAATATCCTACAAACATGTGCCCCGGTGTACGTACCAAGATAGGATCAATATTAATGGCGCGAAGCAACGACGCAAACAACACACTCCCATCCACACAATTAATCTGTGAAGATTCCAGTGCATCATCAAACGTACGGACACGCTGCGAGAAAACAACATTGCTCGAAAGGCTGGTATTGGAAACAGAACTATAACGGAATTTACGTTTCTGCAATATATTCCAAAGGGCATATACCTGCTTGTCTACTGCCCCTTTAGCCTTACTTTGATAACCGAGAAAGCGATTAACAATCCGAGTATTCAATGCTTCACGAAGTAACTGATCGATCATCGGATTCTCTTCATTGACATAAGCCGCAAAGAAAATACTGGTATCATGGAATTTAGTTCCATTGGCCACATACCCCAACAGACACTCATTGATGCTACGCACTGAAAAAGTACGCACCCGTTGTCCCAAATCTTTTCCGTTCATCTCCACTGTGATAGCTACGCTTACCGGCTCTGCCTGCACCTCATTTTTCAGTGCCTCATAATTCCAGATGATATCAGGATAAATCGTATATTCCGTTCTGGGCTTGTTTAATACAAATTCCGACACCGAGCGGGAGAAAAAAGGCGTTTCGGCTACTTCAATCCGCACACGACTATAAGCTGTCTTCGATTTCAACCGAACGGCAATACACGACTTCGGATTTCCCAAAGACGTCGAATCCGACGGAACAATCACTTGTGCATCAGTGGTGGCAACAGACAGAATCGCCGAAGGAAATATATTTCCTCCCAGATCGTCTACAATCTCAAAACCGGAATTGAATGAAGTATATTTAAACACAGACATACCGCCAAGGAGAATTAACAGTACCACAACAGATCCTATTATTTCCTTCCGATGTCGTTTTAAGTCAATTTTTATCATTATTTGTAGTTTCTATAGTCAAACATTTCTATTGTATCTCGCTAACAAAGATAACAAATAGCGAGCGTTTTTTCCTCTTACAATCAACAAAAACTTCCATATTCCGTATCAATTCCCGGAATTCACAGAATGTAACACGATTGTAACGTCTGTTTCATCTGCCCGTAACAAAGTCTCCTCATCTTTGCAAAGGATAAAATAAAAACGTAACTTTGTCATATCACATTAATACATATATCTTATGAACGATTACCGTATTTTAGTTGTCGACGATGAAGAAGACCTCTGTGAGATTCTGAAATTCAATCTTGAAAACGAAGGTTATGAGGTTGATACAGCAAACTCTGCCGAAGAAGCAATGAAGATGGATATCAGCAGTTATCACTTAATTCTCCTCGATGTGATGATGGGAGAAATCTCCGGTTTCAAAATGGCCAACATCTTGAAGAAAGACAAAAAAACAGCAAAAGTGCCTATCATTTTTATCACGGCAAAAGATACTGAAAACGATACTGTGACCGGATTCAATCTAGGAGCAGACGATTATATTTCGAAACCTTTCTCCCTGCGTGAAGTCATTGCCCGTGTGAAAGCAGTATTAAGACGTACGGTAACAACGGAAACGGAAAGAGCACCCGAACGTCTTACTTATCAGTCGCTCGTTATTGACATCACGAAGAAAAAAGTAAGCATCGACGATGAAGAAGTGCCATTGACTAAAAAAGAATTTGAAATATTGCTTCTACTGGTACAGAATAAGGGACGCGTATTCTCACGCGAAGACATTCTAGCCCGTATCTGGAGTGACGAAGTGTATGTGCTCGACCGTACCATCGACGTAAACATCACCCGTTTACGTAAAAAGATAGGTATATACGGCAAACGTATTGTCACCCGTCTCGGATATGGATACTGTTTTGAAGCTGAATAAGTAATAATACCGAATTAAGTAATTATTATGAACCTGCCTGTAACTCAAAAACATTTTCTTTCTTTCAGCCGGAAGCTTTTCCTTTCGGTTATTTCACTATTTCTGGTATTTGCCATTTGTTTTATTGCGTACCAGTATCAACGTGAACGGGAATATAAAATAGAACTGCTGAATACAAAACTGCAAGATTACAACAGCAGACTCTACGAACAATTGGAAGAGCAACCCCTTGATAGCGAAATAATCAGCGGTTATATCAACAAACATATTCTGGAAGACTTGCGTGTGACCCTTATTGATGCAGAAGGAAATGTTGTTTACGACAGTTATCCAAATCATAATAACCAAATAGAAAACCATCTGAATCGTCCGGAAGTACAGAAAGCAATAAAGCATGGCAACGGATATGACGTACGCCGTACTTCGGAAACAACCGGAGTTCCCTATTTTTATTCGGCCACTCGTTATAAAGATTATATTGTCCGTTCGGCTTTGCCTTATAACGTCAGCCTCATCAACAACCTGCAAGCAGATCCACACTATCTATGGTTTACCATCATCGTGACCTTATTATTAATGATTATCTTCTATAAATTCACCAACAAACTGGGCACTTCCATCAGCCAGCTCCGTGAATTTGCCATGCGTGCCGACCGAAACGAGCCTATCGAAATGGCTATGCAATCCGCTTTTCCACATAATGAACTAGGAGAAATCTCACAACACATCATCCAAATCTACAAACGATTGCACGAAACCAAAGAAGCTCTCTACATCGAACGTGAAAAGCTAATCACTCATCTCCAAATCTCGCACGAAGGATTAGGAGTATTCACAAAAGACAAGAAAGAAATTCTAGTCAACAATCTTTTCACCCAATACAGTAACCTGATTTCGGATTCCAACCTGGAAACAACAGAAGAAGTCTTTGCCATCAACGAACTAAAAGAGATTATTCATTTTATCAATAAGAATCAGCAGGAACGCTCGAGAGGAAAAGGCGAAAAACGAATGTCAGTTACCATCAACAAGAACGGGCGGACATTTATCGTAGAATGTATCATCTTCCAGGATGCCAGCTTTGAGATTTCCATCAACGATGTCACCCAGGAAGAAGAACAAGTAAGACTCAAACGCCAACTGACTCAAAATATCGCCCATGAGTTGAAGACTCCTGTCAGCAGTATTCAAGGATATCTGGAAACCATTGTCAGCAACGAGAATATTCCACGTGAAAAGATAAACGTATTCCTCGAACGTTGTTATGCACAAAGCAATCGTTTGAGCCGGCTGCTACGCGACATCTCCGTACTCACCCGCATGGACGAAGCCGCCAGCATGATTGATATGGAACGAGTGGATATTAGTGTACTGGTCGGAAATATTATCAATGAAGTATCTCTGGAACTCGACGAAAAGCATATCACAGTAATCAACTCTCTGAAAAAGAGCATACAAGTCAAAGGTAATTATTCATTGTTATATTCCATCTTCCGCAACCTGATGGACAATGCCATCGCATACGCCGGAAGCAATATTCAGATAAATATCAACTGTTTCCGTGAAGATGAGAATTTCTACTATTTCAGCTTCGCCGATACTGGTATAGGTGTATCACCCGAACATCTGAACCGTCTCTTCGAACGCTTCTACCGGGTAGACAAAGGTCGCTCACGCAAACTAGGCGGAACAGGATTGGGACTGGCTATTGTGAAGAACGCCGTTATTATCCACGGCGGCAATATCTCCGCCAAGAACAATCAGGGAGGCGGACTGGAATTCGTATTTACACTGGCAAAGGAAAAATAACCGTCCGAGCCCATACAGACCATATTCTCCTTCATCGTTTTCATTTGCTTGCTGGAATATCCACATGCAATCAAACGATTACAGCAACGCATCATTCAGTTAAAAACATTCTTTCATCATACATATAATCGACCATCCTTAAAAAAGGAATATTTAAACAGAAGAGAGGAGGATAATCCCCCCCTCTCGACAAGAACATATACAATAAGCGCAGCATTTGCAAACAAGAAAATTCACCATTTTACACGAATTGTATATTTCCCATCAAAACAAAAGCAAATTCCACAACCAACCATCTTTTTACTACCAATCATCATCCAAACCCGCACTTTTTATCATCACCCAACCATCCATAAAGAAAAGCAAACCAGCCCTCCCAAAGAGCAAAATCAAGCCTTTGCAAGTTCCCCACCGGGAAATGAAGCCTCCCTCACCGAGAAACAGAGCCTTCCTCACCGATGAACAGAGCGTCTGTCACCGAGGAACGAAGCCTCTATTTAGAAAAAAAAGTGCATATTCCTATAAAATACATACAGAATAAACCGACATTCTGCATATTCTTACATTTATTTATACCATTTTCATTTTAACCAATCTCTTTTTCATCCTTCCTCATCCCCTTACTATCTTAAAAACAGCACATTTTATACTTCATTACCTCCCTCATAAAACAGCACCCCAAAACCAAAAGAAAGACAGAAAAAGAAAGGATTATTTTGTATAAAGGAAAAAGGAAATTACCTTTGCTCTCAAAGTAAAAAAACAAATTATGAAGATGAATATAAACATTATTCCGGTTTTATGCTTCCTCCTGTTGTGCTCATGCAAAAACGGGAACGCCTCCATCCAAAGTACAAACGAAACCGTACAAGACACTATTAAATCCATCACCCTACCTGCCATCCCCACAATGATGACAGCTCCCGAACAACGAGCAGATTTTCTAGTAAAACACTATTGGGATAATGTCAACTTCGCCGACACCAATTACATCCACCATCCCGAAGTGACCGAACAAGCCTGGGCGGACTATTGCGACATACTGAACCACGTCCCTTTGGAAACCGCACAAGAAGCCATGCGGAAAACAATCGAACGAACGAACGTAGACAAAAAAGTATTCACCTACATCACCGACTTGGCTGATAAATATCTATATGACCCCAACTCCCCTATGCGTAACGAAGAATTCTACATTCCCGTACTAGACGCCATGTTGGATTCCCCCCTGTTAGAGGAAATAGAGAAAGTACGTCCCAAAGCCCGCCGGGAATTAGCCCAGAAAAACCGTATCGGCACCAAAGCCCTGAACTTCAACTACACATTAGCCTCCGGCGCACAAGGTTCCCTCTACCAACAGCAAGCAGAGTACATCCTCCTATTCATTAACAACCCCGGCTGTCACGCCTGCACAGAAACGATAGACGCCCTGAAAAATGCCCCTATCATCAATCAACTTCTGGAACAAAAGAGACTTACAGTCCTCTCCATCTATCCCGACGAAGAACTGGACGAATGGAGAAAACACCTGAATGAATTCCCCAAAAAATGGATCAACGGATACGACAAGAAATTCGCCATCAAAGAACAACAACTATATGACTTGAAGGCAATCCCCACCCTCTACCTTCTCAACAAGGAAAAGACTGTACTCCTAAAAGACGCCACCGCACAAGCCGTTGAAGAATACCTGCTAATAAGAAGCAATAATTAACATACGCAAGAAAAGGCAAAACAAGAACCAACAAATTAAACAAGCCAATAAAAAATAAGCAAAAATCCCTATTAACATACACCATACGAACCAACATAAGGCACTTGATTAACATAAAAAAATAGTGACGGTATATGCTCAAGATACTAACGGTATCCTTGCCATATACCGTCACTATTTATATCGGATAGCGTCACCATTTCTCCAAAGCCCCACGAATACCTCACACCCACCCCACAAACACCCCGCATGGTCTCCCGGCCTCGTTTTTTCAGCGTCAAGCGCAGGTGTTTTCTTCGGCGTCAAAAAGGGCAGACTGTTTGAGCGTAGCGAGTTTCTGCCCTTTAGCCGAAGGAAGCACCGGAGTAGCTGAAAAAACGCAGCCTTGATCCTTTCTTTTTGGTTCTTTCTCTTTCGTATCAAGACGAAAGAAAAAGAACATCCCTTTGGAAAAAACAAATAAACTCCCTATCTTTGTCGCGCATTGGTTTGCGACTCCCATGCGGGGGAAGCAATTAAAAGGGAATCAGGTGCAAGTCCTGAACAGTCCCGCTGCTGTAAGTTCCATATAAGTTACAAGCAATTCACTCATTGCCACTGGAGACCAATCCGGGAAGGCGTTTGTAACAGGAATAAGTCAGAAGACCTACCATGCAAATAAGTTTCACTGCTTTCGAGGAAAAAGCGTTGAGTCTAATGAACCGGACAAGTCGTCTATCATTTCATTCATCACTCTGATTCAGAGAAAGTGTGTTAAAACGGATAAACTCTGCCAAGTTTATTTATGCGTGTCCGGTCGAAGGGATTTCGCCCGGACACTTTTAAACAGTAACAGACTGAAAAAGGAATAAATGAAGAAAAGAACATTTAATAAAGTGATCTTTGCAGCATTCAGCTGCCAATTCTTATCCATACCACTTTTTGCACAACAGCAAAAGGTAGATACGACACATACATATTCTATTCCCGAAATAACAGTATCAGATATCTATCAGACCCGCGAAGTACGCTCAACCGCTCCCCTGCAAGTCTTCTCCAAAGACGCCCTGAAAAACCTGCACGCCCTGCAAGTCTCCGACGCGGTGAAACACTTTGCCGGAGTGACCGTAAAAGATTACGGAGGTATCGGCGGACTGAAAACAGTATCCATACGAAGCCTGGGAGCCCAACATACTGCTGTCGGTTATGACGGAATCACCCTGACCGACTGCCAAACCGGACAAATAGATATCGGGCGTTTCTCGCTCGACAACGTAGACCGCCTTTCTCTAAACAACGGACAAAGCGATAACATCTTCCAACCTGCCCGCTTCTTCGCGTCAGCAGGCATATTGAATATACAGACACTCACGCCGCTATTCACAAAAGGCAAAAAGACCAATATAGCCGGAGCTTTCAAAACCGGCTCCTGGGGATTAATCAATCCCTCCCTGCTACTGGAACAACAATTCAATAAGACATGGAGCATGTCAGCCAATGGCGAATGGATGTCCTCCGACGGACATTATCCGTACACACTACATTATGGAAATGCGGCAGAAGACCTGTCCTCACGTGAAAAACGAAAGAATACAGACGTACAGACATTCCGTGCCGAAGCCGGACTTTACGGCAACTTCTCCGATAAAGAACAATGGCGGTTGAAAGCCTACTACTTTCAGTCCTCCCGGGGACTACCCAAAGCTACAACCTTCTATAACGACCATTCCACACAACACTTATGGGATAAAAACACATTCATACAAAGTCAATACAAGAAAGAATTCAGCCGGCAATGGGTGTTCCAAACCTCTGCCAAGTGGAATTGGAGCTATCAACGTTATCTGGACCCCGATACCAAGAACTCTTTAAAGAAAACAGAAAACAGCTATTATCAGCAGGAATATTACCTTTCCGCTTCTGTACTATACAGACTGTTGAGCAACCTCTCTTTCTCACTTTCCACAGACGGAAGCATCAACACCATGAACGCCGATCTAGCCAACTTTGTACACCCCACACGTTACTCATGGCTAACAGCATTCGCCGGAAAATACGTAAATGACTGGTTAACAATCTCCGCATCCGCATTGGCAACCGTTATCAATGAAGATGTGAAAAAAGGTGGTAGTGCCGGCAATCACCGTAAGCTAACCCCTTATGTAAGTGCCGCTTTCAAACCTTTCCAGCATGAAGAATTCCGCATCCGCTTCTTCTATAAAGACATTTTCCGTCTGGCAAGTTTCAACGACTTATATTACGAAGAAGTAGGCAACACCCAACTAAAGCCGGAAAAGGCAAAACAATACAACATCGGACTGACATACAATAAAAATGTATGCCCATTCCTACCCTATCTGTCAGTAACCGTTGACGCCTATTATAACAAGGTGACAGATAAAATCATCGCCTACCCTACCAAGAACCTTGCCGTATGGAGCATGAAGAACCTGGGTGAAGTTGACATCAAAGGCATTGATGCCACAGGAAGCCTGTCCCTCCAACCTTGGGATAAAATACGCATCAACCTCTCGGGCAACTACACATACCAACGAGCTTTAGATGTCACCCCTCCCGATCCGAACACGTATGAATCGACATACAAACATCAAATAGCCTACACTCCCCGCGTCTCCGCTTCGGGACAGGCAGGCGTCGAAACACCGTGGATCAATCTGTCTTATTCATTCCTTTTTTCCGGAAAACGCTATGTATTAGGACAAAACATTGCCGAAAACCGATTAGATAGTTATAGCGACCACAGCATTTCTGCAAACCGTGACTTTCAGATCAGAAAAATCACGACCTCTTTCAGCGTAGAAGTATTGAACCTGATGGATAAGAATTACGAGATTGTGAAATATTTCCCAATGCCCGGACGATCCGTAAGGGCGACAATAAGAATAAGATATTAACTATTATAAAGTAAGATATTGACGTGAAAAGGAAACTAATATATATATTCTCGTGCTGGCTGTCATTCCTAATCTTATTCGTGGCATGTGATGATATGGAGGACAAACCCTTCACATCAGGCATTATAGGCGATCCGACAGAAACGGGTACCGCCGAACTATATGTATTATGCGAAGGACTGTTCAATCAGAACAATAGCTCGCTGGCACGTTTTTCTTTCGGCAACCAGCAAATGGTTCGTGACTATTTCAAAGCAGTCAACCGCCGGGGATTAGGAGACACAGCCAATGACATGGCCATCTACGGAAGCAAGATATATGTGATAGTCAATATCTCCAGTACGGTAGAAGTGATAGACTTTCGTACGGGAAGCTCATTGAAACAGATTCAGATGTTGACAGAAAACGGAAGTTCCCGTCAACCACGCTACATCGCTTTTCACAAAGAAAAGGCATACGTATGTTCATACGATGGAACCGTTGCACGTATAGACACAACCTCCCTATCCATAGAAGCTATCACATCAGTGGGACGCAACCCCGACGGTATTTGTGTACAAAACGAAAAGTTGTATATTTCCAATTCCGGCGGGTTGGACTATTCATCAGGACTGGGGGTAGACAACACGGTATCTGTTGTCGATATTGCCACATTTAAAGAAAGTAACAAACTAACAGTAGGCCCGAATCCCGGTAAAATAGTAGCAGGGCCGGACGAAACCGTTTATGTAGCCACCCGTGGCGAAGATGTAGAAGCCAGCGATTATAACTTCGTCAAGATAGACTGCCGGACAAACAAAGTTACTCAATCTAACGAGAAAGTACAAAACTTTGCCATCGATGGAGAGATTGCTTATCTATACAATTACAATTATAACACACAGACCTCTTCTATCAAGATGTTCAATCTGAAAACAGAAGAGACAATCCGTGAGAATTTCATAACTGACGGAACAGTGATAAAGACACCATACGGCATCAACATCAATCCTTACAGCAACAATGTATATATCACCGAAGCCCGTGATTACACCACCTATGGAGACTTACTTTGTTTCAACCAACAAGGACAACTCATGTTCCGTTTGAACAACATCGGACTTAACCCGAATACAATTGCATTCAGTGACAAAGCCTCACAAAGCGATATTGATGACAACGATGATGATAAGGAAAATCCTCTGGCTTTCGCCAATAAAGTATGGGAATATCGCCCTGCTCCCGGACAGTTTATCAACACTACCACTTCAGCATATAAGGAGGGCTTTACTTATGATGATATACTAGAAGAAGCAACCCGCAGAATCCAGCAAAAATCACTCCTTACATTGGGAGGATTCGGCGGTTACATTGTTTTAGGATTCCCACAATCCATTCCGAATGTAACAGGAGAGTATGACTTCAAGATAAAAGGCAATGCTTACTATAACTCCAAAACCGGAACAGGAGCATTGGGCGGAAGTGCAGAACCGGGAATCGTATTTGTATCTAAAGATGTAAATGGCAATGGAAAGCCTGATGACGAGTGGTATGAATTGAAAGGAAGCGAATACAGGCAAGACACTGAAACACGCGGATACGAGATAACCTATCACCGTCCGAATCCAGCCAACCTAAAAGTTTTTTGGAAAGACAATCAAGGCAACGAAGGATATATCTTCCGCAACAGCTTCCATAACCAAGAATCATATTATCCACTTTGGATAGAAAGTGATGAAATCACATTCCAGGGAACACGTCTAAAAGATAATGCCGTTTTAGAGAACGGATTATGGGTAGGATATTGCTATCCGTGGGGATATGCAGACAACCATCCTAACAGCAAGGAAGGAAGTAATTTCAAGATAGATTGGGCTGTGGATAGTAATGGCAGTCCGGTAGACTTGGATCAAATCGACTTCGTGAAGATTATGACCGCAGTCAATCAGGATGCAGGACAAATGGGTGAAATATCAACCGAAGTTACCACCATTGAGAACTTACATTTCAAGAAATAATCAATAATTAATTAATAACTAAAATCAGAAAAGAACATGAAGAAATTATCTTTATTATTACTGTTATCAGTATTTGTATTTTGTGGCTGTAGCGATGATGACGATACAAAAACATACGTGCTTAGCCTGCCCAATTACGAAACTCATACACTTGATATGGGCGATCAAGAAAATCCGGATGATTCATGGTCTGTTAGTAGCGACTGGGGGACAACTAACTACAAATATAATCTATTAACTGACGCTAGTGGTATCTTTGAATTTGACTGTGTATCTTCAACATACGGTTTCTATTCAGATAGTTTTGCATTTACAAATTGTACAGAAAAAGATTGCCCAGACTTCGCAACTTATGATTATCGCGCTATCACTAAAAAAGGAGTAATCAATAATACATACGTTATCGTGGGAGCTGCCGGATATAAAATTGGAAAGAATTCTGATAAAGAAGCTGCAATCCGTTTCAGAGACCACGACAATTCAAACAAATTGGAATCCTATAGAGTAAAAGGACTATATTTAACAAACTGTGTCTATGCTTACAATAGTATGAAGGAAGGTAGTTCTATATTCGAAGGAAAAGATAAATTTGGAAATACAGATTCTTTCAAAATCATCATCTATAATATGGCTAAAACTCAAAGTGTAGAGTGCACTTTAGGTGAAGGAACCCAATTTGTAACTACATGGAAATGGGTAGACCTAACTTCATTAGGCGAAACAGAGGGATTGAAATTCAATATCAAGACTACCAAAGAAGACCAATGGGGTGCAATGACCCCAACCTATTTCTGTCTTGACGGTATCACTATTGAAGACTAAATAACCAACTTGTTTGATTGGTTGAGATTAAACATCAATTGACCGCATAATTTTAAAGAGCCGGATATTCTTTTGAGAAATCCGGCTCTCTTTCTATCTACTCACTACATCTTGATATATTACCAGCCCATAGAGAAGTAAATCCAATAGCTCTCACTAACAAAAAGACACTACATATTTGCTAATCACACAAATTTTATCTACATTCGTCGTTCAAAACTATTAAATCTACGACAATGGAATTACCTTTTGCTGAATCATGGAAAATAAAGATGGTAGAACCCATCCGGAAAAGCACACGTGAAGAACGCGAGCAATGGATTAAAGAAGCACATTATAATGTCTTTCAACTCAAATCAGAACAAGTTTATATCGATCTCATTACCGATTCCGGAACCGGAGCGATGAGCGACCGTCAATGGGCGGGAATGATGCTAGGCGATGAAAGTTACGCCGGAGCAACCTCTTTCTTTAAGTTGAAAGAGATGATTACGAAACTGACAGGATTTGAATATATCATACCTACCCATCAAGGACGTGCCGCAGAAAATGTGCTTTTCTCTTATCTCGTGCATGAAGGAGACATTGTACCCGGCAACTCACATTTTGACACCACCAAAGGACACATCGAAGGACGCCATGCCACCGCATTAGACTGCACTATCGATGCAGCAAAACATACCCAACTGGAAATCCCGTTCAAAGGAAATGTAGACCCTGATAAATTGCAGAAAGCCCTGACAGAATATGCAGAACGAATTCCTTTTATCATCGTAACCATCACCAACAATACAGCCGGAGGACAACCCGTATCCATGCAAAACCTGCATGAAGTACGTGCCATTGCTGACAAATACGGCAAACCCGTACTTTTCGACTCTGCACGCTTTGCCGAAAACGCCTATTTCATCAAGATGCGTGAAGAAGGTTATCAAGACAAAACCATCAAAGAAATCACACGGGAAATGTTCTCTCTAGCCGATGGCATGACAATGAGTGCCAAGAAAGACGGAATCGTCAATATGGGTGGATTTATCGCCACACGACGTTCAGACTGGTATGAAGGCGCAAAAGGTTTCTGCGTACAATACGAAGGCTATCTCACCTATGGAGGAATGAACGGACGGGACATGAACGCTCTTGCCATCGGCCTGGATGAAAACACCGAATTCGACAATCTCGAAACACGTATCAAGCAAGTAGAATACCTTGCAAAGAAACTGGATGAATACGGAATCCCTTACCAACGACCGGCCGGAGGCCACGCCATCTTCATTGATGCACCTAAAGTACTGACGCACGTTCCCAAAGAAGAATTCCCGGCACAGACGCTGACCATAGAACTTTATCTGGAAGCTGGTATTCGTGGATGCGAGATCGGTTATATCCTCGCCGACCGTGATCCGATAACTCATGAAAATCGTTTTAACGGTCTTGATTTACTCCGCCTCGCCATTCCCCGCAGAGTATATACAGACAATCATATGAATGTAATAGCCGCTGCTCTCAAAAATGTATATGAACGTAGAGAAAGCATCACTCACGGAGTGCGTATCGCCTGGGAAGCGCCTTTAATGAGACATTTCACAGTTCAATTGGAAAGATTATAAACTTAGAAAAAATAACAAATATCAGTTGAAGAAGTAATAGAAAGGGATTGAAAAGACCAGTGCCAGTATGAACGGGCAATACTTTCTCCATTAACAAGAATAATTGTTTGCATAAAACAAAAGTGTTTCCCAAGTGTTTATATTATAATCGAACTTAATACGTAAAATTATGGCAGAAGATTATAAATTAATAGACAACGAAGAAAAACATCGATATGAATTTCAGATCGATGGCAAAATAGCCGAAATAGACTATATCAAATCAAATAATGGAGAAATATACCTTGTACATACAGAAGTACCCGCCTCATTAGGCGGCAAGGGAGTAGGATCACAACTTGCAGAAAAAGCACTGACAGACATTGAACGACAAGGTTTACGCCTGGTACCGCTTTGCCCGTTTGTAGCCGGATATATTCACAAACATCCGGAATGGAAGCGCATTGTAATGCGTGGTATTCATATTAAATAAATACAGATATGGAAAAGAAAATAGAATACACCAATGGTGAACTGACCATTATATGGAAACCGGAATTATGCCAGCATGCCGGAATATGTGTAAAGATGCTACCCAATGTCTATCATCCTAAAGAAAGACCCTGGGTGCAAATAGAAAATGCGACAACGGAAGAATTAATTGCACAAATCAGTAAATGTCCGTCAGGAGCATTGAGCTACCGACTTAACAAAAAAGAGAAGTAAACCAACCATAAAAGAACCTGTCTGAAAAGCCGTGAGTTCATAAAATCATGAGGGCGTCCGAATATAAAGTGAACCCCGAAAGTCATACAAAAACTTTCGGGGTTTATTTATTATGTCAAGACATCACACATTACAAAGAAAAGAGAAACAGGTAGAGGCACTTCATTTCCTCCCCCATTCAACTCAATGTCCATGTCAGTACAAAGTCCGGGCAGATACGATAACCGACAGAGTAAAGTTCCTGCTGCTCCGTCGCCAACTCCTGAACCTGAAACGTTCCTTGCTCTTGAGGAATAAAATGCGTCAAACGGAGTTTACGAAGGTCAGCGTCAGCGTTTTCCATCCGCTTAAAAACAGCTTCTTTTGCCGACCAATGCAATAACAGTCCCCAAGTCATATCTCCCTGATAAGGTTCCGTTTGTTCGTCAGAACGGATATACCTATCGGATACCTTGTGAACGCGTTGAGCATATTGCTCAATATCAATGCCTGCCGGAGTGAAAGAAGCAAGCATCACAGCTACATAACCTTTCGTATGAGAAATACTGATGAAAAAAGAATGATCCGTCAGATACGGTTTTCCTTCGGGAGAATAACCGATTTCCTTATCCTCCTGCAACATGGCATACAACAAAACACGAACGGACAACCATTCCATCTTACGGCGTTCGGAGACAAAACGATTCAAATCCTGTTCACAGAAAACTCTGCGCGCATCCGGCAAAAGAGCCAACAGAACCTCCAAAGACTCTTCCATCTTCCAGACAGCCCACTGTATATCATCCGTCTTATGTTGCAGAAATAACGCCATCTTACGTTTGCTTGATTATGCTTTCAAAATTATGATTCCAAGATTATTCCTTCTCTTCCGAGCCTTCCATATCCTTCGGCAGAATTGTAAACTTCACTTTCAGGATACGACGACTATCCATTTCGAGCACTTCAAACTCATAATGGTGATAAGTCACTTTCTCATGCAATGCCGGGAATTCACCTTTAATTTCGAGCAGCATACCCGCCAATGTATCCGCATCTCCCACCACCTTTTCAAACTCGTCTTCGTCTACTTTCGCAATCTTATAGAAATCCGTCAACTGCGTCTTCGCTTCAAATATCCAGGTATGGTCATTCAAGACCACGTATGTACGTTCTTCATCATCATATTCATCATGAATCTCACCCACAATCTCTTCAATAATGTCTTCCATCGTCACCAGTCCGGAAGTTCCTCCAAACTCATCCACAACAATGGCAATATGAATCTTATTCGCCTGGAAGTCACGCAACAGATCATCAATCATCTTTGTTTCCGGCACAAAATAAGCCGGACGGATCAATGACTGCCAACGGAAATTATCCCCCTTGTTGACATGAGGCAGCAAGTCTTTAATATACAATACCCCCTTGATATTATCCCGCGAACCGGAATAGATAGGAATACGCGAATAAGCATTTTCAATGATACATTGCATCACCTCCTTGAAAGAGGTACGGATATCCAGATCGACCATATCCAGACGTGATGTCATCACCTCCTTCACAGTTTCACCGCCGAAACGGATAATACCCTCCAAGATATTATTCTCTTCAGAGAGTTCCGCTTTATCTGTCAGCTCCAATGCGTGCGACAGTTCGTCGACAGAAATATTATGGCTCTTCTTTACAAAATGTTTATTCAGAAAAGTAGTTGAACGTACAAGCACAGTAGCCACCGGACGGAACAGCTTTTCCAGAAAGTAAATCCCCGGTGCCGAAAAACGGCAAAAAGCCAAAGTCTTCTGTGCCGAATAGATTTTGGGCATGATTTCGCCGAACAACAACAATAGAAAAGTCAGGATGACGGTCAGTATCAAGAACTCTGCCAATGGAGAATGAAAAACAAATACATTCATAAAGAAGAAGTTGCAGAGCATGATAATGGTTACATTCACAAAGTTGTTCGTAATCAATATCGTTGCCAGGAGGCGTTCTGAATCCCCCAACAGGGCACTTATTTTTTCATCGGAAGGATGATTCTGTTCATCAATATCATTCCGATCGGAAGGAGTAAGTGAGAAAAAAGCTATTTCGGAAGCCGAAGCAAAGCCGGAAGCAAGCAGGAGTACACCTGCCAATACTATGGCAATAATAGCAGAGATAGAAGGAGTGTTTACGGTAATACCGTTGAAAATGTCAGCCAATTGGCTTAAATAACCATCTGAGTCCAAAGAGTCTATATTTTAATTAAACAAAAGATAATGTGCCAAGAAGCTCGCGAAAACCTATTGGCACACTATCACATTATCTAGAACGGCAAATCATCTGCCGGATTATCTTGTGCGGGTTGTGCCTGCGACTGCTGCGCTTGTTGCGGCTGGCCGGCAACCGATTGTTGCTGTTGCCCCGTAGTCGGTTGTCCGGAAGCAGAAGCTCCTGCACCCGGATTAGCTCCTT
Organism: Bacteroides sp. MSK.20.12; assembly: GCF_019052435.1. Lineage (NCBI taxonomy): Bacteria > Pseudomonadati > Bacteroidota > Bacteroidia > Bacteroidales > Bacteroidaceae > Bacteroides > Bacteroides sp. MSK.20.12. The sequence goes on along the minus strand of NZ_JAHQVH010000017.1, from coordinate 34,933 downwards.
TCGGAGACAGCATTTCCATATTATCCACATAAATTTCGGTGATATAACGCATAGCACCCGACTGGTCGCTATAAGAACGTGTTCTTATCTTTCCTTCCAGATACAGTTTGTCACCTTTGTGCACATACTTATCCACAATCTCCGCCAAACGGTTGGATGCAACGATATTATGCCACTCTGTTCTTTCGGGAATCTGGGTTCCATTAGCCAACGTATATCCACGATCCGTTGTAGCCAACGGGAAAGTTGCTACTGCCGAACCTGTATCGAAGTATTTTACCCGAGGATCTTGTCCTACGTTTCCTATCAATATCACTCTATTTACTGACATATCTGTATCAAGTTTATGATTCTTAAAATTAAATCTGCTGCCAAAATTAAACAGAATAACAATAGGATGCAAGATTTTAAGTATAAAATCAAGTATTAAGTTTTAAGTATTAAGTATTAGGCTGCGCCATAAACTGCATGGGTAATACTCAATACTTATTACTTATTCTAATGCTTATTCTAATGCTTGTAGCAAGTCTTGTACTAATTTAGAAACAGCGTATTGCTCCAGTTCGTCCACCCTTATTTTCAGGAAATCACTGAAAGAAGTCAAATTTTCAGACAAGGTCACTTCATATAGATTAGCATAGATAACCCGGTGAGACAATACATGCTTCACCTCCCTGCAAACCGAACGTACCACCGGTACTTCCCCCGGCGCAAAGAGTGCACGAAATTCCGGTAAAGTCAAAAAATCTTCTTCCGAAAGAGCCGTCGGAGTTTCTATCAAGGGCAGTTCGAACAGATTTTTCCAAATATCATTGCCCGTCCGTTTATTTATAAAGGTATACGCGCCCGCACGTACATAAATATAATTAAAGTAACGGTTCGTTGTCTTTGTTTTGTGTTGCTTCACCGGAAGTTTTGCCACCAAGCCTTTCGAAAGTGCCGAGCAACTGCCCACCAACGGACAGAACAAACAATCAGGCGACTGCGGAGTGCACTGAATCGCCCCGAAATCCATTATTCCCTGATTGTAAACAGCCGGATGCTTCTTATCCAGCATCTCATCCGCCAATGCTGCAAAGAGCTTTTTTCCTTCTGTCGAATCAATCGGAGTATCGATGCCGAAATAACGGGAAAGCACCCGGTACACATTACCGTCCACTACCGCATAAGGCATACCGTAAGCAAACGAACAGATCGCTGCCGCTGTATACTCCCCCACTCCTTTCAGAGCCAGCACTTCCGGATACGTTTCCGGGAAAACCCCATTCATGCTTTTGGCGGCGGCATGAAGATTGCGGGCACGTGAGTAATATCCCAGTCCTTGCCAGTATTTCATCACTTCATCCTCCTCCGCAGCGGCTAAAGTCCGCACATCGGGAAAACGTTTGATAAAACGAAGAAAATAATCATACCCCTGCGCCACCCGCGTCTGTTGAAGAATGATCTCCGAAATCCAGATCAGATACGGATCGGCAGACTCCCTCCAGGGCAGTTCACGTTTATTCTCTTTATACCACTCTACAATCGTTTTAGTAAACTCGTTCATATCCTCGTTCCTAGTGTATTATCTAACATTTATCTTGCCTATCCTATCCAAAAGGCACACAAAAGTAACTCTTTTGGTTCTAAGAAAACCCTATGCCACTATTTTTTTAGAAAAATGTGCAGAATATATTTTTTTAGGAGCTTAAAAAGCTATATATTTGCAGTCCAAAAAATTAGCAATAACATAGTAATAATATTTTTTTTAAGGAAAAATGACTAAAGCAGATATTGTAAACGAGATTACAAAGAAAACTGGAATTGATAAGCAGACAGTTCTTACAACAGTTGAGGCATTTATGGATGCAGTAAAGGATTCATTGTCTAACGATGAGAACGTATACTTGCGTGGGTTTGGTAGTTTCGTAGTAAAGAAAAGAGCACAAAAGACTGCTCGTAACATTTCTAAAAATACTACGATCATTATTCCGGAGCACAACATTCCGGCTTTCAAACCGGCTAAGACATTTACAATTTCAGTAAAGAAATAATAAACAAGAGTATTAACCCATAAAATGTGAAGCTATGCCAAGCGGAAAAAAGAAAAAAAGACATAAAATGTCTACGCACAAGCGTAAAAAAAGACTAAGAAAGAACAGACATAAAAGCAAAAAATAATTTTTAAGTCTGGATCACACAGAAATAAAGAACAAACTTGCGAAGCTAATGTCTTTCAAGTTTGTTCTTTGTTTAAGTAGCTAACCCAAAATGAACAATTTGTCAAAAAAGTTGTTCATATAAATGAGATTCAATCAATAATAAGGAAACAAAACAGTGACAAGTGAACTAGTAGTTGACGTACAGCCCAAAGAGGTCTCCATCGCCCTTCTCGAAGATAAGAGCCTGGTGGAACTTCAAAGCGAAGGAAGAAATATTTCTTTCTCTGTGGGCAATATGTATTTGGGACGTATCAAGAAATTGATGCCCGGACTGAATGCATGCTTTGTAGACGTTGGTTACGAGAAAGACGCTTTCCTTCATTATCTGGACTTGGGTCCTCAATTTAACTCACTCGAAAAGTTTGTAAAGCAGACTTTAAGCGACAAAAAGAAGCTGACCTCCATCAGCAAAGCAACCCTGCTTCCCGATCTTGACAAGGATGGAACAGTATCCAACACCCTCAAGGTAGGACAAGAAGTAGTGGTGCAAATCGTTAAGGAACCGATCTCCACTAAGGGACCGCGACTGACGTCCGAAATTTCGTTTGCCGGACGCTATCTCGTACTGATCCCTTTTAATGACAAGGTTTCTGTTTCACAAAAAATTAAATCGAGCGAAGAACGCGCCCGCCTGAAACAATTGCTGATGAGCATCAAGCCGAAAAACTTCGGTGTCATCGTCCGCACGGTAGCCGAAGGCAAACGCGTAGCCGAACTCGACGGAGAGCTTAAAGTCCTGGTTAAGCATTGGGAAGATGCGATGGTAAAAGTACAAAAAGCCACCAAGTATCCGACGTTGATTTATGAAGAAACCAGCCGCGCCGTAGGTTTGTTGCGCGACCTCTTCAACCCTTCTTTTGAGAATATTCACGTCAACGACGAGGCTGTGTACAATGAAATTAAAGACTATGTATCACTGATTGCGCCCGACCGGGCTAATATCGTGAAACTGTACAAAGGTCAACTTCCCATTTACGACAATTTCGGTATCACCAAGCAGATTAAATCATCGTTTGGTAAAACAATCTCTTACAAGAGTGGTGCCTATCTGATTATTGAGCACACTGAGGCGCTTCACGTAGTAGACGTGAACAGCGGTAACCGCACCAAGAATGCCAACGGGCAGGAAGGTAACGCACTCGAAGTAAACCTGGGAGCCGCCGACGAGCTGGCCCGCCAATTGCGATTAAGAGATATGGGTGGTATCATTGTCGTGGACTTCATCGATATGAATGAAGCCGAAAACCGTCAGAAGCTTTATGAACGAATGTGTGCCAATATGCAGAAAGACAGGGCACGGCATAATATTCTGCCGCTTAGCAAATTCGGGCTAATGCAGATTACACGCCAACGTGTGCGTCCGGCAATGGACGTCAACACGACCGAAACCTGCCCTACTTGCTTCGGCAAAGGCACTATCAAGTCGTCCATTCTTTTTACGGACACTTTGGAGAGTAAAATTGATTACCTGGTCAATAAACTGAAGGTTAAGAAATTCTCGTTACACGTCCATCCGTATGTTGCCGCTTATATCAATCAGGGACTCGTTTCCCTGAAACGGAAATGGCAGATGAAATACGGATTCGGTATCAAGATTATTCCAAGTCAAAAACTCGCATTTCTGCAATATGTGTTCTATGATACACATGGAGAAGAAATCGATATGAAGGAAGAAATCGAAATCAAATAGACAGAAAAGGCGGCCCGGTCAAAACGAGCCGCCTTTTTGTTTTATCTGAATCCGTTCCCTCAAAACACCCAGCTGATAATCCCAATAAACCGGATGGCAGGAAAAATAAATCTTCAAAAAGAGGAAAATCAAACTATATATTTTTAAATATATAGTTTATTATTTAGATATTTATAATAGTTCGGCATAGCGTTCAGAGCGTGTTTTCAAAACGAAGATAACAGACTGTTGCATAGTAAGTTATCCACTACTTCAAAGTATTCCGCTATGCGTTTGCAAAAAACAGTCCTATCCGTCCGTTGATTTTTGAGTTACATCTGTTATTCTTATAATGCCAGACGGTAAATCTCTTTACTATCCTTTTTCGTTAATTTGACATAGTTGCCAACCAACTCGCCTTTATTCCGATGAAGGCTATCTGCAAGACGGTCGATATCCGGATTTTCAATACCGAGTTCTTTGAAAGTAACAGGCAGACCGATGGAAGTAAAGAAGGTTTTCAGGCGGGAAATACCTTCAAGGGCCACCGCCTTTTTATCAGCTGAATCTGCCACTCCCCACACGCGGATTGCATATTGGGCTATCTTATCTACATTATGTTCTGTCATCCATGTCATCCAGGCAGGGAAGATAACGGAAAGTCCTGCACCATGAGTTACATTGTAAATCGCACTGATTTCATGTTCAAGGAAGTGAGAAGCCCAGTCTTCTTCACAGCCTACGCCACAGGTTCCGTTATGGGCAATCGTTCCGCACCACATCAGATTGGCACGGGCTCCGTAGTTTTCAGGGTCTTTCATGACGGTGGTTGCCTCTTTGATGATGGCAAGCAGGGTGCCTTCGCACAGGCGGTCGCCTATTTCTACTTCTTTGGTATTGGTGAAATAGCGTTCCATGATGTGCGCCATCATATCGGCAACGCCGCAAGCGGTTTGAAAAGGAGGAAGTGTGTAGGTCAATTCCGGGTTCATCACGGCGAAAACAGGACGCAATACAGAGGGAGCACGGAGACTTAATTTCTGCAATCCATCGACTTTGGTGATTACAGTGTTACCGGAACCCTCGCTTCCGGCTGCAGGAATCGTCAATACAACAGCTACTTTCAGTGCTTCCGCAATAACGGCTTTTCCGATGTAGAAGTCCCAAAAATCTCCGTCATAAGGCACTCCGGCTGCAATGGCTTTTGCCGTATCGATTACGGAGCCACCACCCACGGCAAGCATCATGTCTACACTTTCTTTCCGGCAAAGGTCGATTCCTTCGTACACTTTCGTATCTATCGGATTAGGCTGTACACCGCCCAGCATACAATAGGGAATGCCTACTTCCTGCAATGATTTCTCTACACGAGCCAACAAGCCGCTACGTATCACAGAACCGCCACCATAAACAATCATGACTTTACGTGCACCGTATTTCTGTACTAATGCTCCAGTCTGCGCTTCCGTATCCCGACCGAACACAAATTCGGTAGGGCTGTAAAAGATAAAATTATTCATTATCGTTTTCTTTATAAGTCTTTTCGTTAGTCTTTTCTATATAGATCCAAATATAACTCCTTTTGCAAACGAATCTTTCTATAAATCCTTTGATGGATTCTTTCATAGAAGGAACTTATAGGTCAGACAAAGTTATAAATTTAAGCAGAATATTTTTCTTTTGATTGTTTAAAATTTCCTACTTTCATAAGTGCAAGGCCGATTACAATCCAGACCATCTCGCGTACCCGGGTAATCAAAGCGGCATAAACTCCGTAAGCTCCGGAAAGAGAAAGACCTCCCACGGCGAGGGCAAATCCGCCTTCACGACCTCCCAATTGCATGGGTAGGAAAAACAGAAGATTGGCAAGTAAAGAAGAAAAAGCCGCAATCAGACAGCAGTCGGCAAAGCTGACATTAGTAGTCAGTACGTTCAGTATCAGCCATATTTCAAGACAACTGACTACACGGGCGGTATATTCCAACAAAAGGGCACTATAAAAGGTTTGTTTCTTTTGTTGGTGGAGAAGGGCGATTTGTTTGTCTATATTTTCCAACTTCTCTTTATGCACGCTTGCAAAGTGAAGGACTTTCTTTTTCAGAAAAGGGATGCGACTACCCATACGGACAACAGCCACAGCCATCCCATGCCGATAACCTTTTATAAAAAGAGTAGCAATCAGCAGGCAAAAGACAGTAATGGCTCCCAGAATGACTCCCATCACCCACCCCACCGGATACAGACAAACGTAAAGTAACACCGAACTTAACCAAAAGCAAAAGTGGGAAAAGATATGCATCATCACATAAAGAATCACGGAAGAAGTGGCACGTTCTATTCCGATATAGGGTTTCAGCTCCATGATGCGGTATGGCTCGCCACCCATCAGCCCGACGGGAGTCACGTAATTAAGTGCAAAACCTGTTACTGTGAATTTGTAGAGCCGGGCAAATGAAAAACCGGTCTTGCCAGTACTGCGGATGATTATGTACCACGATACTGTATTGATAAGGTAGACAAATAGCCACAGCAACAAAACCAAAGGCAAATATACCCCTGCACGCTTCAGATTCGCCCAAAGCTCCTGATAATCCATATCGAAAGTGAATATCATTATCAGGACGGCAATAATACCAAAGGCGAGGAATATATTTCGGTACTTGTTCTTCACTATTTTGTAGGACTTATATCTATTTTATATAGGTATATATCTGCTTTTATATGAGTATATAGTTACTTCTTAGATGAGTATATGCTTACTTCTTGATGGATATATATCACTCTATTCACATATAACCTCACTTTATATACGCATAATATCTTTCGAAAAATCTTTTGAACGCCGGAATTCTCATCAATACATATTCAAATACCAGCCAGCCGATTAATGCGCAAGAGATGCCAAGTAATACATCAATGATATAATGATGGCAGGAATAAATAGCTGTTCCCCAAATGCCGACCATGATAATGGAGAAAAGGGTAATCACATACCATCTGCATTTACCAATAATGGCATACACCAATGCAACTACCATATAGGCCGCGTGCAGTGAAGGCACTGCCGCAAATACATTTGCATTACGCCCGTAGATTGAATCAAAGATAGTCACTTCGAAGAATGCATCAAAGCGACCCAATCCTGCAACATTGCCCGGTGTGTTCAATATCGGTTCGAAACCGTAATTAATGGCATACCAAGGCGGAGCAGCCGGATGAATATAATAACCAGCAAAACCAATCAAGTTGACGAACAAAAATACCAACGCAAAACGGAGGTAGGTTTTTCTTTCCTTCTTGAAATACAGGCAAAGACCGAACAGGATAGGAACGGGAACCCAACAAAGGTAGAAGATTCCGGCAAAAACGTCCGCTATCGGCCAGTTGTGTACAGCGAAGTATTCGCAAGGAGTAACCAGAAGACCATTATCCATTACTCCGAAAAGGGACTTTTCGAGATGATACAGTCCGGCCACGTCAATCGGGTTCACCTCGTAGTTAGGGCAAATACGCATCCAGTCATACGAAATTCCAAAAATGGCGAAAGGTAGCAGGGCTACTGCCAGCTTACGAGTAGGCAATCCGGCAAAGAATAAGACTAAATAGAGTACCGCCATCAACAGATGCTCGGAACGAAGTCCGATGAAGATACCTGTCAATAAAAGGAAAAGAGCCATAATGACTACCACAGTCAGGGCTTCTCTTTTCGACGGCATTTGAATGTTCTTTATCATTATAACGTTTTGATTAGACGATTAGACTATTTACTATTGGACTATTTACGATGTACTATTTAGGATGTACGATGTAAATAGTAAATAGTCCAATAGTAAATTAATTCATTCTTTCATCGCTTTATAGCAATGTCTCACTCGTGCAAAAGCCGTAATATTGGCAAACAGAGCAACGAAAGCCAGAGGAACAATCAGAATCAGGATTGGTTCGAAAGCGGTAATATCTTTGAAAACACCACAGAACAAAGCTCCGAGGCTGGTTAGTACTACACGCTCCGGACGTTGCATGAATCCTACTTTACATTCGATTCCCAAGCCTTCGGCACGGGCACGCACGTAGCTTACCATCAGCGAACCGATGAGTGCCACGAAAGCAATAAGTGCATAAAAGAAATAATCTTTCATTGACAAATAGTAACAGATACCGAAGAAAGTCATCAATTCACTGTAACGGTCGAGTACCGAATCATAAAGCGCACCGAACTTGGAACTCATATTGCCCAGGCGAGCCACACGCCCATCCATCATATCGAACAATCCGGCAAACAGAATCACACCTCCTGCCCAGCCGATAATGGCCAGATCGTTTTGTCCGCCATAAATGCCGGCATACACAAACATACCTGCCGCTACTACATTGAGCACAAATCCGGTAGTGGTGATAAAGTTGGGAGTGATCCCTATTTTAATCATTCCGCGTATCAAGGGATTGATAATCTTATAAATCAGCTGTTGTAAATAATCTCTGTAATTCATCTGTTTAAATCTGTTTATATCTAAATCTTCTGTTTTTTCAATCTGTATATATCTAATTCTTTCGTTTTTTCATCAGTCTTTTCAATCCGTTTTTTCAGTTTCTTTTTCCGAATAAACTTCTGATATCTATATTCCGGTAAACAAAAAAGCGCTGCATATTATAATTCCAAAACAGTGCCACGATGATTGCCACTACCACTTTAGGGATAATGAAGAAATCTCCGAAATACAGGCTAAGCGTGTTGCGTACCCAGGGAATCTTCGCTAATGATTCCGTCAGTGCATACGTTCCCCACGTATTGAGCCAAACGCTGCAAACCCATACAAGGATAAATTTTACAGCAACGTGTGTTTTCTTTCCTTTCGATTTAAAAGTCCATTTATAGTTGATAACGCAATTAACGATTCCTCCATAGATAGCTCCCGCCAGGGTGGCATATACATAGTAGACATCAAACAGCCTGACCAGAAGAATCGTAACGAGAAAGTCTGCAATAGTTGCCATTTGAGCAGAAAGCTGCGCCCTCAAAAACATGAAGATGCCGCCTTTCTGGGAAATCATCCGTGCAACTTTTTTCAGCCAATCACCCATCTCGCTCCCACTAACAATATAAAACTATACACTCCCGCCAAAACATCGTCCATCATGACCCCTACCCCACCTTTCAGGCTTTCCATACGACGTATGCCCAACGGTTTGGCTATATCAAAGATGCGGAACAAGGCAAAAGCCGCAATCACGTACCAAAACCATTTGTCATCATTGGGAACAGCCAACAACGGTATCCACACTCCCACCATCTCATCCACTACCACACGCGAAGGATCTTCTCCCCAATAAGTCTCCAGCTTATCGGCAGCCCAAATGCCGGCGAATGTAAATACAATCACCAAAGCGGCAGTCAGCCATAATACCCAAGAGAAAGGAAGGAGAAAATAAAGTGCAATCCAAATGATAGAAGCCAGTAACGCCCCAGCCGTGCCGGGAGCAAAAGGAGAAAAACCGGAGCCAAAGCCCGTGCCTATAAAAACAGGTAGAAAGGGAGGACGCTTCATTTATTACTAATTACTAATTACAAACTACGAGTCGGTTGTGTCACGAGTCCCCCAAACGAATGGGGAATTTGTACAATAAAAAAGTAAAAGTTGAGGTTGAGCATCCACCAGTCTTTATAGGATGGTAAATCTCAATCTCAACTTATTATTTGGGGTTACTGATTAAGCTAAGTAATCAGGTTCTTTTTCACCAATCATGTTACGCAATGTCTGTTTTACCATTCTCCATTGTGTAAACAAGTCGTGTTCGGGCTGATGTTCGAAATCGTGCATCGGACTCTTGCAGAAGAATGACAACCAAGTCTGGATGCCACACATGCCTGCACGCATTGCCAAGTCGCTGAACAACACAAGGTCAAGAGCGATAGGAGCTGCAAGGATAGAGTCGCGGCAAAGGAAGTTCACCTTGATTTCCATCGGGTAGCCCATCCATCCGAAAATGTCGATGTTGTCCCATGCTTCTTTGTTGTCTTTGCGGGGAGGATAATAGTTGATACGTACTTTATGATAAACATCTCCGTAGAGATCAGGATATTTTTCAGGTTCGAAGATAGTGTCGATTACAGACAGCTTGCTGACTTCTTTTGTCTTGAAGTTGTCCGGATCATCGAGCACTTCACCGTCGCGGTTACCGAGGATATTGGTAGAGAACCAACCGTTCACACCCAGCATACGGGTTTTGAACATCGGAGCCAATACGGTTTTCATCAGTGTCTGACCACTCTTGAAGTCTTTACCGGAGATAGGTACATTCTTTTGTTTAGAGAATTCCCACATAGCAGGAGTATCCACACACAAGTTAGGAGCACCCATCACGAACGGAGCGTCTTCTGCAATAGCAGCATACGCGTAACACATACTCGGAGAAATCACGTCTGTATTGTTTTCCTTCATTGCTTTCTCTAAAGCAGCGAGTGACATGTGTTCGTCAGACAGCGGAATGTAAATTTCAGTACTTGCAGCCCAAAGCACCACTACGCGTTCGCAGTTGTTAGCAGCCTTGAAGTCGCGGATATCCTGACGAAGTTGTTCTACCATTTCCCAACGGGTAGCAGCCTTCTTCACGTGTGTACCGTTCAGACGTTTTGCCCAGTTGTGATCGAAAGCAGCCGGCATCGGTTTGATAGCTTCCAACTCTTCTTTTACTCCATTCAGGTCTTTTTCTTTCAAAACCTCGGCGTACATAGCAGCTTCGTATGCGTTGTCCGGGAAAATATCCCATCCTCCGAAAACAATGTCTTCCAAATTCGTCAAAGGCACAACGTCCTTGATGAGTTTTTCTTCGTTGTTCTCCATGCGCATTGTGGCTAACTGTGTAATAGATCCTATCGGTTTTGCCAGTCCCTTGCGAGAGGCTAGTGTACCTACAATCATCGTGGTAGCTACCGCACCACCCACTCCAACTACCAGTACGCCAAGACGCCCGGTAGCGGGTTTAATTTCTTGTTTCATTTCTATTCTATTAAAATTAAACTAAAATTGATGCAAAAATAAGATTAATTAATTACTAATACAGTCTTTATTTGTCATATAAACATTGCAATTAGCAGGATTTAACTTTTAAAAGGTCATGTGGAGACTTATTCTCAAGCCTGATCTGTCAATCCCGGGCGAATCACGATAAGTGAGCCTCCAGATATAGTCCAAACGTAACACCTTGAAAATGTTTTCAATACCGACACCCGCCTCCACATAAGGTGTTTTTCCCATTGTTTGTGTGTTCTCTATCGGAAAAGCGAACAAACCGTCGCTCAAAGCCGGGTTGTTTTTATCGCTCAAATGTCCATATAATCCACGACAGGAAACTATTTCCCTCCATTTTAGTTTTTTCAACAACGGTACCCGGTTGAACAGCCATCCGTTGAGGAAATAAGTAACATCCCACGAGAAATATTCATCGTTCATAAACTCCATCGCATTCATCAACGAGTAAGATTCCGGTTGGATGGTATAAGAAAGGTTGGCATTAGGCATGATAAGCAACGGAAAAGGTACTTTATCCCACACTTTACCTGCTTTTAGTATAACGTCGGTATAGCCGAACGCGGAAAACCAGAAGCGTTTCTGAATACCGACTTCGGTATGATTGTAGGTGTAATCGCTGCCCAACACTCCTTTTCCGGCAATGGTATGCGACAAGGTAAACACCGGTGCATCCAACGATACGGGAAAACGGTTCCATTGGGTCTGGAAGAATTTCTCGTTCGGAGCATAACGCAACTTCAACTCTGCGGCACTGATAGAGAAATCTTTTACCGGGGTGTAGGTATCTCCTTCTTTCTTTAAAAAAGGAATCAGGTAGGAGGACTCATCTTTCCGTGTACGTGCTGTCAACTGGAAAGAAAAGCCGGAATAAAACTCATTGGTATAGGTCATCTCCGCCTGCCGGAAATAGCCGATACGGTCGTCCTTCTCACGTTTCAAGGCCAGGAACACATTGTCTTTGCTTGTATACAGGTAATTTTGTCCGTACTGGTTCACATCTGATTCGTAACGCAATTTCAATGAATGGATGGGAAATTCGTTGGCGTATTCTTTCTTCTTCTTGAAAGAATATTCCAGTTCTGCTAATCCTTTCACTCTTTCATCTTTAAACCCGTAAGCCACATATCCTTTGCCAAACAGGTGCGGATTGAGCCAGGCGGTAGTCATACCTCCGGCACGGATACGGGGGCCTTCCAATGTGTTACCGCTGATAGTGGCATTCATCGGGCCGATATAGAAAAGTGGTGCTTCTTTGGAGGTGGGAATATATCCCGTAAAGAGAATGGAAAGCACTTTTTCCGTCCAGTAATATACCGGATAACTGCGTAATTGTGTCATCAGGCGGTCTACCGAGTTTTCCTGCTGGGAGATAGCGGCTTGCGGACGATTCTCCGCCCAGAATGTTTCGGGACGCGACAGGGCTTCCGTCTCTTCAATAATACGTTCGGGTTTGGTGAAGGCTTTGTCGGCTTCGGCAGTCGGCGTAAAGGTGTAGTTGCTGTAATCCGCTACACGGCGGGCAAAAATTCCGTCCTGTCCTTCGGTCAGTTTAAACTCAACAGTGATACTTTCATGATCGAGCAGACGTGTGCCGTCTTCAGCGCGCTTAAATTCCTGTTCGAGCAACATGTAGTCTACAAAGTTCAGATTTATCTTTTTGGGAAAGTTGAATACGGCACGTTTAACAAAGTAGGTAGAGTCGAGCGTCACATACAGGTGTCCGTTGAAACCGAAAGACTCGGAATTAAAAGGCGTGAAAGCAAGGTCTGCACAAGGCTCTCCGGCAATCTGCAACGTGTCCATCAGGTAATATTTATAAAAGCCTGTGCCGATACGGGACAAGGGACTGACAAACTTATTTGTAAACAGGGAAATGTTGTTTTCGTAAATGTCGACGTCTTTAAAGACTTCATTGATGGCTGCCTGCATCCCTTGTTTAGAGAGAAATTCATCAACACCGGCCTGTTTGCGTCCTTTCACCCATTGCTTCTCGGAACGGGGAGATTTCCGGTAATAGTCTGTGGCAAGCAGTTCACGGGCTGATACCGTCAGAATCGGTTTACCGGTAACGGCAGAAGTATCTACATATTCCGTCAGGAAATCAAATTTACGATATAGCCATTTTTTCTGTTTCTCTTCATCGAAGTTATTCAACGCAAAGGTGGTCTTTTCATAACGTTCGCGTTGCCAGAAGTCTTTCTCGTAGGGAGAGTAGTTGTCACGGCTTTCAATCATACGGCGGACAAATTCTACGGCAGGATTATCTTTCTTCCGGTAGTGTTCACGTTTGGGTTTGACTACCACTTCACCAAGCGCGTATTCGGTAGGCGCAAGCGCTACTTTATAGGATGCATTATGGGCAGGGCGAATGGTGCGGACATAGTCATTATAACCGATTACAGAGATTACAAGCACTGCTTCGGAGCGGTGGGTTTTGAAGTAAAAGCGTCCGTCGCTTCCGGTAGTAGTTCCTTCTGTCGTGTCTTTTAAGCGTACAGATGCATAAGGCAAAGGCTCTTTGGTCAGAGAATCAGTCACCACCCCTTGTACCACATACTGCGCACAAAGCGGAATACTGATAGCCAATAAAAGAAAGAGCGTCAATGTGCCTTTTTTCATTAATCTCATACCTTAAATCCTATTGAATTGAGCGGGGCAAAGGTAGGAGTGATTTCAAGACAAAAAAAGGTCTATTTGACGGAAGAAATGTTCTTATTTGACACAATTAGGGGAAAGTAATACGGAATCGGGTCAGTCCGTCGGCATAGGTTCGCAAAGAGAATGTGCACCCATGACGCATCAGTACTTCGCGAATAAAGATGAGTCCGATTCCCTGACCGTTCGGTTTGGTAGAGAAGAAAGGACTGAACAGTTTAGCTTCTGTTTCTTTGCTGATTCCCTGACCGTTATCTATCACTTCAACAGTGGCCGGAGCGAGGGTGCGGACTATTATTTCCCCATCGGTCTCAATGCTTTCCGCTGCATTCTTGATGATGTTTACTAGTACTTGCTCAAACAAAGCGGCATCCAGCATCACATCTTTCAGACTTTCGTCCATTTCCATGCGGAGTGTAATGCGACGGTCATTACACATTCCTTCCATAAACCGCTTGCAGGTGAAAACCAAATCATTCAGATTGACAGAAGAAAGTGTCGGTTCGGGGATTTTCACCACATCGGCAAAACGGGTGATGAAACGACTCATTGAGAAACAACGGTCGGTACATACACGCATCACGTCGCAGATGTCTTCCATTCCTTCTTCGCTGGAAAGGGCTTGTTCTACCGTATCCAGTGTGGAAGTAATGCCGGCAGTCGTGTTGTTCACTTCGTGGGCAATCATGCGAATCACTTTCTCGTATGCTTTCTTTTCCGCTTTCATCACTTCGTCAGTGAGGGTTTCTACCAAGTAGAAGGGATGCTGAAATCCACGATCAATGAAAGAAGAATGAGTACATCGGTAGATATTCGAGTCGTTCAGACGGACGGTTACCTTCTCTCCTTTCGGGAGGTTGGCTAATTCCACCGCTAACGGAGAATCAATCTCTTTCATCTTCTTGCCTTGTACGTCTTCCAAACGAACACCCAGCATTTTCAAAGCCATCGGATTCAATTCCGAAAGGTCTTCATCAAGGGAAGTTATAATCACTCCCATCGGAGAAGCTTTAATCAGCAAATCGAGAAAATTATTCTGTTCACGCAGGCGGAGACGTTCATTCTTGAGCTGTTCCATCATGCGGTTGAAGATATTCACCACACGATCGGCCTCATATTGGCCTACAGGACTAAGACGGCTACTGAAATCCTGCTCACGCAACAATTCCATACCGCTTCCGATTGTATTCAACGGCTTCACAATCTTACGATAGAAAAAGGTCAGATAAATGAGGATGAAAAGTATCAGCCCCTCCCCTATGTAGAAAAAGATTGTATTCAGTTGACTGGAAAGGAACAGCAATACACTACCTAATGCCAGCAGCAGAAAGACTAGTATGTAAAAGAATCCTTTTATACGCACGTTATCTGTGGTTACGGTTAATCTTAATTTTATTAGGCACGTGCCTAAATCTATCACATTGTTATATTATATTTTTCGAGACGACGATAGAGTGCTGCACGGCTGATACCCAATGCCGTAGCTACCTGACTCAAATTTCCTTTGTAACGGTCCAACGCCTGGAGAATGGTCTGGCGTTCTATTTCATCCAAAGTCATACCAGCCAGAGTTGCGCCTTCGGTCACTCTTGCGTCATCGTGGCGAATATACTGCGCATCAAAGTCGGAAGCATCAAGCAGCGGTTTACCACTTACCAGAATGGTACGTTCCACCAAGTTCTTCAATTCACGAATATTCCCCGGATAGGGCAAACGGCTCAAGAATTGCAGGGCATCGGCAGAGAACTCCGTACGAGGCAATCCGTTGGTTACCGCCTGACGGTCGGCAAAATGACGTGCCAGCAAGGGAATATCTTCGCGACGTTCGCGCAAGGCCGGCAGCTTCACAGTTATCAGATTGATACGATAGAAGAGGTCTTCACGAAAAGTACGTTCGCCTACCATTTTGCGCAAATCGGCATTGGTGGCTGATACTACCCGGATATCCGTCTTACGCGGACGGCTGTCGCCGAGCACTTCAAATGTCTGATCCTGCAATACACGCAGTAACTTCACCTGGCACGAAGGATCGAGATCACCTATTTCATCCAGAAAAATCGTCCCTTTGTTTGCCATTTCGAAACGTCCGATACGGTCTGCGGAAGCATCGGTAAAAGCTCCTTTCTTGTGCCCGAACATTTCACTTTCGAACAGGCTTTGAGAGATACCTCCAAGATTCACTTTCACAAAGGGGTGTTTGGCTCGCTGACTATTAATATGAATGGCCTCGGCTATCAATTCCTTACCTGTTCCGCTTTCCCCTGTAATGAGAACAGAGGCATTGGTCTTTGCTATGCGGGCAATCGTATTCAACACATCCATCAATCCCTGGCTACGCCCGATGATGTGGCTGCGGTCGAAAGAATCGCTCTGTTCCTGCGTTGGTTCCTGTGGAGTGCCCGAAAGTTGGAGTGCCGTTTCGATGCGTTGCAACAAGGCGGCATTATTCCAGGGCTTCGTTATGAAATCAAAAGCTCCTGCCTGCATTCCTTGCACGGCAAGTTGGATACTTCCCCAAGCAGTCATCAATATCACCGGTGTTTCGGGACGGAATATTTTTACTTGTTTGAGTAGGGTCAAACCCTCCTCACCCGTTGTAGAAAGAGTGAAGTTCATATCCATCAGGATTAAATCCGGAGCTACGGAACGTACTACTTCCATAGCTTCCCGCGGACCGGGAACGGTCTGTGCTTCATATCCTGCCCGCTTCAACATGAAGCTAAGCGAAGAACGCACTGCGCTGTCGTCATCAATTATCAGAATCATAGTTAAAATTGCAAGATTCCTCTACCAAGAAAACTTCTTCTGTTTTTTCAATCTTCCAAGAAGAAGTATTTCTTTTTTTATTTCTTTCTTTATTTATAATGGGGGATGAATTTTTCTGTATTATTTACGTATTTTTCATTTCCCGAGTGTTAAAATCGAGTTTCAAAGGTACTATAAATAGTTCGTAATACCAAATGAATCAGGCATAAATACGCAATAGTCTGTTTGCAGACTTGAAAAACTTTTCCCATAATCTCCGGCAAGTTCCTCCATAAGATTCAAAAGCTTTTTCCTCCCCTTTCTATTGCCGGATGATTTCATCAAAATCAGCTTCAAGTTCGGTATTGGTACGAAAATCCCATAGTGTCAGACTGCGAATCTGATAATAATAATACCAATAATAATAAAGTTCGGAAATATGTTTCTGTCTCGCATCATCTTTAGAGTTCTGCGCATCATTCAAATCCAAGGTATTGATTTTACCTATCAGGAAAGTTTCAATACTTGTTTTATATCGTTGCTGGGCTATCGCATCGGCTTCTTTGGCTATGTCCAATTGCTGTGCCTGATTATTGAAATGCTCCACCAACAGAAAAATATCCTGGTTGAAGTTTATCTGTTCCTGACGAATTTTTGAAAGCACTACATCCCGGTTACTCTTGGCTACCCGGACTTTCCCACGGCGTTTTCCCCAATCGAGAATCGGAATCTTAACGCCTACCTGAACAATCTGATTGTCCTGCAAGTTCCTGTAAACGGCCGGAAAATTCCGGTTCTCACCCGTATACCCTACGCTTGCAAACAAATCGACACTACGCAAATTTCCGCGTGCAGTAGCTACTTCATAATCGGCTTCCAACTGGCGGCGACGGATATTCTGTGCAAAAGAATTACGTTCCAATGCTTTATTTAACACCTGATTGTACTCCATCCTCGGACCATCCACAGCTTCGGGAAGAACCGGGTTTAGTACTTCATCCTCTCCTACTCCCAAAAAGGCACGGAGCTGGAACATCTTGGCATTGAGATCACTCTCTGCTTCCGTCAATGCAGCCTTCGCATTCAAAGCGGAGAGCTTCAACTGCAAGAGTTCATTCTCGGAAATCTGCCCCATTTTGCGTTTGGCAAGGGCTACTTCATAAAGGTGGTCGGCATTTGTCTGGTTCTGTTTCGCCGTGCCAAGATTTTCTTTTGCCAACAAAAGATTAAAGTAATAAGTGATAGCACGCATCGTCACTTCTTCGGTAGCAGTGATAAAAGCTGCTTTCGCTTCGGCATAACGAACCGGTTCGATGCGTCTGTTCCACTTTATATTATTGACTCCAAAGATGGGTTGTGTAAGTTGTAATGTGACAGGAACCGACATAAAATGCCGGTCTCCTCCGGCTCCCAATTGTTTGATATAGTCGAGAGAGGAAGTCAGCGAGAGTTTACCACCGGTAAGCCAGATATTTTGATCGATGGAAAGATCACCGGTAAGCCCCAATGTATTATTACGGACAAAACCGTAAGAACCGTCCGAATTTTGATAGGAACTATACGATTTGTTATAATTAGGCAGGGTTCCGGTCAAGTTGACTTCCGGCAGAAGATCGGCACGAAAGGTGCGAAACTCCCAATAGGCCGTTTTCAATTCATTCAAGGCAACAGCAGCGTCAACAGATTGAATACGCGCCATAGCAATGGCTTCATTCAAGGTTATTTCCCTTTCCTTCTGTGCCGACAATGCCAACGGCAGGCAAACGGCAGCAAGAGCAAACAATATACTTTTCTTTTTCATTATGCACAGTATTTTCCACTATGAGAGAATCAAACGATGTGCCAAAAAAGTAAAGTTTTTATTATCAACAGATTAGAAAATAAGAAAAGTGTCCATTTTCGGACACTATGCCCAAAAGTGAACGTTCGATTATTCGCAGTAGTTAGGAAGGCGCACAGTGAAACGAGTGCCTTTACCTACTTCGGAGGTGACGGAGATGGTACCATTCAGACGTTCGATGATGGTCTGACAAATACTTAATCCCAAACCTGCTCCTTGGGTGAAATTATCGACTTTATAGAATCGTTCGAATATATGACGGATACCTTCTTCAGAAATACCGACTCCGGTATCCTCCACAAAGATGCGGGTATAGCCGGGAACCTCATCGTCTTCATAGCCGAAAGTAATGAAACCGCTGCTCGTAAATTTAGCAGCGTTATTTATCAGATTATTCACGACTTGCTGCAAGCGTACATTATCTGTCGTGAGATATTTCTTATCACTTTCGGGCATACGCAACACCAGTTCTACTCCCGGTGGCATATTCAAGCGTTGAGAATCATGGACGGTCTTTAATAACAACGGCAGGTTATGCTCGGCGAACATAAATTCCATGGTTCCCGATTCGATACGTGACAAATCAAGAATATCATTAATCAAAGCCAGCAACAGGCCACAATTCTTATTAATGGTTCCGATAAACTGGGCAATCTCTTCGCTTGTAAAACCACTCGTATCGCTTAGCAAATCGGAGAAACCTACAATCGCATTCAACGGAGTCCGAATCTCGTGACTCATGTTGGCAA
This sequence comes from Bacteroides sp. MSK.20.12, assembly GCF_019052435.1. Taxonomy (NCBI): domain Bacteria; kingdom Pseudomonadati; phylum Bacteroidota; class Bacteroidia; order Bacteroidales; family Bacteroidaceae; genus Bacteroides; species Bacteroides sp. MSK.20.12. The sequence goes on along the minus strand of NZ_JAHQVH010000017.1, from coordinate 16,043 downwards.
GGAACGCCGATTTCAGTTTGTCAGCCTGGAGGGCTTTATCACGGGCCTCTCTCATCTCCTGCTCGGCAGTCTTATATCGCTGGATACTCTGACAAACACCTAATATATTGTACAATGAATCTTGTGTCAATCCCGTGATTACAGAAGAACAATATTCCCACCATTCATACTCTCCGTTGACATTCCGCTGACGGAAATTCAGACGGGTATTGGAATCTTCCCCGGTCAATGCTCTATTAAATAACGGACTTATTTCCTTCAAATCGTCAGGATGGATAGTGCGATCCATTTCATCACGGGGAATGGTAGTAACCGACTCATCGTATCCAAGACGTTTCAAGAAACCTTGCGGAAAAATGAAACAGTTCGTTTCCATATCAAACTGCCACGGATATATGGAGCTTTCGTCTACCGCCATATCAAAGAAACGTTTTTGCATTTCCTTATCCGAAATATTCCGCGCAGAAAGTGCCATACCGGTAATTGCGTCCTTTGAATGAATCGGAACTATTTCCCCCGACACAGGGAAGTATTTATCACTATGCACTTCTTTCATGAAAGCTCCCTGCGGTATCTTCACACTTTCACCTTTTGAAGCTACCTGCTTCAGCATTTTATGAAGAATGTCCTGACCGTTATAATATACCTTGAAGATACTGCCTGCCATCATTCCTTCATAAAAACGTCCACCTGACTCATACGGCAAATGAAGCATTTGTAATAAGGAACGGTTTGTGAAATGAATGTGCAAATCGGTATCATACGTTATCACACCATCACGGATGGAATGAAATACATTATCGAACTCATTACGCTGTTCCACCAGTTTATTCTGTACCAGCAGACGGGTCTGTGCCTGAATCCGTCGTTTGGATTCACGCCGGTTGGCACGCATCAGCCACACGATAGAGGCTATCAACAATGCGAGGATAGACGGATAGAGAAGTATAAAAAGGTATTTATATTTCTCCCAATATGGTTCATTGACTATCGTTCCGCTAGAAGATACTTTATCAGGATCGATATGGAAAAAATCTAATTGCTTGTAGTCAAAGATGAATCCCTGTGTAATTTCCGTCACTCCTATATCCCGGGGAGAGGTACCTTTCAAGACCGAAGCAGCCCTTTGAGCAGCCAATGATGCAGAAGTATAGCTGTCGGCATCATAAGCGCTAAACACACCGTTAGTCAATCCTACATTTTGAGTTGAAAATACGGGAGCTTTTGAGTTTTTACCTACAAATGAAAGGAAAGGCGACCATTTAGGAGCAACAACCAAACGTTCGTAGCTGTTACGAGGGTAACAAATTGCCGCAATGATATGACTAGTCGTATGATTTTGGGTATTATAGATTTTCATTCTATAATCCGGGTTGTCTTTCTGAAAGATTTTCCACTCTTCTTCAAAATCTTCAAGCCCTTTGTTACTTAAAAAGCTGTTATCTATCACACAAACCACTTCTTTCCGTCGGGGAAATATCTTTTGTGCCTGACGTAATATGACATCGAAATCCGGATTGGCTGTGAATCCGCAAACATTGGGATGAGTGGTAATCAACTTCGTATCGGGATACTTAATACCGAAAAACACCACCGGAATCTGCAAAGGCAACGAATCTCCACATGCAAAAAGGGTATAAAAAGCTTCATCACTCGCAGTTACAATCAAATCTGTCTGCCTGTCGCGGGCACGCTGACAAAAACGACGCATGATTACCTTCTCGGAATTGAATGCCCAAAAATCTGCATCAAGATATTCCGTTGTTATGTTAACCTTTAGACCGCTCTCTTTAAACCCTTTAGCCAAGCCCTGATTAAGGTCACTGTGCCAAGGAGTCTGCGAGGTGTAAGACTGTATAAAAAGGATATTGAATGTACGTTCCGCTGCCGCCGCCTGAGTAAGAACAGCAAAGAACAGAACTATAAACATACAATAGTAGCGTCGATTCATATAATTAAAACCTGCGGTGTTTTCAATATTATGCCGACAAAGATACGTTAAATCTATTGAAAACAAATAGATAGCCCAAGTTTTTTATTCTTCGCGCAGCGCTTCGGCAGGCTGTATGCGGATTACCTGACGGGCAGGAAACCAAATACCTATAAGAATCATTAAAGACATCAGGAAGTAGGTTATGACAAATGTAATAAGAAAACGCACTACTCCCCACTCCATATACCCTTCAGTCAACTCCAGATGGCCGATATTATAACAGATGGCGGCGGCAGGCAAAGCAGCCAGAGTCAATAATAGCAATCCTTCTTTATTTAAACGTTGCCAAAGCTGCATCCGGCTGGACCCGACTGCTATACGAAGCGCAGACTCGGCACGACGGTGCTGCGTACGGAACCAGAAGGTGCCGACAATGCCCAACAGGATATTAAGCAATAAGAAGCCCATCATCCAGAAACGTATCTGTACCTGATTATAACTTCCTTGCTGGAAGTCATTCCGCAGATCTTCATAATCATGCACTTTCAGGATGAATAAGTTACCGACACTCAACTGGTTGGCGGACAATTTCATCAAATGTTCCGCAAAGTCTCTGGAAGTCCCCGGTTTCACCCGCAGACAAACTTCTACACTCGAAGGATAAAGTTCATCGTCAAGTTCGACCATTATCTTTTCAGTAAGTTCAATGGCTACATACCGGTCACTGTAGTTAGGCCAAAAGTCATTGTAACGCACTTTCTTCGAAACTCCCCCTATCTTGTACACTTTCGTAGAATCATCCACATCGACCATTTCTTTACCCAACAGCGTACGATCGCCTTTATAATCTTTGGGCCAGAAATTTTCACCAACAACTACATTGCCATTCCTTAAAGCTTGCACCAACGGCTGATAACCACGCCCATCAGCACTTTGATAACGGAAGACCTGAAAAAAGTCAGGGGTTACCGAACGTCGTAGCGGACTACTAACCAATGTATCGATACGCAACATACTACCGGAATTACTCCCGATATAGGGACGCGCATTATTGGATATTGAAACGGCCTCCACTTCCGGCAATCTCCGGAGACGATTGGTCAACTCAATAATATCTTGTCCTAAAGATGTACTCTTTTGCTCTTTCGAAAGATAGGAATTACTCTTGTCGTTTTTCAGGCTTAGTTCCAAATAATACGTATCGGTAATATCAAATCCTACCGGTTCGTAATAAGTACGCGCTGTCACATACGTCCAGTCGACCACATACCACAGGACCACAAAAACAATTAATAGTTCTGACCATAACCATCCGTTTGACCGGCGCTCGTTCCATATTTGTTTTAATAGTTGCATTTTCTTTAGAATTTAGATGAGTTGAAGAATTATCTTTCGTTGATGGCATCCACAATATTGGTGCGAGTTACTCTCCATGCCGGAATGGCGGCACTTAATAAATTGAGTAGGAAGCAAGCCAGAAATGCCAGCAGGAATACGGTAGGATCGAACAGTAAGTCGACACACATGGTCCGCAAATCTTCCACCCCATTGGATACAAAGTCTACGGAGAAAAGCATTCCTCCCAAAAGGAAAGCGGCGACATAACTTAATACCAGTCCGAGAATTCCTCCGAACAGGGAATAAAGCATATTTTCGGATAGTACCTGCATCATAAGCTCCCGTCTGGGAGCACCAAAGGCTTTTCGCACTCCTATTTCGGAGATACGCTTACGCATGCGTGACAAAGTAAGTCCGGATAAGTTGACGGCAGGAACAATCAATAAGACAAGTAATGTCAGTATGTATTGCCGTACTGCTTCTTTCACAGCAGGAGGATTGTTGGCGGAATAGCGTTGCGCGGCTACGAAATAAGTATCAGGCTGTCCGCGATAGAGTAAATCGAAATTGGGATGCCCTGCCATAAAGATAGCCCGCAAGCGGTCTGCCTCCTGACGAATAGCCGGAAAATCGTCTTTCGATTTAGCCAGTATATAGACGGCAGTCATACCCATGATATTGTCATCGCCCCAAGTGGCTGTGAAGGCACTTGTTGAACTCAAAGGAATCCAAACTTGCGCATAGGCGTACTTCGCCAATTTAGAGACCGGACGTACCACTCCGCAAACAATATAAGCCGAATGATTCAGAAGGAATGTTTTTCCAACCACTTCTGACGTTCCGAACAAACGGCGAGCCATATCTTCGGAAATCACAGCTTTTGCTGCTCCAGCATCAAAATCGGCATTATCATACGGTTTACCGGATAGAAACTCAAATTCAAATATTTTCCAGAAAGCATCGTCTGTTTGCAACACACTACAACTTTCCATCTCACCTGCCGGTTTAGCAGCCAGCATTGTTTCCTGCCAGATATTGGTTATGGAAACAACTTCGGGAATTGTCATTGCTTTGAAACAAGCCTTTGCCGTATTGTATCCGATAGGGCCATTGCTTTGCCAATTCACGTTGGACTTATTTTGAAGTCCGGCAAACCGGAAAATAAGCATCCGGTCACGATGGGTTTCCGGTGCAAAGGGAGCAATAGTCGCACGTAAAGTAATCACAATTACCATTATCATAGCAATAGCCAAAGCTGTACCAATAATGGAAATAGATGAAAGCAGTTTATTTTCTCCCAACAGATGGAATGCTTGTTTAAAATAGAGTTTTATCATGATCGTTACCAGTATAGAGTTCAGTATATTTCTTACCCGTCTTTTTTATTTTTCTTCGATTAGGTTCCACAGAAGTTCGTCAAAGAACGTTCCATATTAGAAATTCCATCCCTTCTTTGTTATATCCTTACATTTCAGGCTTTTGTGATTGATTTTACCAACACCATCCTTTTTAAAGAAAGCAGTATCAGCCTTACCTGATAAAGTGATATTACCTACTCCATCCACTTTAGCCTTGATAAGGCCACAGTCAACATTCATTTTCATATTGCCTACTCCGTCGACATCGAGTTTCAGTTCATCGCAATGAAGATTTTTCACGTTGCAATTTCCCACTCCGTCAAGTTCGAAAGCTATATTTTTAAGATTCAATTTTTCCTTTGCATCAAAGTTCCCTACCCCGTCGATTTTCACTTTACTCAAATCGGGAGCAGTGATGTAAAAAATCAGATTCTTGACATTCTTTACGTTCTTCTCTTTATAATCGATAACCAGTGTGCCGTTCTTCACCGTTACCCGGGTTTTCTCTACAAATTCAGAAGGCCCTCCCAAACGGCAGGTACATTCTGCCGATTGAGCGAAAATAATATTTCCGACAGATTGCAGGTTGATGGCAGAAAAGTCGCCTACATTATAATCTTTACTCACATTTTGTGCCGATAGCGAACAAAAAGCAACACTTAACAGGACAGCTATCGCAACGATGAAAATATTCTTTGTCATGGTGGTTTTTAATTTAGAGATGTATCAATCTGTTTTTCTATTTAGTTTCATGTATAAAACGCAGGTTCTACTGCACTTGTCGTCCGTCAAAGAAACGAATGGTACGCGAAGTCTGCTTCGCCTGTTCTTCATTATGGGTAACCATGACGATGGTGCGTCCGTCTTCTTTATTCAGTCGGTGAAGCAGTTCCATGACTTCGGCTCCCATCCTTGAATCCAAGTTACCTGTCGGCTCATCGGCAAGGATTATTTCAGGATTACCGATAATAGCACGGGCAATAGCTACACGTTGGCACTGACCACCGGAAAGTTGTGTAGGAAAATGTCTCATACGATGGCTTAACCCTACTTTTTCCAATACCTCTTGCGCCAACCGCTTTCGCTCACTACTGCCAACACGGCGATAAAGTAAAGGCAACTCCACATTATCCGTCACATTTAACGAATTAATCAGATGAAAAGACTGAAACACAAAACCAAGCGTTTTATTACGAAAAACGGCCAATTCTTTGTCTTTCATTCCTTCGGTACGTATTCCATTGATTTCCACTATTCCCATGGTAGGTGCGTCAAGTAATCCCATTATATTCAACAATGTAGATTTTCCGCACCCGGAAGGTCCCATTATACTTAGGAATTCTCCACGTTCTACCGTCAGATTCACATTTTCCAACGCTACCGTTTCAATCTCATCAGTACGGTAAATTTTGGAAAGAGAGTTCAATGTTATCATAACTTCTAGTGTTTAATTTATTTAATCTTCAGCTTATTCTTGTTCTTATATGCACTCATATCACTTACCACTACCCTGTCACCCGGTTGCAATCCACTCAAAACTTCTACATATTCAAAGTTTGAATCACCCAACTGTATCTTACGTTTGACCAGTTCATTGTCAGAGTTGCAGACAAACAATTCGTATTCACCACGCCCCACATAGAAAGAGCCATTGGCAACACGCATCACATCTTCCTTTACAGCATTCATCACATAAACATCCGTCTTCAATCCGGAGCGCAGACGACGATGATTATCTTCCTTCAACTGAACCGTGAATGATATGACGCCATTTTTGGATAACGGTGTTACACTGCTGACCGTTCCTTCCAGTTTATCGCTTCCTATCTTAACAATTGCTTTTCCTCCAGCTGCCACACGGTCGCCATACGTATCAGCAATCTCGCCTTCCACCTTAAAATGACTTAAATCAGAAATGATAGCGACTTGTCCACCTTCGGAAATCTGCGCACCAATCTGGTTGTTAATATAGGTAAGAATAGCTCTGCGCGGAGAACGGATTTGCGCGTCATCCAAAGTACGTTTCTTTTCGGAAAGACTCTTACGGAAGATATTAAAATCAAGTTCCTGTACTTTCAGTTCGGCAGCAGCCACCTCCTTCTCATTTTTATATTGTTGCCGGAGTTGTTCGTACTCTAACTGGGCAACATTATAGCTCAATTCAGCCTGGCGCACTTTATCCGTTGTTCCCGCACCGAGACTGTCCAAATAGTGTTCATTTCTCAACTCCACCTTCATCCGGCTTAATTTCATAGCCGAAACTTTGATCTGCATCGCCATATCCGAAAGCTTCGTCTGATTATTGACACGAAGCTGATCGAGCTTATACCGACGCATCTGCTCTTCGTCCAGCAACTTTTTATATTCGGTTTCCGTACTCTGAAGATCGAGTTTCAGAATCGGAGTACCTACATCTACGCTATCTCCTCCTTTTTTATAAACTTCAAGAATACGACTGTTGATTGGAGAATTGATAATTTCTTCAAATGCAGGAACCACCTTGCCGGAAGCACTGACACTTACCTCAATAACTCCTGTATCGACTGTGGAAAAGACAAGATCTTTTGCCTCCACTCCTGCCCTTAGTACAGATATAAGTACACCAATGACAACAATACTTGCCACCCCGATGGATGAATAACGAATGATCTTCTTGTTACGTTCTTTCTGACGTATTTCTTTAGGAATTTCTCTGTCCATATCTGATCGTTTACGATTTTATCATGTATCAATTTAGCATTTTATATACCAAATCTATGCCAAAACCGTAAGTAATTGATAAATAGAATGTAACAAAAAACAAAGGGTGTCCGATATCGGACACCCTGTACGAATTTACTGTTCAGAATATGAATCTATCCACCTGTCGGCGGAAGGTCAGTATACCTGGATAATGACGGATTGTCAACTACGGTATAATGACTTCTCATTGACTATTTTTTCTCTAGTTCGGAAGCTTGCTGAATCTCCTGCGGAGAGTGTTGCTTCGGTTCCTGTATCAGTTCTTTTCCCCAATGATTAGTCTCCTCCAGCTTTTCACGATCGCGAATTTCTTTTGCTTTACGGGCATAGACAATCATACGCATGGATTGATCGTAAGTGAAATAATTCCAGATCCAATTTAAGAGCACAATCACTTTATTACGAACTCCAAGGATAGAACGCAGATGAACAACCAGCCACATCACCCAAGCAAACCATCCCTGCATCTTTACTTTACTAAACTCTGCCACGGCACGATTGCGCCCGACAGTCGCCATCGAACCTAAATTGCGGTAATGGAAAGGTTTCATTTCCTGTCCTTTTTCCATACGAATCAGATTCTTTGCCAATAGTTCTCCTTGCTGGATCGCCACTTGTGCCAGTTGAGGATGCCCGTTCGGGTAATTTTCATCAGCTAACTGAATACATTGGTCGCCAATAGCAAACACATTGTTCATCCCTTCTACACGGTTGAATGAATCGACTTTAATACGTCCTCCACGCCCAATCAGAGAGGCATCCAGATTGCCGATAGTCACACCGGTAACACCACTCACCCAGATAAAAGTACGCGTGGCAATCTCTGTACCATCTTCGAGTACTACTTTATGGTCACGATAATCCACAACACGTTTATTCAACAGGATATTTACTCCCATTTCACGGAGAAACTGTTCAGCATGTGCAGAAGATTCTTCTGACATTCCGGCAAGCAATCGCGGCCCGGCTTCAATCAAATAGATATGCATCAGACTGCTGGGCATATCAGGATAATCATTCGGCAAGACAAATTTCTTCATCTCGGAAAGTATTCCGGCTACTTCTATCCCGGTAGCTCCACCTCCTACAATTACAATATTCAATAGCTCTTGTTGTTCCTGCTTTGTTGAACAGGTCAGCGCTCGTTCCAGATTAGCCAGAAGAGCGTTTCGCAATCCCATCGCTTCTGACACATTTTTCATCGGCATGGCTTCCTCTTCAATATGTTTATTACCGAAATAGTTGGTTGTAGTACCTGCTGCTAACACCAGATAGTCATATTCTGCTTTTCCGATGGAAGTCTGTATCATATTCTTTTCCGGGAAAATGGCACGTACTTCCGCCATACGGAAATAGAAATCTTTCCGATGCTGGAATATTTTACGGAAGGGGAAGGATATGGAAGTTGGCTCCATACCAGCCGAAGCCACCTGATAAATCAAAGGAGGAAACTGATGATAGTTGTTTTTATCTATCAATACGACTTGAAAGCCTGACTTTTTCAGCTTGTTAGCCAGTTTCAAGCCACCGAAACCACCGCCTACTATGACGACACGTTTCTTATTACTTTTTGCAATGTTTAGACTCATATTCTAATCATGTTTTATCAAGATAATAACACATGAATGAGTCATTAAGTTTCCGAAATTCGAAACTTTTGAGAGAAGTCTCTACCGCAGACGCAATCTATCTCCGATTTCCGGAACATACTCACCATCCTTACGATTCATCTTATACAGATTTTTGAGGCGGATACCATATTTTTGAGAGATGCCATGCATGGAATCTCCATCTTTCACAACATATACAGTATAAGGTTTGGAAGCCTTTTTCTTCTTGCTCTTCAGGTAGATGATATCTCCTTCCATCAAGGTATAATCACGCTGCAAGTCGTTGTACTTCACAAGTTTTTTCCAACTAATATCGAATTCGTTGCCTAAATCTTTAAAGGTATCACCGTTGCGGGCTACCACATAAGCGATATCATTAGCGATATACACCTGATGCGGGCTCATCAACCAAGGATTCTTTTTCAGCTTCCGTTCCGAATATACACCCTTACGGTCGTATTTATACAAGTCATAATCTTCGATAATCGTAATCAGCCGGTTAGCATAAGAAGGATCGGTAGCATAGCCTGCTTTTTTCAGTCCACGCGCCCAGCCTTTATAATCGGTGATATCCAGTTTGAAAAGAAAAGCGTAACGGGCACCTCTTCTAAGGAAGTCGGAATGATCTTCGTAAGAGTCACGCGGATGCTTATAAGCACGGAAACATTCGTTGCGCGCATCATCATCATGACGAACCGTACGTCCCCGCCAACTGCCACCACACTTAATACCAAAGTGGTTATTACTCTTTCGTGCCAACTGGCTGTATCCGGCACCGCTTTCCAGCAATCCTTGCGCCAACGTGATACTCGCCGGAATCTTATGAAGCTTCATCTGTTCAACAGCCAAATCACTATACTTATTTATATACTCGACGTAACGGGCATTCCGTTTCTGTGCCTGCACTCCTACGGCAAAGAAAAAAACAACGGTTAAAAAGATAAGTCTATGCAGTTTATTCTCCATTTTTATTCAGATGTGAATTAGATGGCACAAAAATCCGAAAAATAATTGGGATTATCAATCTCTTTCCTAACTTTGTAACATTAATTGTAGAAACCAATACCCTGACGTATATGAAAGACCTCACAATTACCGCTATTATTAAAGTATATCAATATGATGAGTTGAATGAGGGCGATCGGTCACTTATAAAGACTGCCATGGAGGCAACAGCTCGTAGTTATTCTCCGTACTCCCATTTCTCCGTAGGTGCCGCTGCGCTATTGGGCAACGGGACAGTAGTGACAGGAACCAATCAGGAAAATGCGGCCTATCCGTCGGGGCTTTGTGCAGAACGTACTACATTATTCTATGCCAACTCCCAATATCCCGACCAACCGGTTGTCACTCTTGCCATTGCGGCACGAACGGAAAAGGACTTCATCGACCATCCGATTCCTCCCTGCGGTGCTTGCCGGCAAGTGATTCTGGAAACGGAAAAGCGTTACAAACACCCCATCCGCATCCTATTATATGGCAAAGAATGTATCTACGAAGTAAAAAGTATAGGTGATCTACTGCCATTATCATTTGACGCATCAGCAATGGAGGATTAATTATGTTACAACAATATCACACGAAACTAAAAGGAACACTCGCACTTACAGACTCTTATCTGACAGAAAAAGCACTGCAAAAAGAAAAAGGGCTTTATAAATTTATATGGGTACGCAACGGAAGCATCACGGTAGAAATCGACCATCAGGAAATGACGCTTACCAAAGATGAAGTGATTTCACTCACTCATCTGCAACACCTCGAATTTAAATCGATTGATGGCGAATACCTGACTTTGCTGTTCAACAGCAATTTCTATTGTATCTATGGCAACGACCATGAAGTGTCATGCAGCGGCTTCCTGTTCAACGGTTCATCTCACCTGATCCGTTTCACACTGAACGAAAAAGAACGTAAAGAACTCGACACTATTACCGAAGCACTGGAAAATGAGTTTACCGTTTCCGACAGCCTGCAGGAAGAGATGCTGCGTATCCTGCTGAAACGTTTCATCATCCAATGTACCCGGATTGCACGTCACCGCATGAATATCACCCGTGAAAAAGAATCCGGATTCGAGATTGTCCGCCAATACTATAACTTGGTCGACGAGCATTACCGGACAAAGAAACAGGTGCAGGACTATGCCGATATGTTGCATAAATCTCCCAAGACACTATCGAACATCTTTTCTACCTGCAAACTGCCTTCGCCGCTTCGGGTTATCCACGAACGGGTGGAAGCGGAAGCTAAACGTCTCCTGCTTTACAGCAACAAAAGCGCCAAAGAGATTGCCGATATTCTGGGATTTGAAGACCAGGCTTCTTTCAGCCGTTTCTTCAAAAATATGACCGGACAGAGCGCCGTGCAATTCAGAAACACACAGGAAGGGAAAAATTGACAAGGCATACGGAAGTATTGCTATTTTGAGGGTAGTGGAAATGGACGACCTTTGCGACATAAGATAAATCCATTAAAACCCCAACAAAATGAAAGAGAAATTGATCGCTTTACTGACCTTCACTTCAAGTCTGAAAAGTTTTGGTATGAAATTTATCCGCGTTGCCATCCTGGTAGTATTTGTATGGATAGGCGGATTGAAGTATTTCCATTATGAAGCCGACGGGATTGTTCCGTTTGTTGCCAACAGTCCTTTTATGAGTTTCTTCTATGCTAAAGGTGCACCCGAATACAAAGAACATAAAAATGCGGAAGGTGCTTTTGTCCCGGAAAATCGTGCATGGCACGAAGCAAACCGCACTTATACTTTCTCTTACGGACTGGGAGCTCTTATTATGAGTATCGGCATACTGGTATTCCTGGGAATCTTTTTCCCAAAAGTGGGATTGGCAGGCGACACCCTCGCCATTATCATGACGCTCGGCACACTTTCTTTTCTTGTCACCACCCCGGAAGTCTGGGTTCCCGACTTGGGAAGCGGAGAATTCGGTTTCCCATTACTATCCGGTGCAGGGCGGTTGGTGATTAAAGACATTGTGATCCTGGCCAGTGCCGTAGTGTTATTATCCGACTCGTCACAACGCGTACTCAAAACACTTAAAAAAGACTAAGACAACCACTAAAGAGGATTCTGACTTCTTGCCATTGCGGAACAAATCGTATTTTCAGACTGTTATATAGTCTCATACAAATCATTAATACAAGAAGTTATGAAACAATATGATGCAATTATTATAGGATTCGGCAAGGCAGGGAAAACCCTGGCTGCCGAACTTTCCAACCGCGGATGGCAAGTGGCCATCGTAGAACGTTCCAACATGATGTATGGAGGAAGCTGTCCGAATGTAGCCTGTATCCCAACAAAGACGCTGGTACATGAAGCCGAGGTTTCCGCTTTGCTTTACCACGATGATTTTCCGAAGCAGGCGAATATGTACAAACAGGCCATCGGCCGAAAGAACCGCCTCACTTCCTTTCTTAGGAATGATAATTACGAAAGACTAAGTAAACGTCCTAATGTGACTATCTATACCGGAACGGGGTCTTTCATATCCGCCGATACCATAAAAGTGGAACTTCCCGAAGGAGAAATCGAACTGAAAGGAAAAGAGATATTTATCAACACGGGATCTACTCCCATTATCCCTGCAATAGATGGTATTCAGCAAAGTCAGCACGTATATACCAGTAGTGCGCTTTTGGACTTAAGCGTACTTCCTCATCACCTGATTATCATAGGTGGAGGATATATCGGACTGGAGTTCGCTTCTATGTATGCCGGTTTCGGCAGTAAAGTGACGATACTCGAAGGAGGAAACAAATTTATGCCTCGTGAAGATCGGGATATTGCAAACAGCGTCAAAGAAGTGATGGAGAAGAAAGGTATTGAAATCCATCTGAACGCTCGTGCGCAGTCTATCCATGACACGAATGACGGAGTGACACTAACTTACTCGGACGTATCCGACGGTACTCCTTATTATGTAGATGGAGATGCCATTCTTATCGCAACGGGACGTAAACCGATGATTGAAGGATTGAACCTGCAAGCAGCGGGTGTAGGAGTTGATGCCCACGGAGCTATCATCGTAAACGATCAGTTACGCACTACTGTTCCTCATATATGGGCAATGGGAGATGTGAAAGGCGGATCGCAATTTACATATCTCTCGCTGGATGATTTCCGGATTATCCGCGATCAGCTCTTCGGCGACAAGAAACGTGATATCGGAGACCGTGATCCTGTGCAATATGCAGTGTTTATTGATCCGCCATTGGCACATATCGGAATCAGTGAAGAAGAAGCTCTGAAAAGAGGATATTCATTTAAGGTTTCCCGGTTGCCGGCTTCCTCCATCGTCCGTACCCGTACATTGAGACAGACTGATGGTATGCTAAAAGCTATCATCAATAATCATAACGGGAAGATTATGGGCTGTACTCTATTCTGCGCCGATGCTTCAGAAATCATCAATATCGTAGCTATGGCGATAAAGACAGGCCAGACGTCTACATTCTTGCGCGATTTTATCTTCACGCATCCCAGTATGAGTGAGGGATTAAATCAACTGTTTGATGTATAAGAATAAGAAAGAGTATAACTCACTTCTAAAACAGAGCCTCTGAATAGGGTAAACAGAGGCTCTATTTGGAGTAATCGGAGGCTCTGAATGAGGTAAACGGAGCCTCTAAATAAATGAAGTTCATTCTTTTTCAGTCTTAATAGAGTGAAATCTAATAGAAAGTGTTATCTTTGCAGCCAAGTTAAACTATATACCTACCACAATGAGAATTACTAAGTAAGACAACACTTCTAAGTAAACATCACTTTTCTTATATGCTTTTTCTATTTTGTTAAGCATCACGAAATCCGTGTTGTTTAGCCAGTATTGTGTTTGTCGTTCCCCCTATCCTGTGTTTTTTTTCACTCTATTTTCAACCTCAAACCCAATAGATCATCATGTCTATCAGTATCCAACAAATCAGCTATATCCATCCGGATAAAGAAGTATTATTCAGTGACCTCAATTTCGCCATCAGTAAAGGGCAGAAATTGGGATTAGTCGGTAACAATGGTTGTGGCAAATCTACTTTGCTACAAATTATTGCCGGACAGTTATCACCCTCTTCCGGTGTCATTGTCCGCCTGGACGACCTATATTATATCCCGCAACATTTCGGGCAATATGATTCACTGACCATTGCACAAGCTCTTCAAATAGAGCGTAAACAGCAAGCTCTGCACGCTATCCTGGCAGGAGATGTCTCAAACGAGAATTTCACCATTCTAAATGATGACTGGAATATCGAAGAACGTTCCATCGCCGCTCTCGATTTATGGGGATTAGGACAGTTTACGCTATCCTACCCGATGAATCTGCTTAGTGGCGGCGAAAAGACCCGCGTATTCCTGGCAGGTATGGACATTCATCATCCATCTGTCATACTTATGGATGAACCGACCAATCATCTCGACTCTTCCGGCAGACAACGTTTATATGACTGGGTAGAGAAATATCGTTCCACCCTGTTGGTGGTAAGTCATGACCGTACTCTGCTCAATCTTCTCCCCGAGATTTGCGAACTAGAGAAGCATCAAATCAATTATTATGGCGGAAATTACGAATTCTACAAAGAACAAAAAACGCTGATGCAGGAAGCATTGCAACAACGTATTGAAGAAAAAGAAAAGGCACTACGTATTGCCCGTAAAGTGGCTCGCGAAACGGCCGAACGCAGGGACAAACAGAATGTACGCGGCGAAAAGAGTAATATAAAAAAAGGAGTTCCACGCATTGTATTGAACGCACTCCAAGGGAAATCCGAGAAGAGCACTAGTAAACTGACTGGCGTTCATCAGGAAAAAGCCGAGAAGTTAACAGATGAGCGCAACCAGCTTCGAGGTTCGCTCTCTCCGACTGCTGCATTAAAAACCGACTTCAATAGTTCCTCGCTTCATACCGGGAAAATATTAGTGACAGCAAAAGAGATTAATTTCAGTTATCATTCCAATTCGATTAACAATAATATTCTGACAAATGATGAAATAAATTTGTCTGACACAGGTTATCATCCCAATCCGAATAGCAATGATATTCAGGAAAATAGTATCTCAAAACAACAGCTTTGGCAAGCTCCTGTCAGCTTTCAACTAAAGAGTGGAGACCGCCTCCGTATAGAAGGAGCCAACGGTAGCGGGAAAACAACTCTATTGAAATTAATCACCGGCCAACTTCAACCACAGGAAGGAACCCTGACACGGACGGACTTTAGCTATGTCTATTTGAATCAAGAGTATTCGATCATTGACGACCGGAACAGTATTCTTGAACAGGCTTACGCTTTCAACAGCCGGAATCTGCCGGAGCATGAAATAAAGATTATTCTAAACCGTTACTTGTTTCCTGCATCCGAATGGGACAAATCCTGCCGGAAACTTAGTGGTGGTGAGAAAATGCGTCTCGCTTTCTGCTGTCTGATGATTAGTAACAATACCCCTGATATGTTTATCCTGGATGAACCTACCAACAATTTGGACATACAAAGTATTGAAATTATCACTGCTACTATCAAAAATTATGCAGGTACTGTGATAGCAATCTCACACGACAATTATTTTATTCAGGAAATTGGTGTCGAACAATGCATTTTATTGAGTTAGTCTATTGATATTTTATCCAGGGCAACCGCACCAAAATTTAATTCATATCCGCACAGTTTTGAATAAAATAATGGAGTATTCTGGAAACGTTGTGGTAAATCTGAAAAAGATGATTGAGTTTTTAAGATTCCCCGTTATCTTTTTATTATAAGATACGGGTCAAAGGTGAGGGTTGGTGAGGGTAGATTTATAACTTTCGTATTTTTTTTTATAGATAAAAAAGGAGATAGTATAGAAAATAATAAAATAAAAAGTTATAAATCTACCCTCACCAACCCTCACCTTTGACCCATTCATTAGCGCACCGTTTAACTCGTTTCAGTACAGTTCTTAATTAAATGGGAATTTATCGGTTAAATGAGATTTTAGCGGTTAGGCTGAAAGCCTTACAATTATATATTTATTGGGATGCCCTGAAAGGGCTTAATTATATAGCGTAG
>NZ_JAHQVH010000016.1:0-116322 GCF_019052435.1 Bacteroides sp. MSK.20.12 | reverse complement strand
GTCTTGACTTTCTTATTTACCGGGCGTAAAAAATCTGTTTTTTTATATACCTTTGTGATATAGAACTCAAATCTGGAATATTATGGACGACTTTAATACTGTATATGCACTACTCGTTTTGGTTATGTTATTTATTTTATTGAGTAGGTTGGACAATCGCTTCGGAAAGATAGAGAAAGAGTTGAATGAGATCAAGAAACGGATGGAAGATTATCTCAAGGTTCAGCAAAATTCTGTTGCTGAAGCCTCCAAGCCGAAAGAGGAAATATCAGAAAAAGAAACAAAAGATATTCCTGTGATGCCTCAAGCGGCAGAGCATGTTAAGGCAGTAAAGACCGGACAACGAGAAGAGGCTGTTCAGGAAAAACACGAACCGGTTGTTGAAGCAGTTGTCCGTGAGACATTGGAAAAGACGCCTGAAAAGACGCTTGAAACAAGAATGGAGGAAGTTTGCGTAGAGGCTGTTCGGAAGGAATCCGCTGAATCTTCGACTGTGCCAGTTGTACCGGTTACTCCGGTTGTTCCGGTTGCCCCGACTGTTCCGAAACAAAAGAAGCAGGTGAACTATGAAAAATTCATCGGTGAGAACCTTTTCGGGAAGATTGGTATCCTTATATTTGTAATCGGTGTAGGCTTCTTTGTAAAGTATGCCATTGATAAAAACTGGATTAATGAAACCTTCCGTACCGTGCTTGGTTTCTTGACGGGAACTGTATTGCTGGCTGTTGCCGAACGGTTGCAAAAGAAATACCGAACCTTCAGTTCGCTGCTTGCGGGTGGTGCTTTCGCTGTGTTCTATCTTACAGTTGCCATTGCTTTCCATTATTATCATATTTTCTCGCAGACTATGGCCTTTATCATTCTGATTGGTGTCACAGTGTTTATGTCTATTCTGTCTGTGGTATATAATCGGCGTGAGTTGGCTATCATTTCTCTTGTAGGAGGATTCCTTGCGCCATTCATAGTGAGTAGCGGGGAAGGAAGTTATTTGGTACTGTTCACTTACGTGAGCATATTAAACCTGGGTATGTTCGGACTTTCCATTTATAAAAAGTGGAGTGAACTTCCAATGATTTCATTTGTTTTTACTTGCCTGATAATGGGAATCTTTCTTTTGTTTAACTATACCTCTAGTTCTATGGTTATTTCGAACCATCTGTTTTGGTTTGCTACTCTGTTCTATTTTATCTTTCTACTTCCGGTGTTCTCTATCCTTCGTGGAGAGAATATGCGGACGATGAGCCGGGGATTAGTATTCGTCATTATAACGAATAATTTTATCTATTTGCTTTCAGGAGCCTTATTCTTGCAGAATATGGGATTGTCTTTCAAAGCAAGCGGCTTGTTGAGCCTGTTTATCGCTCTTGTTAATTTAGGACTGGTTCTTTGGTTGTGGAAGAATAGGAAGGAATATAAATTCCTCGTGCATACCACGTTGGGGCTTGTGCTGACATTTGTCTCCATTACAGTTCCGATTCAACTGGACGGAAACTATATAACCTTGCTTTGGGCATCGGAAATGGTATTGCTGTTGTGGCTCTATGTTAAGTCGAAAATTAGAGTATATGAGTATGCGGCTAAAGTTCTGGTAGGACTCACTTTCGTTTCTTACTTGATGGATGTGTATAGTGTGATGTTTGAACATCATTCCTTAGATACAATTTTTCTGAATAGTTCATTTGCCACCTCTTTGTTTGTGGGATTAGCGACAGGAGCATTTGCTTTATTAATGGAATATTATCATTCCTTCTTCTCTACGGCACGCCGGTTGAAATACAGCTTCTGGAATCCTTTTATGCTTATCGTCTCCGTAATCATACTTTATTATACATTTATGATGGAATTCAATTTGTATTTTGAAGGGGCGACGAGAAGCGGAGCTATGTTCTTGTTTACAGCCATATCCATTTCGAGTGTTTGCTATGCTTTCAGAAAACGATTCCCGATAACGAAACATCTCACTTCTTATATCTTGACTATCGGGGCAAACGTACTTGTATATATTATAAATATATGGGGCGACCAGAGAATATGGACTTCCCCTCCTGTTGTACTACCATGGCTGACAGCTGTGTTCGTAATAGCGAATTTGTATTATGTAGCACGTATGTACTATACATCAATCGGCATAAAATCCCGTTTCACCGTATATCTGAATATTCTTGCCACGCTCCTTTGGCTGACAATGGTACGCTCTTTCCTTTGGCAAGTAGGAGTGGACGATTTCAGTGCCGGGCTGTCACTCTCATTAAGCATTGCCGGGTTCGTCCAAATGGGGTTGGGCATGCGCCTGCATCAGAAACTACTCCGTATGGTGAGCCTTGCGACTTTCGGATTAGTCCTGCTCAAACTCGTCTTTGATGATTTATGGGCTATGCCGACCATTGGCAAGATTATTGTATTTATCATTCTGGGATTGATATTGCTGATACTTTCATTCCTTTATCAGAAATTAAAGGATGTGTTGTTCAAGAATGACGAGGAAGAAACAAACTGAATCTTTGAAAAATATCCGATAAGAAAGGCTGCCTGTTCTACAAAAGAAGGGCAGCCTTTACCTTATAATTATGTTTATTCCCAGACGAAATCTTTTACTCTTGCGAGAAACGTTTCACCTGCTCTTCGATTAATTCCTTATCATCAAAATAATTAATCTTCATCGCCTTCTTCACGTCAGCCAAAGTCTCGGCAGCCGCAGCCCTTGCCACTTCGCAGCCTTGCTGAAGCATCTCGTAGATAGCAGGGATATCCTTGCTGAACTCCTTGCGACGATTGCGAATCGGTTCCAAAGTCTCCTGCATGATGGAATTTAGGAAACGTTTTACTTTCACGTCACCCAATCCGCCGCGTTGATAATGCGCTTTCAGTTCTGCCAGATTCGGATAATCCGGTAAATAACGTTCGAAATGTTCGGGGAGGCAGAAAGCATCTAGGTAAGTAAATACCGTATTACCTTCAATTTTTCCCGGATCTTGTACGCGGAGATGCCCCGGGTCGGTATACATACTCATGATTTTCTTTTGGATTTCTTCCGGTTCTTCCGAAAGGTAGATGCAGTTTCCGAGCGATTTACTCATTTTAGCTTTACCGTCAGTTCCCGGAAGACGCAGACAAGCTGCATTGTCCGGCAACAGGATTTCCGGTTCTACCAATGTCTCACCATATATATAGTTGAAACGGCGAACGATTTCGCGAGCCTGTTCGAGCATCGGTTCCTGGTCTTCACCCACAGGGACAGTCGTTGCGCGGAATGCTGTAATGTCTGCTGCCTGGCTGATGGGATAAGTGAAGAAACCTACGGGAATACTTGCTTCAAAGTTACGCATCTGGATTTCCGATTTCACGGTCGGGTTACGTTGCAGGCGGGATACGCTGACAAGATCCATATAATAGAAACTAAGTTCGCATAGTTCCGGTATTTGCGACTGGATGAAAATCGTAGCTTTAGTCGGATCAATACCACAAGCCAGATAATCAAGAGCAACTTCGATTACATTCTGACGCACCTTTTCCGGATTGTCTATATTGTCTGTCAATGCCTGTGAATCGGCAATGAAGATAAACATCTTACTATAATCACCTGCGTTTTGCAGGTCAACTCTGCGTTTCAACGAACCTACATAGTGACCGATATGAAGTCTTCCGGTAGGACGGTCGCCCGTCAATATGATTTTTTCTTTTCCCATATTTATTACCTTATTATATAATGGCGACAAAGATAAGGATAAAAACTGAAAGAAACATCAAAATGCAGTTACTTCATGATTTGTGCCTGCTTAAGATAAGAATGTAATCATTAAAAGCCAATGGAAAAACGACTGTTTCATTAACGCGGTAAATTATTTCAGTAAAAAAGTGAACATATCTTTTTGTCATGTGCAAAATATGTCGTTACTTTGCACAAATTTTGAAGTCAACAATGAATCAACAGGAAATTAGAAGCAAGTATTATTTACATTCGGATGTTTTGCACCCGGAAACGGCAGGCTTCTTCTTTTATTTCCAAAAACGATATTTTAGTTCTTTGGTAATGCGTTAATCCTTTTTTGAGGGTAACGCATTTTTTTTATGAACGAACTTAGAAATAACAACTTATTATAACAACAAAAGAAATGGAAAAGGAAATCAAGAAAGTTCTCGTTTTGGGTTCTGGAGCACTCAAAATCGGACAAGCCGGAGAGTTCGACTACTCAGGCTCACAAGCACTGAAAGCGTTGAAAGAAGAAGGTATCAGCTCAGTATTGGTAAACCCGAACATCGCAACCATTCAGACTTCTGAAGGTATTGCCGATAAAGTGTATTTCCTTCCCGTGAATACTTATTTCGTAGAAGAAATTATCAAAAAAGAACGTCCCGATGGTATCCTTTTGGCATTCGGCGGACAGACTGCATTGAACTGTGGTGCTGAACTTTACACACAAGGTGTTCTTGATAAGTATGGAGTAAAGGTACTTGGAACTTCGGTAGAAGCTATCATGTATACAGAAGACCGTGACCTGTTTGTGAAGAAGCTGGACGAGATAGAAATGAAAACTCCGGTCAGCCAGGCAGTAGAAAACATGGAAGATGCCATTGCTGCTGCACGCAGAATTGGTTATCCTGTCATGGTGCGTTCTGCTTATGCACTGGGTGGTCTTGGTAGCGGTATCTGTGCCAATGAAGAAGAATTCCTGAAATTGGCAGAGAGCTCATTTGCTTTCTCCAAACAAATTCTGGTAGAAGAGTCTTTGAAAGGCTGGAAAGAAATCGAATTTGAAGTGATCCGTGACGCTAACGACCATTGCTTCACAGTAGCCAGCATGGAAAACTTCGATCCGCTGGGTATTCATACCGGCGAATCAATTGTAGTAGCTCCCACCTGCTCGCTGGATGATAAAGAACTGGCTTTGTTGAAAGAACTTTCTACCAAATGTATCCGTCACCTCGGTATTGTGGGTGAATGTAACATTCAGTATGCTTTCAACTCTGAAACGGATGACTACCGTGTGATTGAAGTAAATGCCCGTTTGAGCCGTTCTTCTGCATTGGCTTCTAAGGCTACCGGTTATCCGTTGGCATTCGTAGCTGCTAAAGTGGCACTTGGTTACACACTTGACCAGATTGGTGAGATGGGAACTCCGAACTCTGCATACGTAGCTCCGCAACTTGACTACTATATCTGTAAAATCCCTCGTTGGGACTTGACGAAGTTTGCCGGTGTATCCCGTGAAATCGGTTCAAGCATGAAATCAGTAGGTGAAATCATGTCTATCGGTCGCTCTTTCGAAGAAATCATCCAGAAAGGCCTTCGTATGATCGGTCAGGGAATGCACGGTTTCGTAGGTAATGACGAACTGCACTTTGATGATCTTGATAAAGAACTTTCTCGCCCGACTGACTTGCGTGTTTTCGCTATCGCGCAAGCAATGGAAGAAGGGTATACCATCGAACGTATCCACGACCTGACAAAGATCGACCCATGGTTCCTTGGCAAACTGAAAAATATCGTAGACTACAAAGCGAAACTGTCTACCTATAATAAGGTGGAAGATATACCTGCCGATGTAATGCGTGAAGCTAAAGTGTTAGGTTTCTCTGACTTCCAGATTGCCCGTTTCGTACTGAATCCAACCGGAAACATGGAGAAAGAAAATCTGGCAGTGCGTGCTCATCGTAAATCTATGGGTATCCTCCCGGCTGTAAAACGTATTAATACAGTTGCTTCCGAACATCCGGAACTGACTAACTATCTGTATATGACTTATGCAGTGGAAGGCTACGATGTAAACTATTATAAGAATGAAAAATCAGTAGTTGTACTGGGGTCGGGTGCTTACCGTATCGGTAGCTCTGTAGAATTTGACTGGTGCTCGGTGAATGCAGTTCAGACTGCCCGCAAACTGGGTTACAAGTCTATCATGATTAACTACAACCCTGAAACGGTTTCTACTGACTATGATATGTGCGACCGTCTCTACTTCGACGAACTTTCGTTCGAACGTGTACTTGATGTAATCGACCTCGAACAACCTCGTGGTGTGATCGTCTCGGTAGGCGGACAAATCCCGAACAACCTGGCTATGAAACTTTACCGTCAGTCGGTTCCTGTATTGGGTACTTCTCCGATTTCTATCGACCGTGCTGAAAACCGTAACAAGTTCTCTGCTATGCTCGACCAACTGGGTATCGACCAACCGGCTTGGATGGAACTGACCAGTCTTGAAGAAGTGAAGGGATTTGTAGAAAAAGTAGGCTACCCGGTATTGGTTCGTCCTTCTTACGTCCTTTCAGGAGCAGCAATGAATGTTTGCTATGACGATGAAGAATTGGAGAACTTCCTGAAGATGGCTGCCGAAGTTTCTAAAGAATATCCGGTTGTTGTTTCCCAGTTCCTTGAAAATACGAAAGAGATTGAATTTGATGCCGTTGCACAGAATGGTGAAGTGGTAGAATACGCAATCTCCGAACACGTAGAGTTTGCGGGCGTTCACTCCGGTGATGCTACGTTGGTATTCCCGGCACAGAAGATTTACTTTGCAACAGCTCGTCGCATCAAGAAGATCAGCCGTCAGATTGCTAAAGAACTCAATATCTCCGGTCCGTTCAATATCCAGTTCCTGGCTCGTAACAACGAAGTGAAAGTAATCGAATGTAACTTGCGTGCTTCTCGTAGCTTCCCGTTTGTTTCTAAAGTTCTGAAACGTAACTTTATCGAAACTGCTACCCGCATCATGCTGGATGCTCCATACTCACGCCCGGATAAGTCGGCATTCGATATCGACTGGATTGGTGTAAAAGCTTCTCAATTCTCTTTCTCTCGTCTGCACAAGGCTGACCCGGTATTGGGCGTAGACATGTCTTCTACAGGTGAAGTGGGATGTATCGGTGACGATTTCTCTGAAGCATTGCTGAATTCAATGATTGCTACCGGATTCAAAATTCCTGAAAAAGCAGTGATGTTCTCTTCCGGTGCAATGAAGTCGAAAGTAGATTTGCTGGATGCCAGCCGTATGCTGTTCGCTAAGGGCTATCAGATTTACGCAACTGCCGGAACAGCAGCTTTCTTGAACGCTCACGGTGTAGAAACTACTCCGGTTTACTGGCCGGATGAAAAGCCGGGTGCAGAGAACAACGTCATGAAGATGATTGCTGACCATAAGTTTGATTTGATCGTTAATATTCCGAAGAATCACAGCAAGCGTGAGTTGACGAACGGTTATCGTATCCGTCGCGGTGCAATCGATCATAACATTCCGTTGATTACCAATGCTCGTTTGGCAAGCGCCTTTATTGAAGCATTCTGCGAATTGAAACTGAATGATATTCAGATTAAGAGCTGGCAGGAATATAAATAAAAACAGCTTTAGCTGTCTATTAGATAAGGAGAACTCTCTCTTTGGCTTGTCCAAAGAGGGAGTTTCTTTTTATTAGTAAATATAGCACATCAGAGTGTGTTCTATATAGGGAGTGTTTTTGTTATTAATAAATGATTAAAGTTAATTATTGGTTGAAACTAAGTAGAATCTGTCTATCCATCAGCAAGAGAAGCGATTTATTTTTTATTTTTGTTTCTTGAAAAGATAAAATCAGATAAAACAATGTTAGTACTTCTATCTTGTGCCAAGACTATGAGTGAGACTTCAAAGGTGAAAGTACCTTTGAAGACAGTTCCACGATTTCAAAAAGAAGCTTCCGGGATTGCTTTGCAGATGTCACAGTTTTCGGTGGATGAACTGGAACGCCTGTTGCGTATAAATGCTAGGATGGCGGTGGAGAATTATAAGCGTTATCAGGCTTTTCATGCAGAAGGCACATCGGAACTGCCCGCTTTGCTGGCTTATACCGGAATTGTATTCAAGCGACTGAATGCAAAGGATTTCTCGAAAGAAGAATTCGAATATGCGCAGGAACATCTGCGGTTGACTTCTTTCTGTTATGGGTTGTTGAGGCCTTTAGATGTCATTCGTTCCTACCGCTTGGAAGGAGATGTAGTGTTGCCGGAACCGGGTAATCAGACCATGTTCTCTTATTGGAAATCCCGTCTGACGGATGTCTTCATCGAAGATATAAAGAAAGTGGGAGGCATACTCTGCAATCTGGCTAGCGACGAGATGAAAAGTTTGTTCGATTGGAAACGTGTGGAGAGAGAAGTGCGTGTCGTTACTCCCGAATTTCAGGTGTGGAAGAACGGGAAATTAGCTTCGATAGTGATCTATATCAAGATGTCCCGTGGTGAAATGACGCGGTTCATTCTGAAGAACAGAATCGAAAATCCGGAGGATTTGAAAAGCTTCTCCTGGGAAGGATTCGAATTTAACGAATCTCTTTCGGATGAAAAGAAGTTTGTATTTACTAACGGTAAAGAAATATAAAGTATGACGGAAGTAGAAAAGATGCGTAGTAGCCAGTTGGCTGATATGGCTGCGCCGGAATTGCAGGTGCGTTTTGAACATGCCAAGAAGCTGCTGGCGCGTATGCGGGGAATGAGTACTTATGATGAGGGGTATCGGGAATTATTGGAAGAACTGGTACCGGAGATTCCTGAAACTTCAATAATCTGCCCGCCTTTCCATTGCGATCATGGAGACGGAATCAAATTGGGTGAACATGTATTTGTGAATGCCAATTGCACTTTCCTGGATGGAGGATATATCACGATAGGCGCCCATACGCTGGTTGGACCTTGTGTGCAGATTTATACGCCGCATCATCCGATGGATTATCTGGAAAGAAGAGGCTCTAAGGAATATGCTTATCCGGTGACGATTGGCGAAGACTGCTGGATTGGTGGCGGTGCTATTATCTGTCCCGGCGTGACGATTGGCAATCGCTGTGTGATAGGGGTGGGGAGCGTTGTGACGAAAGATATTCCCGACGACAGTGTGGCAGTCGGGAATCCGGCACGTGTTGTTCGCAAACAGGTTGTTTAACGTTTGACCGGAAAAGTTATTTCCCGGATTTAAGCGTTCCTGCGTTACTATCTTTATTGGGAATTCGTTTTCCTGCAGATTCTATTTTAATTATTAATGATAGAAAAAGAGGCGCGACTATCTTTATTTTGTTCTGTTTATTAGATGAACCGGAAGAAGTGAAAGTGGCAAGAAAAAAGTTTTTATTATTATTTGCTGATAATCAGAGTGTTTCTTTATTTGATGAAAACTTTCTTGAAAAATAATACATGAAATGTTTGCAGAATTCAAAAAATGCCGTACCTTTGCATCGCTTTTGAAACGGAAGTGTACGGGCGTTTAGCTCAGCTGGTTCAGAGCATCTGCCTTACAAGCAGAGGGTCGGCGGTTCGAATCCGTCAACGCCCACACTAAAAACGAAACACTTCCGGCTCATTAACAAGGGCGTTTAGCTCAGCTGGTTCAGAGCATCTGCCTTACAAGCAGAGGGTCGGCGGTTCGAATCCGTCAACGCCCACACCAAAAAGGAAGTCTTACGAAGAAATTCGTGAGACTTTTTTTATTTCTTACCTCTTTTATACAAACTTTCTTTCTCCTTTTATCTTATAACTCAGGAAAAAGAGTTAATTTTGCAGTCTGATAATTATCTAAGAAAACGTATGGAACTTGATGTATTAACGGCCATATCTCCGATTGATGGTCGATATAGAGGCAAAACTAAAGCTTTGGCAGCTTATTTCTCTGAATTTGCACTGATTAAATACCGTGTACAGGTAGAGGTGGAGTATTTTATCACCTTGTGCGAACTTCCTTTGCCGCAATTGAAAGGAATCGATAGTAGCGTGTTTGAAACTTTACGGAATATCTACCGTAACTTCTCCGAAGCAGACGCACAACGCATTAAAGATATCGAAAGTGTAACTAACCACGATGTGAAAGCCGTAGAATATTTCCTGAAAGAAGAGTTTGACAAGATGGGTGGAATGGATGACTATAAAGAGTTTATCCACTTCGGACTGACTTCTCAGGATATTAACAATACGTCTGTTCCTCTTTCTATCAAAGAGGCATTGGATCAGGTTTATTACCCGTTGATTGAAGAGCTGATTGCACAGTTGAAAACCTATGCGACAGAATGGGCTAACATTCCGATGCTTGCCAAAACTCACGGTCAGCCGGCTTCTCCTACCCGTCTGGGTAAAGAAGTGATGGTATTTGTTTACCGTCTCGAACGTCAGTTGGCTATGTTGAAAGCATGTCCGCTTACCGCTAAGTTTGGCGGTGCTACCGGAAACTACAATGCGCATCACGTGGCTTATCCTCAATATGACTGGAAACAATTCGGCAATCGGTTTGTTGCAGAAAAACTGGGACTGGAACGCGAAGAATATACAACGCAGATTTCGAACTATGATAACCTCTCTGCTGTTTTTGATGCTATGAAGCGTATCAATACCATCATGGTGGATATGAATCGTGACTTCTGGCAGTACATCTCTATGGAGTACTTCAAGCAGAAGATCAAAGCCGGAGAAGTGGGCTCGAGCGCTATGCCGCATAAAGTGAATCCGATTGACTTTGAAAATGCGGAAGGTAACTTGGGCATAGCAACGTCTATTCTGGAACATTTGGCTGTGAAGCTTCCTGTTTCCCGTTTGCAGCGTGACTTGACAGACTCAACGGTGTTGCGTAATGTCGGTGTACCTTTCGGGCACATCGTGATTGCCATCCAGAGTTCTTTGAAAGGATTGCGCAAACTGTTATTGAACGAACCGGCTATTTATCGTGATTTGGATAATTGTTGGAGTGTAGTGGCAGAAGCTATTCAGACCATCCTGCGCCGTGAGGCTTATCCGCATCCGTATGAAGCTTTGAAAGCGTTAACCCGCACCAACCAAGCTATTACAGAAAGTTCTATTAAAGAGTTTATCGAAGAATTGAATGTAAGCGAAGATATTAAAAAAGAGTTAAGAGCAATCACTCCCCATACATATACGGGGCTTTAATTGTTTACTTATATAATAAACGTGTTTTTTAAATAGGCCGTGAGGCCAAAGTCTAATTTTATTCGAATAAAAAAATGAGCACAGAAAACGAAGAATGGCGCGAAAATTCTTTCAATGAAGAGAATACAGGTGCCGGCCGTGATGGTAACAGGTCTTACAACAGAGAAGGTGGAGAACGTCCGTATCGCCCTTCTTACAACCGTGAAGGCGGGGATCGTCCGTATCGCCCGCGATTTAATGCCAACAATGAAGGAGGCGAACGCCCGCAGCGTTCGTACGGTGACCGCTCTTATGGCGACCGTCCCCAACGTCCTTCTTACAATCGTGAAGGTGGAGATCGTCCGTATCGTCCTCGCTTCAATAACAATAATGAAGGAGGTGAACGCCCGCAACGTCCTTACAACCGCGAAGGTGGTTCTTATGACCGTCCTCAACGTCCTTCTTACAACCGTGAAGGTGGTGACCGTCCTTACCGTCCCCGCTTCAATAGCGGCGAAGGTGGTGAGCGTCCGTCTTATGGCGACCGTCCTCAACGTCCTTCCTACAACCGTGAAGGTGGCGACCGCCCTTACCGTCCCCGCTTTAATAACGGCGAAGGTGGCGACCGTCCTCAACGTCCTTCTTACAACCGTGAAGGTGGTGACCGTCCGTATCGTCCCCGTTTCAATAACGGCGAAGGTGGCGGCTATCGCAGCAACAACGGCGGTGGAGGTTATCGTCCGAGATATAATAACGACCGTCAAGGAGGATATCGTCCTCGTCCGCGTACCGGCGATTATGATCCGAACGCTAAGTATAGCGTAAAGAAACAGATCGAGTACAAGGAACAGTTCGTTGATCCGAATGAACCGATTCGTCTGAATAAGTTTCTGGCTAACGCAGGTGTTTGCTCCCGTCGTGAGGCTGATGAATTTATCACAGCAGGTGTGGTTTCTGTAAACGGTGAAGTGGTAACGGAATTGGGTACGAAGATCAAACGTTCGGATGTGGTTAAGTTCCACGACGAACCGGTAAGCATCGAACGCAAGGTATACGTATTGCTGAATAAACCGAAAGATACCGTTACTACATCGGATGATCCGCAGGAACGCCGTACAGTAATGGATTTGGTGAAAGGCGCTTGCAACGAACGTATTTATCCGGTAGGACGTCTGGACCGTAACACGACTGGTGTACTGTTACTGACGAATGACGGTGATCTGGCTTCCAAGCTGACACACCCGAAATTCCTGAAGAAGAAAATTTATCATGTTCATCTGGACAAGAACCTGACTAAAGCGGATATGGAGCAGATTGCAGCTGGTATCCAGTTGGAAGATGGTGAAATCCATGCAGATGCAATCAGCTATACAGATGATTTCAAGAAAGACCAGGTAGGTATCGAAATTCACTCCGGTAAGAACCGTATCGTTCGCCGTATTTTCGAATCACTGGGTTATAAAGTAGTAAAACTCGACCGTGTATTCTTCGCCGGACTGACCAAAAAAGGTCTGCGTCGCGGAGACTGGCGTTACCTGTCGGAAGCAGAAGTAAACTACCTCCGCATGGGTTCGTTTGAGTAATAAGTCAATAAATAACAACTTGACAGAGGACGGGGAAAGAAAGCAGGAAAGAATTCATCCTGCATTTGAAACCTCGTCTTCTTGTATCTAAAAAGAAAAAGTTAAATGGAAAAGATTGGTAGAACAAAAATTGTTGATCTGTTGAAGCGCACAGATATTGGCGCTATGGTCAATGTGAAAGGATGGGTTCGCACCCGTAGAGGTAGCAAACAAGTAAACTTTATCGCACTGAATGATGGTTCTACAATAAATAATTTGCAGATCGTAGTAGATTTGGCTAATTTCGATGAAGAGATGCTGAAACTGATTACTACCGGCGCTTGTATCAGCGTGAACGGAGAAATGGTAGAATCAGTAGGTTCCGGACAGAAAGTGGAAGTACAGGCTCGTGAAATCGAAGTGCTGGGTACTTGCGATAATACATATCCATTACAGAAGAAAGGCCACTCTATGGAATTCTTGCGCGAGATTGCTCACTTGCGTCCGCGTACCAATACATTCGGTGCAGTGTTCCGCATCCGTCACAACATGGCGATTGCTATTCACAAGTTCTTCCATGAAAAGGGCTTCTTCTATTTCCATACGCCGATCATTACGGCTTCCGATTGTGAAGGTGCCGGACAGATGTTCCAGGTGACTACCATGAACCTGTATGACTTGAAGAAAGACGAGAGAGGTTCTATCTCTTATGAAGATGATTTCTTCGGTAAGCAGGCAAGTCTGACTGTTTCCGGTCAGCTGGAAGGTGAATTGGCAGCTACTGCTTTGGGAGCTATCTACACATTCGGTCCTACGTTCCGTGCCGAAAACTCCAACACTCCCCGCCACTTGGCAGAGTTCTGGATGATTGAGCCGGAAGTGGCTTTCAACGACATTACAGACAACATGGATTTGGCAGAAGAGTTCATCAAATATTGTGTGAAATGGGCGTTGGATAACTGTGCGGATGATGTGAAGTTCCTGAACGATATGTTCGACAAAGGCTTGATTGAACGTCTGCAAGGTGTATTGAAAGATGATTTCGTACGTTTGCCTTATACAGACGGTATCAAGATTCTTGAAGAAGCTGTTGCAAAAGGACATAAGTTCGAATTCCCGGTTTACTGGGGCGTGGACCTGGCTTCCGAACACGAACGTTTCTTAGTGGAAGAACACTTCAAACGTCCGGTGATTCTGATTGACTATCCGAAGGAAATCAAGGCCTTCTATATGAAGCAGAACGAAGACGGTAAGACTGTACGTGCCATGGACGTTCTTTTCCCGAAAATTGGTGAAATTATCGGTGGTTCCGAACGTGAAGCCGACTATAACAAGCTGATGACCCGTATTGAAGAAATGCATATCCCGATGAAGGATATGTGGTGGTATCTGGATACCCGTAAGTTCGGTACTTGTCCTCACTCCGGTTTCGGATTAGGGTTCGAACGTCTGTTATTGTTTGTAACAGGTATGGCGAATATCCGTGACGTGATACCATTCCCGCGTACACCAAGAAATGCTGATTTCTAATATTTCGGTATATTTATGTAAAACTCGCATAATCTTCAGGTTATGCGAGTTTTTTTATGCTCTGAATTGCTGTATTCTCAAAATAAATCTTTATATTTGGAAATACGCATTCGAGAGTGTTAACTAAAATAATACAACAATGAAAAAGCTCTATTTCTTTACCATGCTTTCAATAATGTTGTTAGCGGTAACAGGTGCGACGGCCCAGAAGAAAACCAAATTCAAAGCGGCCGATTTGAAAGGTATTTGGCAGCTCTGCCATTATGTATCCGAGTCTCCCGATGTTCCGGGAGCGTTGAAACCCAGTAATACATTTAAAGTATTGGGTGATGACGGACAAATTGTTAACTTTACCATTATTCCCGGTGCGGATGCGATTATTACTGGATACGGTACTTATAAACAACTCACGGACGATTCTTATAAGGAAAGTATCGAGAAGAACATTCATCTCCCGATGCTGGACAATCAGGACAATATTTTGGAATTTGAGATTAAAGACAATGATTATCTCCATCTAAAATATTTTATCAAGAATGATTTGAATGGAAATGAGTTGAACACCTGGTATTATGAAACCTGGAAGAGGGTGGAGATGCCGGCTAAATTCCCGGAAGATATTGTGAGATAAAAGAGCACGTACTTTTTGGTGGAGGCACGGATTTTGCAAAAGGCTGCATAGTTGTTTGGTTATGCCTGACAACAGCTTATTTGGTAAAATCCGTGCCTGTTTTTCTATAAAAGATAAAAACAAAGCACTTTTGGACAAAATCAAAGTCCGTAGAAATAGAAACGAAAATGAAAAAATAGATTTGCAAAGGGGGCTGTCCGCGACTTGCTTTAACTTTGTTGCCAGTAATAGAATACAGTAACAAAATAAAGTGGAACAATGAAAAACAAACTTTTACTAGCGGTAGGGAGTATGGCGCTCCTGACTGCTTGCGATGCTTCAAAAGGAAATGAGATGGCATGGTTCGATCATGCAGTGAAAACATCGGGACATCAGTTGCTCTATATGGCAGAACAATTGAAGAATGAACCGGATACCGCCTGTTTTCCCCGTTCTATCAAAGAAGGAAAGTACAGACTGGAGCACCCCACAGATTGGACGAGTGGTTTCTATCCCGGTTCCATGTGGCTGGCATACGAGTTGACCGGTGATGAGGCTCTCGCAAAAGAGGCGCGTAAATATACGGACCGTCTGCAGGATATGCAATATTATACAGGTAATCACGATTTGGGTTTTATGATGTTTTGCAGTTATGGGCAGGGCATCCGTTTGAAACCGGAGCCAACGGACAGTTTGATTCTGATTCATTCTTCAGAAAGCTTGTGCTCCCGTTTTCGTCCGGAAGTCGGACTGATTCGTTCGTGGGATTTCGGCGATTGGAGTTATCCGGTGATTATTGATAATATGATGAACCTTGAAATGCTGTTCTGGGCTTCGGAGCAAACCAATAATCCGAAATATCGTGAAATAGCCATCTCTCATGCCGACAAAACGTTGAAGAATCACTTCCGGGAGGACATGACCTCCTACCATGTGGTGAGCTATCTGGCAGATAGCGGTGAGGTAGAGTCGAAAGGAACCTTTCAGGGATATGCCGATTCTTCCGCTTGGGCGCGTGGACAGGCTTGGGGAGTGTATGGTTATACCATGTGTTATCGCTTCACTAAGCAGCAGAACTATCTGGATGCCGCTCATAAAATAGCGCGGTTCATTATCGATCACCGTCCGTCCGAAAATGACTATGTACCTTATTGGGATTATGATGCTCCCAATATTCCGAATGAACCGCGGGATGCTTCTGCAGCTGCCGTAACAGCTTCTGCATTGCTGGAGTTGAGTGGTTATGGCGACAAGAAACAAGGGGAAGAATATTTCCGTTATGCGGAGCATATCCTGAAACAGTTATCCTCTGATGATTATTTGGCCAAGGAAGGAGAAAATCATGGCTTCATCCTGTTACATTCGGTTGGCAGTTTCCCGCACGACAGTGAAATTGATACTCCGCTCAATTATGCCGATTATTATTATCTGGAAGCCTTGAAACGTTATAAAGATCTGAAAGAAAAATCAGAAAATCCGTCTTACTAACTTGAAGAGAAACCGTAAAAAAAATTAAAGTTCAGGGCAACCGCGTCTAAAATATGAATTCATAACTGTCGGACTTTGGCGCGGTTGTCCTGTTTTGAGTCGATACCGGTCCTTTATATGAGTTAAAAAACGGGATTCATTTATCAGATTGAATTGAAAATACTTATCTTTACGATAAATTCTTCAATATTAGCTCATGAAAGACCGGCATTTGCTATTTAAGTACCTATTCGGATTAACCGTCTGCATCTTATTTTTTCCTTTGGCTGTATCGGCCGCCGACAGCTTCATTCATTTTAAGCGATTATCCGTGGATGACGGGTTGTCGCAAAATACTGTGCTCGCTCTGACACAAGATCATAATAATAAGATTTGGGTAGGAACCATAGACGGGTTGAACTGGTATGAAGGTTCCCGTTTCGTTTCATATTATAAAGCGCCGGATGATACGACCAGTCTGGCAAACAATCATGTCTATTCACTTCATACTGATTCGAAAGGTACGGTATGGGTAGGCACACAGGTCGGTTTATCCCGTTATAATATAGTAGGGAATAATTTCACCAATTATTCTTCACCGGACAATCAGCCGATGCAAGTATTGGCTATCGGAGAACCGGAGGAAGGCGACCGGCTTTTGCTTGCTACCAATATCGGTCTGGTGATTTTTGATAAAAAGACCGGGCGGATGAAAGTGCAGCCGGAACTTGCCGGAAAAACGATCTATTCTGTTTGCCGGATGAATGACGGTTTCCTGTTGGGAACTTCGGAAGGTGTCTATTTCTATTATGTACGCAACGAAAACGTGACCCGGCTTCTTCTCCAGTTGAAAGGAGAAACCATCTCCGATATGCTCTATGACGACAAAACCGGCAACTGTTGGTTGGCTTCATTGACAAACGGGGTGTATTGTGTGGATAACAACTTTCAAATAAAACATCATTATAACAAGCAAAATACTCCTGCTTATTTCCTTACGAACTCGGTCAGGACATTGTCCGGAGATGATAAAGGAAGGGTTTGGATAGGAACCATGGAAGGTTTGCTTATCCTTGAACCGGAGACGGGAACTTTCCGTATCTGCCGTTTTTCTCCTGAAGATCCGACTACCTTGGGGCATAATTCCATCCGCTCTATCTTGAAAGATAATCAAGGGGGAATGTGGATCGGTACATTTTATGGCGGGCTTAATTATTATCATCCCCTTGCTCCGGCATTCGGACGCTTGCAACATTCCGCCTGGCGGAATTCGTTAAGTGATAACACGGTGAGCTGTATTGCCGAAGACCCGGATAATGGCAATCTCTGGATCGGCACGAACGACGGCGGATTAAATTATTATAACCGGAAAACCGGAGTCTTTTCATATTACCGGACGGGTACTTCCGCCAATGCTTTAAAGTCGGACAATATAAAATGTATATGGACGGACAAGGATGGAAGTGTCTATATCGGCACTCATGGAGGGGGAATGAGTCGTCTGCATCACCGGAGTGGCAGGATAGAAACATATTCCTTTCCCCATTCTACTTCCCTGACTAACAGTTGTTACTCCTTATTAGACGGAACGGATGGAACGCTTTGGGTAGGCGGCATGAGCGGACTTTACCTTTTCGACAAACAGACCGGCGAACTTTCACAGCATCCGTTGGCTAAAAAGCATAAAAAGTTGGAGAATGTATTGATATATACCTTGTTTCGCGATTCAAAAGGAAGAATCTGGATTGGAACGGAAGAGAGCCTGTTTTTGTATGCCGGCGGGAAACTGGAAGAACTGCATCTTTCCTCTTCGGCTTATCTGCATGGGTTGATACAGGCTTTCTGTGTACAAGAGGATAGCCGTCATGAAATCTGGATCGGTTCTTCTACTGGATTATATTGCTATAAGGAAGGAGCACCGACTGCCTGGAAACACTATACGATGAAAGACGGTTTGCCGAACGACTTTATTTATAATATACTGGAAGATGAACGGGGGCGTTTATGGTTGACAACTAACAAGGGACTGGCTTGCTTCAATACGGAGGAGGGTACTTTCCTCAACTATACGAAGCAGGACGGATTGCCTCACGATCAGTTTAACTATTTCGGAGCTTGCAAAGCGCACGATGGTACATTCTTCCTGGGATCTCTTGGGGGTGTTGCCTATTTCAAACCATACGAATTGGGTGATAATCCATATTCCCCGGATGCGGTGGTAACAGGAGCCGTTGTCTTAAATCAGGTGATTACGGATATGAAAAGTGAACGGGTACGTTATTATCAGGACGAGCAAGGGCGGATGCTGGGTATGTCGTTCCCTTCCGATCAGAAACTTTTTAATATCCGGTTTGCCGTTATCAACTATTTGGCTGGCAAACGGAACCAGTTCGTTTACAAATTGGAAGGCTTTGAAACCGAGTGGAACTACTCCCGTCATGTTTCCTTTGCACGGGCAAGTTATTCCAATCTCCCGCCCGGTGAGTATGTGTTTAAGGTGAAGGCATGTAACAACAATGGAAAGTGGAGCGAGGCGACCACTGAATTTTTTGTGCATATCATTCCGATGTGGTATCAGACCTGGTGGGCAAAGACACTTTTCATCTTCTTTTCTGTAGGGCTTCTCGTCTTTGTGATCTATTTCTTTATTGCCCGTGCCAAAATGAAGATGCAAGTCCGGATCGAACAGATAGAACGAAACAAGATAGAAGAAATCAGTCAGGAGAAAGTACGTTTTTACATGAATATGTCTCATGAGTTGCGTACTCCGTTGAGTCTGATACTGGCTCCGTTGGAGGAACTCTTGGGGCAGAGCAATCTGAAAGGTACTCCGGTACAGCAGAAACTGGATTACGTTTATAAGAACGGTCGTAAGTTGTTGCACATTGTCAACCAGTTGCTGGATTTCCGTAAAGCCGAAGCAGGTGCAATGCCCATTCATGTTGCGCAGGTGAATGTAGAAGGACTGTTGCAAGATGCTTTTGCTCTGTTTAAAGAAAATGCGCAGAAGCGTGCTATCAGCTTTCATATAAAATCCGATCTGGAAGGACGATTGTTTCCGGCGGACCGGACGTATGTAGAGACTATCTTGATGAACCTGTTGTCTAACGCCTTTAAGTTTACACCGGACGGCGGAAGTATTTCGCTTTCCTTATGGACAGAGGGAGATACCTATGGTTTCACGGTAAGAGATAGCGGAATCGGTATGTCTCCGGAACAGCTAACCCGCATTTTCGAACGTTTCTATCAGGTAGACGGTCAGCGAAAGGGGACGGGTATCGGGCTGTCATTGGTGAAGATGCTTGTAGAAAAGCATCACGGCACTATTATGGTAGCAAGCGAACCTGCTCAATATACCGAATTTAAAGTCACGCTACCTGCTGATATGGCTGCCTTCACGGAGAAAGAACGTGAATTGCCGACACATGAAGTCGAAACATCTGCTTCTCTCCGGGAGCTTCCGGTGGCTGATGAATATTTCTCTGGTGATGCGTCGGTTATAGTTGCAGAAGAACTATCGGACGGTGATCAGATAGAAGCCGGCAGTGAGGAAGAGCGTCCTACTATCTTGTTGGTAGATGACAATAAAGAGATGGTGGATTACCTGAAAGATAATTTCCGGCAGAACTATGTGACGCTGACCGCCGGAAACGGCGAAGAAGCATTGGCTATTATGAAAGAGCATCGTGTGGACATTGTCCTTTCCGACGTGATGATGCCGGGTATTGACGGTATCAAACTTTGCCAGCTTATTAAACGAAATCTGCAAACCTGCCATATTCCCGTCCTGCTGTTGTCTGCCAAAGGAAGTGTCGATGCACAGACGGAAGGCATTCAGGCTGGGGCGGATGATTACATTGCCAAACCGTTCTCGATTCATTTATTGAAAGGAAAAATAGCTAATCAACTGAAAGCACGCCAACGGCTGAAACACTATTATTCGAATACGATTGATATAGATACTGCTAAAATGACTTCGAATAATCTGGATGAGGAATTCATGAGCAAAGCTATTCAGGTAGTAGAAGAAAATATCAGTAATGAAGACTTCACCTCTGATGAGTTGGCAAGCCAGCTTTGTATGAGCCGTTCATCACTGTATCTCAAGATGAATTCCATATCCGGTGAACCGCCTGCCAACTTTATCCGGCGCATCCGTTTTAATAAAGCGTGTAAATTGTTGCTTGAAGGGCGTTACTCCATTTCGGAGATTAGCGGAATGGTAGGGTTCGGATCTTCTTCT
The DNA here is from genome assembly GCF_019052435.1 of Bacteroides sp. MSK.20.12. NCBI lineage: Bacteria > Pseudomonadati > Bacteroidota > Bacteroidia > Bacteroidales > Bacteroidaceae > Bacteroides > Bacteroides sp. MSK.20.12. The sequence continues at coordinate 96,037 of NZ_JAHQVH010000016.1, read as the reverse complement.
TATTTCTCTACCAGTTTCAAGAAGTATGTCGGTTGTCTGCCATCGGAGTATGTGAAGCAGCATACTAAGTAATTGTTTTGCGGTTATGCATTTGTTCACCACAGAGGACGCGGAGGACACAGAGGTGAATCTTGTTCATGCCGGTACAGAAATGAATGAGAGTTTTTTGTCTACTATAAAGTTGAAAAACATAAAAACATCTGCCACCTGCAACCAAACGCGTGTAATGCACTAATTGACAAATAGTTGGAACGTGGCAGATACTGTGGCAGATAGGTTGCAGATAAAGTATCTGCAACGCGTTATATAATCAAAGAAAAAGCCTTGATTCCTTTATGCAAAGCTATGGGATAATTGGGGTGACTCTATGGATAATTTGTGGTGTCTCTACGGGGAAACGATAGTATCCTTACGTAGAAACTGTAGTGTCCCGCCTTAGAAACTGTCGTTTTCCTGCCTTAGAAACTCTCGTTTCCTGCCGTGGAAACTGTAATTTCTAATGCCGGAAACGACAGTTCCCCGCCTGGAAACGGGAAGTTAATGTATACAATAAACTTTTGCCCTCCTGGAGAATTGGCTTATGCAAGGCTTATACTGTGTTGCAGATACTTTATCTGCAACCTATCTGCAACAGTATCTGCAACGCTACAACTGTTTGTCAACTAGTGTATTACACGCGTTTGGTTGCAGGTGGCAGATGTTTTTATATTTTTTCAACTTTATAGTAGAGGATTACGCATCAAAATTAGGGTCACCACTGTAAGTCATAAACCAAATTCACCTCTGTGTCTTCCGCGTCCTCTGTGGTGAAAACCTAAACAAGAACTAATAACCTTCATTTTTCTATCAATTCCAGTCATTCCGTTTTGGGGGCTATTTTACCCTTTTACCCTCTTTGTAGCCTCCTGTAACGCTTGTTTTGGACGAATTTTAAGTTGAAATGAACGAAAACAAAGTCCTGTTAGACAGTATCAGAGAAGGAAGAAATGAATTGAAAGTTCCGTTTCGGACGGTTTATCTACATTTGCCTACAGAAAAACCAATCATTTGATATCATGAAAAAAGTATTATTGATTTCATTCGTAATCTTGTCTGTGGCTGCACAGATGACACATGCGCAAAAACAAGCAGTCATCAAGTTGACGGAAACAACGTTGATGCACGAAATGCGTGCCACTCCTTATCCTCTTGATAAAGCGGTGGTTAATGACCGCGCGGTTTCTTTTCAGTGGCCGCTCCGTTCAGACATGAACTCGCAGGACAGTCCGTTGGATGGATTCGAACACAAAGTAAAGAAGGTAGATAAAACGAAGATTACCTATCGGTTACGTTATTCGCAGGATGCCAGATTGAAGTCCGGAGTTGTTCAGGTGGAAACTCGTTGGCCGTTCTATAATCCGGAACAACCGCTTGCGCCGGGGGTATGGTACTGGCAGTTCGGTTACGTAGAAAACGGACAAGTGACTTGGGGAAGCACACAGCAAGTCACCGTAGAAGATCGTCCGGGCAAATTCTGTCCGCCTTCATTGAAAACTGTGTTGGCAAAACTACCTGCCGACCATCCGCGTGTGTGGATCATGAAGAACGAATGGAAGGACTTTATAAATCACAGCAAACAAAAGGCAGAAAGACAATGGTATCTTGAGCGTGCAGATCAGGTACTTCAGACTCCAATGAAATCAGTGAAAGATATTAATGTCTCGCAGGTGAAGAATCTGAAGAACGAGATGCAGATAAATTCATACCTCACTCGTGAAAGCCGTCGCATCATCGATGCGGAAGAAGGCAATACCGAAGCATTGATACGGGCCTGGTTGCTGACGCAGGATACTAAATATGCTGACGAAGCCATCAAACGGGTATTTATCATGGCCGACTGGGATAAAGATAAGAATGTGAAAGGAGATTTTAATGCTTCTAGCTTATTGTCTCTCTGCTCTATGGCTTATGATTCTTTCTACGACCGGTTGAATACATCACAAAAGAAAGCATTACTGGAAGCCATCAAAAATAAAGGTGGTGAAATGTATGAGAACTTTAATAACCGGATGGAGAACCACATCGCCGACAATCATGTGTGGCAGATGACACTTCGCATCCTTACAATGGCGGCATTCAGTGTATATGGCGATCTGCCCGAAGCCGATACATGGGTGGATTACTGTTATAACGTATGGTTGGCACGTTTCCCCGGATTGAACAAAGACGGTGGCTGGCACAATGGCGATTCTTACTTTACGGTCAACACCCGTACATTAGTAGAAGTGCCTTACTATTATAGCAAACTGACCGGTTACGACTTCTTTTCCGATCCTTGGTATCAGGGAAATATCATGTATACCATCTTCCAGCAACCTCCTTTTTCCAAATCCGGAGGAAACGGAAGTTCGCATCAGAATGTGGGACGTCCCAACAGCATCCGTATAGGCTATTTGGATGCGCTGGCACGCCTTACCGGAAACACGTATGCCGCTGATTTCGTACGCCGCACATTGAAAGTGGAACCGGATTATATGAAGAAAGCCTTATTGAGTAAGCCCGGTGATCTTGCCTGGTTCCGCCTGCAATGTGATAAACTTCTGCCGGAAGGTGAAGGATTGACAGCACTCCCTGCAGGATACGTCTTCCCCGCAACAGGACTTGCCTCTTTCCAGACGAACTGGGACAGAGTAGGTGGAAATGCGATGTGGAGTTTCCGGTCAAGCCCTTATGGTTCTACCTCTCATGCACTTGCCAATCAGAATGCTTTCAATTCGTTCTATGGTGGAAAACCATTATTTTACAGTAGCGGACACCACATTGAGTTTACCGACGTACATAGTATGTTGTGCCATCGTGCCACGCGTGCTCACAATACGATTCTGGTGAACGGTATGGGACAACGTATCGGTACGGAAGGATATGGATGGATTCCCCGTTATTATGCCAGCGAGAAGATCGGGTATGTGCTGGGTGATGCTTCCAATGCTTACGGAAAAGTGATTTCACCGCTTTGGCTGACACGCGGCGAACAGTCGGAGGTGCATTATACGCCCGAAAATGGCTGGGATGAGAACCATGTGAAAACTTTCCGCCGTCATATTGTCAATTTGGGAAAGACAGGACTCATCTTTATCTATGACGAACTCGTGGCAGACGAACCTGTAAACTGGAGTTTTTTGCTGCATACCACAGAAAATCCCATGACAGTGGATCAATCGAATCATCGCTTCGTGCATATTCAAGCCACGAACCGCGGAGGAGCATCAGACGCTTATCTTTTCTCCACCGGAACATTGCAGACAGATACGACGAGCCGTTTTTTCTATCCGGCAGTCAACTGGCTACGTGCTGATGACAAAGGGGTGTTCAAGAAGTATCCTAATCACTGGCATTTCACCGCTACATCGGAAAAGGCACAAGTATATCGTTTTGCCACTGTCATCAATACACATGCACTGAAATATCCTGCCAAAGATCCCGAAATCTTGTCCGACGGACGTATCAAAGTGGGCGGATGGCTAATCAGTGTTAACCTGAAATCCGACGGTGCTCCTTCATTCTTTATCCGCAGCACTCAAGAGAAGGTGAATATCACTTATAAAGGTGAAGCTACTGTCATCAATGAGGATGGGTACGAAACGGTAATGAGGGATACAGTGCCCGAACTGGAAATCTGATCAATGAACATGAAAGATACGAATATATGAGACACTCTACTTTTAATATAAGAACTATATGTCTGTTGGCTGCATTATCGGGCATAACCGTCTTGTCGGCACAGACTCCCGGTAAACCCCGTGTACAGACTTCGGCAGCTCCGGAGGAAACTACGGTCTACAAGCCCGGCGGGAAAAAGCAGGAAATAGCAGTTGCGACTTCTTCAAAAAAGGAGGAGGATAAACGCCAATCCGGCAAAGAGAATGCAGGAAAGAAAGCGACTGCCTTTGATGGTCAACGCTATCTGGCATTGAAAACGAATGTAATATATGATGCTTGTGCTTTGCTGAACCTTGCCGTGGAAATGCAGGTGCATAAAAAGATCACGGTAGAGTTGCCGTTGACTTGCAGTTTGTGGGACTTGGGGGATAAGCACGGCGTGCGTACGGTAGCATTGCAACCTGAAGCCCGCTGGTGGATAGGAAATGAAACAGGACGGGGACACTTTGTCGGACTGCACGCCCACGTGGCATGGTTTAACGTGAAGTGGAACGATGACCGTTATCAAGATACGGATCGTCCGCTGTTGGGAGCCGGAATAAGCTACGGTTACAAACTCCCTCTTTCCAGACACTGGGGAGCGGAATTTAATCTGGGAGTGGGATATGCCAACATGAAGTATAACACCTATTATAATGTAGACAACGGCGCACTGCTGGATACGCGTGTCCGTCATTACTGGGGGATAACCCGTGTGGGAGCATCGTTAGTCTACCGCTTCTAACCTTAGATAGGAACATACATATAAATAAGATAACAATATGAGAAGAAATTTATATATACTGGCACAGTGCACTTTCTTGTTGTTCATCACCCTGCTGGTGAATGGATGCAGCCTGCACGAAGAACCGGAAATGACTCCCGAAGGAGAACTGGGAGTGGATCCGACAGCTGTAACACTCAACCTTAATCTGGCAATGAATCTAAGTTTGGCAGAAAGAGCACCGGTGACCATCACCCGTGCGTCGGAAACCAACTATCTGCGTCGTTTCATCGTAGAAGCCTATTTGGATAGACAGGTGGCGGCACGGCAAACGGTATATGAAGAGGATTTTAACCGTGCCAGTCTGTCTGTTAGTATGAAGCTGCACGCCCGTAATTACCGCATCCTGGTGTGGGTCGATTATGTGAATGCGGAGACACCGGAACAGGGACTTGTTTACGATGCCAAGAATCTGGCTTTTATCCTTCCTGCCGGAAAGTATATAGGGAATAGCCGCTATAAAGATGTTTTTGCAGCTTCTACTACAGCGGACCTGACTTCTTTCCGCAATCATTGGGGAGCTGAAACAAGCCTTGACGTTGAACTGTATCGTCCTGTAGCATGCTATGAATTGGTGGCTAAAGATGTAGCGACGTTTCTCAATAAACTGTCCACAGGCGGACTGAAAGGTGAAAGTTTTACCGCTCGTGTGAAGTACAGTGATTATTTGCCTACCGGCTACAATTTGTGGGACGATGTACCCAAGAACTCGCTCATGTACATGGAATATAAAGTGGCCTTTGAACGCCCTGCCGATGGTACGAAAGAACTGATACTGGGATTCGACTATGTGTTGACCGATGCCGGAGAAACCGTTTCCATCCCTGTAGAGCTCGAAATCTTGAATGAGAAGAATGAAGTGCTAGCACGTACTGCTTTCCGTATTCCTTGTGAACGGGGCAAAAACACAGCGGTACGTGGCAATTTCCTAACTTCCGATGCTAATGGAGGAATAGGGATCGACCCCGATTATGACGGTGATCTGGAGGTAGACCTTGGAGAATTATAAAATAGACAAATCAATTAAGAATTGCTTAACCATAAAACAATTAAGATCATGAAAAAGAACTTATTTTATTCGCTAATGGCTTTGTTCGTAGTGCTTTTTGCATCCTGTGGACAAGAAGAAATCGTTTCGGACAACGGAACAGAAATCAATGCTCCTGTTACTATCTCTGTACAGGCTCCTGTAAATAACGTCTTTAGCCGTGCGGTTACCATTCCTGACGGTTATACGATGCAATGTATCATGCAATTACTGAATGCTGATGGCAATAAGATAGGCGATCAGGTAACTAAACCGGTTACAGACGGTAAGGTATCTTTCACTATTTCTGTAGATGAACAAAAAGAAGTGTCGAAAGCATTGTTTTGGGCTGAATACGTGCCGGAAAGTGGTGCCGCTAATAAAGTATATAACACTGCTGATTTGAGAGCTGTAGGATATAATACTGCATCATTCGATCTGACAAATGATGCGTTGATGGCAGCCAGCGACGCTTTCTGCGGAAAATTGGAAACGATTGGTAATGCCAGTGTGACATTAAAGCGCCCGTTTGCTAATGTGAGCGTAAAACCGAAGAATCCGGAAGTAGCTGCGGCAGCTAATAAACTGGAAATAACATACAACGCTTTGAGTGGATATGATATTTTAGAGGGTAAATGTACTGCTACGACTCCTGTGACTTATACAAATGCAAGTTTTGCTTCTGCGGATGGCAATTGGTTCGCTAATTTCTTTTTTGCTCCTTCAAATGTAAGTAAATTTACAGAAGAAATAACCATGGCATTGAGTGGTGGATATAGTAAAGAGATTAAAATACCGGCAAATACATTACCTTTGGACGCTAATATGCAGATTATGGCTAAATTTGAAATCGGAGATGGAAACTTTGACATTGAAGTAGGAGTGGATCCGGATTATGAAGCGTTGGAAATGAAGGTTGGTAGTTATATCAATGCAGAAGGTAAAGTGGTACGTGATGCAGCGGATGCTGTCGGTATTGTTTTCAAGATGGAAGCTATTGGTGATGATGTGCCGGCTAATTATCCTGTAGCACTTCAGGGCAAGACAATAGCCGGATATGCAGTAGCGATTGAAAATGTGGCGACTGGTCGTCAAACTCTTAATACTGAATTATTGACTGCTTTGACCGAAACTGTTGCAGGTATGACAAATGGCACACAGACTACGGGCGTCTTATTAACAGGTCTTGGAGATGTTGCGTTTAAAACAACTTATGAGAAATGGGTGGGAGAACATGCTCCTGCTAGTGAAAATTTGAGTGCATGGTATATTCCTACATTGTCGCAATTGAGCGCATTTATGGGTACATTGTTTACAATGAAAGATGTGCCTGCTACTGGTAGTGAGGACTTCAAAAATATTCCGGAGTTTGAATTTGTCAATGGCAAAATGTTTGATAGAGAAACGATTGCTACAGTGAATTATGCTTCTAGTACTATCAATAACCAAGGTAATGTTTCTGGTGTACGTATTAATGTAGCTGATGGTGTTGTTACTAATGCACAAGAGGCGGGTATCAGTGTTAAGACAGCTCTTAATCAACAAGCTCTTTGCCGCCCAATGATTACAATCTTTAAATAGTCACTGAATATTCGACCTTACTCAATAGAAATTCAAGGAAAGTGGGATCCCCCCATCCCGCTTTACCTTCTTCTTACATTGAAACTTTTGAAAATAGCCCTCTAATCTTATACCTAGAAAAGAAGATAATATGCACACCACATTTCGCCTATCGGTTTTTCTTTTGTTCATGGTACAGCTGTTCTGTAGCTGTACATCTGACTCGCTGCCCGAACCGGACAGTACGCAGCCAGAGACGCCTGCCGGAATTCCCGATGCCTATCAGGATAAAATACGAACGCAACCTTATCCCAAAGCAGATAATGAATTGTATCTGAATCCTGCTCCTCTTATTGTTCCTCAAGCCATGAAGACGGGCGAAAGACTGCAATTTTCCCTTTCACGTACTGAAGATTTCAGCAGTTCCGAAACGCTACTTTCCGAACCGCAGGAATGGTGTATGTATAATCTTCATCGTCGTTTGGAGGTCGGCACATGGTATTGGCGCTTTCGTTCCACCAATCTTAATGGAACTACGCCCGGTGAATGGAGTGCTATCTATCGTTTCGAAGTAAAGAATGATACACCGGAATTTGTAACACCTCCTTTTCAGACATTCTTAGCAAATGCTCCCCGTCTGCATCCTCGTATTTACTGTTTTTTAGACGACCGTATCGGAGAGGCTCGTAACCGTGTCACTTCACACCCTGAATATGCAGAACTACAAAGTCGTGCTTCACAGGCATTGAAAGCCGAATACACCGGAATGACTGATTTATATAGCCGTGCAGAAGAGCTCCGGCAACATGCCACTTATCTTTATCAGGCCTATCATTTAACCCAAAAAGAAATTTATGCCGAAAAGTTACGCCAGCTTCTCGAAGCGTTGATTGTCGCTCCCCCTGCTGATGGACAGCTTTTTGCATCCAACTTTACTGCCAGCAACATCGCATGGTGTCTTGTTGCAGCCTACGATCTGCTTTATAATAACTTGTCTGCTTCCGATCGTACTGCTGCCGAAGAACTGATGATGCGTGTGGCACGTTACTATTACAAGGTAAATTGCGGTTTTCAGGAAAACCATCTCTTTGATAATCATTTTTGGCAGCAGAATATGCGCATCCTCTTTCAAGTGGCTTTGTCGCTTTACGACAAACCGGCCTATTCTTCCGAAGTGCTGCCCATGATGGAGTATTATTATGAATTGTGGACAGCCCGTGCTCCTGCTTCCGGTTTCAATCGCGACGGTATATGGCACAATGGTACCGGTTATTTCAGTGCCAATATCTTGACTTTGGCGTATATGCCGTCTCTTCTTTCATTCATCAGTCGGTACGATTTTCTATCACATCCGTGGTATCAGAATGCCGGACGTTCGTTGGTTTATACTTGCCCGCCGGGATCGAAAAGCAATGGCTTTGGTGACAATAGTGAAAAGGGTAGCGAACCCAACCGTTTGGTTGCTGCCTTTGCTGATTATCTGGCGTGTGAAACGGGTGATTCCTATGCCGGATGGTATGCCGGAGAATGTCGGGAGCTGTTGCGCCGGGATTATGAATTGCGTCTTTACCGGATGTGCACCGAGCAGGATTACAACACTGTTTTTCCTGCCGGGGCTGATAAAATGGTGTGGTATAAAGACGCTGGTGAAGTAGCCATGCACAGTGCCCCGGAAGATACGGGAAAGGATCTTGCACTCTCGTTCCGTTCCAGTACATTCGGGTCCGGCAGTCACACTACTGCCAGTCAGAATGCTTTTAACCTGTTGTATAAAGGTGTCGATGTGTATCGCAGTACGGGTTATTATCAGAATTTCAGCGATGCTCATAATCTGATGTCCTATCGCCATACGAGGGCGCATAATTCACTGTTGGTAAACGGCATCGGGCAACCTTATTCTACCGAAGGTTATGGCAGTGTGACGCGTGCTATGGGTGGACAGCATATTAGTTACTGTTTGGGAGATGCTTCACATGCTTACAGAGGGATCAGCAATGACCCGATGTGGGTTGGCTACTTTAAGCAGGCAGGTATTGAGCAGACGCCTGAAAATGGATTCGGTGCCACTCCGTTGACTAAATATCGTCGGCACGTGTTGATGCTTCATCCTCATACAGTAATAGTGTATGATGAATTGGAGGCATCGGAGGCTGTCCGCTGGGAGTGGCTGTTGCATAGTCCTACGGAATTTAAGATGGATGTAACAAAGAAAACGTTGTCTACAAATAATAAAACCCAAGGATGGGTGGCAGTGACGCAACTGTTTGGAGGACATGTTTTTACGCTGTCTCAAACGGACCGTTTCGTAGTGCCGCCCGCCATCACCGGAGCGGAGTATCCTAACCAGTGGCATTTGACTGCACGGGTTGACGGTTGTTCTGCCACCCGTTTCCTGGCTATTATTCAGGTAGGAGATGAGGCTGTTTCTATTATTAACCGTGACGGTGATACCTTTAACGTAGGCGACTGGACGATCAAAGCGGTTTTGGATGCTTCCAAAGCACCCGAACTTGCAGTGAGTCATCGCACCGAACAGGCGGTATTTAGTTATGGAACAGACAATCCTGCGTTGAATGGCAATTTTTACTCTCGACAATATACGGGTTCCTCGTTGCTTTACGATGAGATAGACGGGGCTTATCGGGTGGTTGAAATGACCGACCGGAGTCCTATATCTACCCGGGTAGTAAATCAATGATAAACAATGAAACATAGTGAATATAAATAACAAACAGAATATGATGAAAAGTAGAATTATTTGCATTTTGTTGCTTCTTGTCGGTGCATCCGGCATTTATGCCCAGAGTTTGACCGTTACCGGTAAGGTGGTGGACAACGAAGGCTTGGAAGTGATTGGAGGAAATGTAACCGTGAAAGGAAAACAAAACACGGGTACCATTACCGATATCAATGGTAAATACACCATTACCGTTAGTGATCCGCAGAAAGATGTCTTGGTTTTCTCTTTTATCGGATTGGAAAATATGGAAGTACCCGTGAAAGGAAGAAAACAGATTGATGTGACCATGAAGGCTGCGTCGGTATTGTTGGATGAGGTGGTAGCTATCGGTTATGCAACAGTAAAGCGTAAAGACCTGACCGGTTCCGTGGCTTCTGTGAGAAGCGACGATTTGCTCAAAGTTCCTTCGTCTGATGTAACCCAGGCTTTAGCGGGACGTATGGCGGGTGTGCAGATTATACAAACAGACGGTCAGCCCGGTGCTACGATGTCAGTGCGTGTTCGTGGCGGTATATCAATTACGCAAAGCAACGAACCGCTTTATATTATCGACGGATTTCCGACGGAAGATGGCATGGCCAGCCTTGATCCTGCCGATATTGAAAGTATCGACGTGTTGAAAGATGCTTCGGCAACAGCCATCTACGGCGCCCGGGGAGCGAATGGCGTAGTGGTAATCACCACCAAAAGCGGTGCGAAAAGTGAAGGGAAAGCGACTCTTACTTTCGATTCTTATGTAGGTGTGCGTACGCTTGCCAAGCGGTTGGATGTATTAAGTGTAGAGGAATTTGTGTTGGCGGATTATGAAAGAACATTAGGAGATGCTACTGATCCCGAGGAAAGTATGCGGTCATGGCAAAACCGTTATGGTGGTTTTGTCGATCTTCATGAAAACTATGGTAATCGTAAAGGTATCGACTGGCTGGACCGTACGATGGGACGCACTACCGTTACGCAAAATTACCGGGTAGGTGTCAACGGTGGCAATGATAAGTTGAACTACAATATGTCTTATGGTTACTTCAAGGATGAAGGTGCGATGGTATATAGCGGCGGCGACAAACATAACATTGCGCTTAGCGTGAAAAGCGAAGTGAATAAGCGGCTTTCCGTTACAGGACGTATCAACTTCGATTATCTGAAAGTGTATGGAGCAGGTGTTGCCGGAAACGGTACGAATGAAGGCGGAAGTAATGTAGATGCAAAGTTTAATAAAATGGTTCAGATTTTGCAATACCGTCCTACCATTGGTATACGTGGTAATGACTCGGATTTGTTGGCAGGAGAAGACCCTGTATTAAGCGATGCAGACGGAAACGTGATGCAGAATCCGTTGATTGCCGCCGCTGAAGAAAAAGATAATAAGGAAACACGTACTTTGCAAGCCAATGGCGGACTGACTTTCAAAATCATCAAAGGATTGACTTTCCGCAACAATACGGGTATGCGTTATCAGCTTTACCGCCGGGAGCTTTTCTATGGCGACCAATCTATTATGGGAAGACGCAGCGGTATTTACGGCTCTATCAGGAATACGGAGACCGGAAGTTTTCAGACCTCTAACGTCTTGACTTATGATAAACGTTTTCAGAAGAAGCATAAAGTGGTAGTACAATTGGGACAGGAATTTGTAAAACGCTGGACTCGTGTGCTCGAATCCGGTGTCAGTGGGTTGCCTACCGATGAGTTCATTTTGGGAGATATGAGTCTGGGTACTCCATCCGTTGCTTCGTCCGATGAAAACTATGATGATAATCTGCTCTCTTTTTTCGCTCGTCTCAACTATGACTTTACCGATAAGTATTTGTTTTCCGCAACGTTCCGTGCGGATGGCTCTTCTAAATTCGGAAAGAATAATAAATGGGGATATTTTCCTGCCGTATCGGCAGCCTGGCGTGTGAGTGAAGAGGATTTTATAAAGAAACTGAATGTTTTCTCCGACTTGAAATTCCGTATCGGATACGGTTTGGCGGGTAACAACAGAATCGGTAGCTATAACAGCCTTGCTTTGATGTCTTCCATCATCACAGCTATGGGAGATCAGCTTACTCCCGGTTATGCTTCCAAGCAGATACCGAATCCCGACCTGAAGTGGGAAGCGAACAAGACTTTTAATATGGGGGTCGATTTAGGTTTTCTGAATCAACGCATCACTGTTTCGCCCGAATTCTATATAAATAGGAGTAGTAATTTGCTGCTTAACGCCCAGCTGCCTTATTCTTCCGGTTATCAGACCATGTTGATTAATGCCGGAGAAACGAAGAATGTAGGTGTGGAACTGACTGTGAATACAGTGAATTTCTCTACAAAGAAGTTTAGTTGGAATACTACACTAACGCTGTCGCACAATAAAAATTCCGTGAAAGCATTGACCGGTGAGGCGGTACAACTCTATGAGGCCAAGTTCGGCTTTAACCAAAACACTCATCGTATTGCTGTCGGAGAACCATTAGGACAGTTCTATGGTTACATCACCGAAGGGCTGTATCAGGTAGATGATTTCAATTATGATGCTTCTACGCAGACCTATACCCTGAAAGATGGGATACCTTATCATGGTGATAAAAGCCGGATTCGTCCGGGTATGTGGAAGTTTAAGAACTTGACCGGAGATGATAATGTGATTGATGAAAATGATAAAACGGTCATTGGTAACGCTCAACCGAAATTCTACGGAGGATTGAACAACTCTTTTACTTACAAAGGATTTGATTTAAGTATATTCCTGACTTTCAGCTATGGCAACGAAGTGCTGAATGCGACCAAACTGGTTACCAGTAAGGTGGGTAGCCTGAACTACAACGCATTGGACGTGATGAATAGCTCTAATCGCTGGATGACTATCAATTCGGATGGACAGAAAGTGACAGATCCCGGAGAACTGGCTGCTTTGAATGCTGGTAAAACCGTAGCCGCTTATCATGATGCTCAACAAGGAGACAATTATATTCATTCATGGGCAGTGGAGGATGCTTCCTATTTGAAACTAAGTAATGTGACTTTGGGATATACATTCCCTAAAAATCTGATTGCAAGGGTGGGATTGAAGAACTTGCGTTTGTATGCCACCGGTAATAATCTGTTGACTTGGACCAAGTATTCAGGTTTCGATCCGGAAGTCTCTACGATGAAAAGCGGTTTGACACCGGGTGTTGACTTTGGAGCGTATCCGCTTAGCCGTTCTTTTATTTTTGGTCTCAACGTAGCATTTTAATTCTTTAAATACATAGTAATCATGAAAAAGATACATCTATTATATGCCGTATTCGCCTTGTTATTTACAGGGCTTACCTCTTGCGAGGATTTGCTAACGGAAGAACCTAACTCAAAATATGACCGGGACCGCTATTTCGATTCGGAAGATAAAGCGGAAATGGCAGTGATGGGAATATATAGTTCATTGTCGGACTTTAATCATTATGGTTGGTACGAAATGGCTTCTCCTGCATCAGACGATACCTATTATACGGCTCGTACGCAGTCTGACAATCAGGTTCACGATATTGCACATTATCAGCTAAACTCCACGAATACGTGGATTGAAAGTATCTGGAAACTGAAATATGAGGGAATCGACCGGGCTAACCTCACCATTGACGGAATTTGTGGCATGATAGGATACGCAGAAAATACCCGTCTGAAAGCATTGGAAGCGGAAGCTCGCTTTCTGCGTGCTTTCCTCGCATTTGATTTGGTGAGATATTGGGGAGATGTGCCTTTCAAAACATCTTATTCATCATCCTACGAATCTGCTTTTGGTGAACGTGTGGACAGGGATGTGATTTATGACGTGATTATATCCGACCTTACTTTCGCTAAGAACAATCTGGATTGGGCCACAGCTTCTTCCAGTCCCGAACGGGTGACACAGGGAGCTGCCCGTGCATTGCTGATGCGTGTATATTTGCAGCGTGCAGGATACAGCCTTCAGTCGAATGGACAGTTGAAACGTCCGGAGGAAAGTAAGCGGATGGAATATTTCGATGCAGTGATAAAAGAGTGGGAGGCTTTTGAAAAGAAAGGATACCATGATTTTTATGACGGTGGTTATGAGGCACTCTTTAAAAGCTACTCGCAGGGGGTACTGAATAATAAGGAGAGCCTTTGGGAGATTGCTTTCTATCATTCGCAAGGACGTCGTAACGGTGGAGCATGGGGAATTTATAATGGTCCGCAGGTGGCGGAACCTACCGGAGTTTCTGCATCTGAATCAAATCAGTATATGGGACGTGCCAACGGTTTCTTTATAGTAGTCCCCGAATGGCGTAACTTCTTCGAAGCGAGCGATAAACGTCGTGATGTCGCTATTTGCACCTATCGTTATACCTGGAATGGTACTAAAAAAGAGCATGTAAAAGAAGAAAGAAGTGCAGGTAGCTGGTATGTGGGAAAATGGCGCCGGGAATGGATGCCGAAAGAGTCATGGAACAAGAATATCAATTATGCGGATGTAAACTATTGTCCTTTGCGTTATGCTGATGTGGTATTGATGGCTGCCGAAGCGTATAATGAAACAGGAACGGACAGACAGAAAGCATGGGATTTGTTGAATAGCGTACGTACACGTGCTGAAGCGACTTCTATTACAGAAGCGAATTATGATGAAATGATGAGCATACGGAAAAAGACACATAACCTGACTTTCATTGACGACTCTACACCGGAAGGAAAGTTCCGGACGGCTCTCTACTGGGAACGCGGCTTTGAACTGGCTTTTGAAGGACAGCGCAAATATGATCTGATACGTTGGGGAGTGTTGGGAAAGGCTCTGAAACTGTTTGGTGAGATCAGTTCCGTCAATCAGAAAGAGAACAAACCATATCCGGCTTACCGGAATTTTACGGAGGGTAAACATGAACTTTTCCCTATCCCTCTGAAAGAGATACAAAGTAATCCGAAACTCAATGGAATGAATAATAACGGGTATTGAGAAGACTCTCAATAGAATAGGCGACTGGAAAAATATACAAAAATAGTTTGCCAATTCAAAGAAAAGCCGTACTTTTGCAAGCCGATTATTATCACAAAATGATAAGAGATTAATTCATAGCAAGTTAGTATTCCTTTGTCCGGGGAAGACTAATGAGTGGTGAAGAAATTTTTAGTAGTAACATTTAAAAAACAAAATTAGAGTGGATACTTTAAGTTACAAGACCATTTCTGCAAACAAAGCGACTGTAACCAAAGAATGGGTTATCGTTGACGCTACAGACCAAACATTAGGCCGTCTGGGAGCAAAAGTTGCAAAATTGCTGAGAGGAAAGTACAAACCAAACTTTACTCCTCACGTAGACTGCGGTGATAACGTTATCATCATCAATGCAGACAAAGTAAAACTGACTGGTAACAAATGGAATGACAGAGTTTATTTGTCATATACAGGTTATCCTGGTGGTCAGAGAGAAATGACTCCTGCCCGTTTGATCACAAAACCGAACGGTGAAGAGAGATTACTGAAAAAAGTAGTGAAGGGCATGCTTCCTAAGAATATCCTGGGAGCTAAATTGCTGAATAACTTGTATGTTTACGCTGGTAGCGAACACAAACAGGCTGCTCAGAACCCGAAAATGATTGATATTAATTCATATAAATAAGATATAATGGAAGTAGTAAATGCATTAGGCAGACGTAAACGTGCTATTGCACGCATATTCGTAAGCGAAGGTACAGGAAAGATTACTATTAACAAGAGAGACCTTGCAGAGTACTTTCCATCAACTATTCTTCAGTATGTTGTAAAACAACCATTGAACAAGCTGGGTGCTGCTGAGAAGTATGACATCAAGGTGAACTTGTGTGGTGGTGGTTTCACTGGTCAGTCTCAGGCATTGCGTTTGGCAATCGCTCGTGCACTGGTTAAGATGAACGCTGAAGATAAAGCCGCTCTTCGTGCAGAAGGCTTCATGACTCGTGACCCTCGTTCTGTTGAACGTAAGAAACCGGGACAGCCGAAAGCTCGTAGAAGATTCCAGTTCAGCAAGCGTTAATGTGCTGCCTGATAGAGGAATATGTTTAGTATCTAAACTACTGGGACTCTGCTCATAGACTACCCAGCGGTTGGTTTAGAAAAAACAAAAAAGAAAGTAAACGATTTAAAGAAAAAACAAGATGTCAAGAACAAATTTTGATACATTATTGGAGGCTGGTTGCCACTTCGGACACCTTAAGAGAAAGTGGAACCCTGCAATGGCTCCTTATATTTTCATGGAACGCAATGGTATTCATATCATTGACCTCCACAAAACAGTTGCAAAAGTAGACGAAGCTGCTGAAGCTTTGAAACAGATTGCCAAATCTGGCAAAAAAGTTCTTTTTGTTGCTACTAAAAAACAAGCTAAACAAGTTGTAGCTGAGAAAGCTCAATCTGTTAATATGCCTTATGTAATCGAACGCTGGCCGGGTGGTATGTTGACTAACTTCCCGACTATCCGTAAGGCTGTGAAGAAAATGGCTACTATCGATAAATTGACTAACGATGGTACTTACTCTAACCTTTCTAAGAGAGAAGTTCTTCAGATTTCTCGTCAACGTGCAAAATTAGACAAGACTTTGGGATCTATCGCTGACCTGACTCGTCTGCCGTCTGCATTGTTCGTTATCGACGTAATGAAAGAAAACATCGCAGTTCGCGAAGCTAACCGTTTGGGTATCCCTGTATTTGGTATCGTTGATACTAACTCTGATCCTTCAAACGTAGATTTCGTAATTCCTGCTAACGATGACGCTACTAAATCAGTAGAAGTTATCTTGGATGCTTGCTGCGCTGCAATGATCGAAGGTTTGGAAGAAAGAAAAGCTGAAAAGATCGATATGGAAGCTGCTGGTGAAGCTCCTGCTAACAAAGGCAAGAAGAAATCAGTGAAAGCTAGACTCGACAAGTCTGACGAAGAAGCTATTAACGCAGCTAAAGCTGCTGCTTTCATCAAGGAAGACGAAGAGGCTTAATATATAAAATGTGCCAATTTGCTAATGTGCAAGAGTATATTTATACGCTTGTATCTTGATTGGCAGATTGGCACATTTTTTTGTTTCGAAAATTATTATTCATTTAAATAAAGGAAATTATTATGGCTGTAAGTATGGCTGATATTACCAAGCTGCGCAAAATGACCGGAGCTGGTATGATGGATTGCAAAAACGCGTTGACTGAAGCTGAAGGCGATTTCGACAAGGCAATGGAAATTATCCGTAAGAAAGGACAAGCTGTTGCTGCTAAGCGTTCGGAACGTGAAGCTTCTGAAGGTTGCGTTTTGGCTAAAACTACCGGTGACCGTGCTGTTATCGTTGCTTTGAAGTGTGAAACTGACTTTGTGGCTCAGAATGCTGATTTCGTGAAACTGACTCAGGATATTCTTGATCTTGCTGTGGCTAATAAATGCGCTACTTTGGACGAAGTAAAAGCATTGCCGATGGGTAACGGTACTGTACAGGATGCAGTGACTGACCGTAGCGGTATCACAGGTGAGAAGATGGAACTGGATGGTTACATGACTGTAGAAGGTGTATGCACTGCTGTTTATAATCACATGAACAGAAATGGTCTTTGCACGATTGTTGCTTTCAACAAGGAAGTGAACGAGCAGTTGGCTAAGCAAATAGCTATGCAGATTGCTGCCATGAACCCGATTGCTATTGATGAAGATGGCGTTTCTGAAGAAGTAAAACAGAAAGAAATTGAAGTTGCTATTGAGAAGACAAAAGCAGAACAGGTACAGAAAGCTGTAGAAGCTGCTCTGAAGAAAGCTAACATCAACCCGGCTCATGTGGACAGCGAAGAACACATGGATAGCAACATGGCTAAAGGATGGATTACAGCTGAAGATGTAGCTAAAGCAAAAGAAATCATTGCTACTGTTTCTGCAGAGAAGGCTGCACATCTGCCTGAACAAATGATTCAGAACATCGCGAAAGGTCGTCTGGGCAAGTTCTTGAAAGAAGTTTGCTTATTGAACCAGGAAGATATCATGGACGGTAAGAAAACTGTAAGAGAAGTGTTGGCTGCTGCTGACCCTGAACTGAAGATTGTTGATTTCAAGCGTTTCACTTTGAAAGCTGAATAATCAATCAGATTCAAATTCTATGATGTGGTCCTTAAAAATGAACACATTAAGGGATATTCATTAAAACTCCCTATTTGAAGATATAAGAACGGCAATTAATTCGTTACGAGTTAATTGCCGTTCCTTTTTAATATAACTTTCATTACTAGATATCAATCTAATAGATGATTTTACTTTTGATACACCATCTTTTCTCTTAATCTGATTTTATCCATTCCTTTTCTCAAGAGCTTGCCATGTATAACATGAAGCATATTCTTTAGGAGGATTATTTTAATGCTTTGTCTATTTCCTTCATCAGTTTTTCTGTATCCCCTTTTTCGTAACCGACAGTGGCAGATATCACTTTTCCTTCTTTGTCGATTAAGTAACTTCTAGGAATGTATTGGCTGGAGAATTTCTTTGTGACTTCCCGTTTGGGGTCCGGGTAGAGAGGAAATGTAAACCCTTTACGATTGTTGTATTTCGTTAATTGCTTGTCTGTATGTTCGCGCCCGATTACTAATATACGGAAATCCTTGTTGTCTTTATACTTAGGCCAAAGTGTTTGCTGAATTTCAGCCAGTTCGTTTTGGCAAGGACCACACCAAGTGGCGAAAATATTGATTAATACAACTTTCCCTTTCAGGTCTTCAGAGTTTATGGTACCGTTCACTGTTGAATGAAGGGTGAAAACAGGCATATTATCGCCTACCTTGACGATATCAGCATTGTTGTCTTGTGCGAATGACAACAGTGAGAATAGTGCTGCTGCAAAGAATAATGTTACTTTTCTCATATCTTTAAAATATTTAGTTATAAATACTATTTAGTTTAACCTCCTATGCCTTTGGTTTTGGCATATCCTTCTTTGATAAGCAGCTCTATGATTTTGGTTTTGAAATCTCCTTGTACCATAATCTCTCCGTCTTTAGCCGATCCGCCTACTCCGCATTTGCTTTTCAGTAGCTTACCCAGCTCTTTCAAGTCGTTTTCCGTACCTATAAATCCGGTAATTAATGTGACCACTTTACCGCCCCGGTTCTTTTTGTCAATGGAAACTCGCAGGTTTTGTTTGTTTTTGTCGAGAGTAACTTGCTCTTCATCGTTATCCATTTCATAGCCGAAGTCCGGATTCGTGGAATACACTACGTTTAATCTATCTTTCCAATCATTATTTTTCATACTCGTCATTTTTAATCCTTTTCAAAAGTATTAAACTTATGGAAAAGAGCAAAATTTGAACCTCTTTTCATTGTTTTGTTTAATCTCTATTAAGGTTTTCAGTTATAGGGTTGTCAGTCTCAAAAAAGATTGTACTTTTGCAAAATACCAAATTAAGTAAGAAGTATGAGCACATCTATACGAAAAGAGGCGGATAAAGTGCCGGAGCCTACCTTGCGCAGACTTCCCTGGTATCTGTCCAACATAAAACTAATGAAAGAAAAAGGAGAGCAGTATGTCTCTTCTACACAAATCTCTAAAGAAATAAATATTGACGCTTCTCAAATCGCCAAGGATTTATCCTACGTCAATATCTCCGGGCGCACGAGAGTAGGGTATAACATTGATGCGCTGATTGAAGTGTTGGAGAGTTTTCTTGGATTTACCAATATGCACAAAGCCTTCTTGTTTGGTGTAGGTAGCCTGGGGGCTGCTTTGCTTCGGGATTCAGGTTTGCATCATTTCGGGCTGGAGATTGTGGCAGCTTTTGATGTGAATCCGGAATTGGTGGGAAAAGACCTGAATGGTATTCCTATTTTTCACTCCGATGATTTTGAGGCAAAGATGAAAGAATACGATGTAAATATCGGTGTGTTGACCGTGCCTATTAATATTGCTCAGGAAATTACAGATAAGATGGTAGACGGAGGTATAAAAGCCGTATGGAACTTTACTCCTTTCCGAATCCGTGTACCCGAGAATATTGTGGTGCAGAATACGTCTTTATATGCTCATTTGGCTGTTATGTTTAACCGATTGAATTTTAACGAGAAATAATGAAGATTATTGCAGTAGGCATGAACTACGCCCAGCATAACAAAGAACTGGGACATACACAAGTAAATACGGAGCCGGTGATTTTTATGAAGCCTGATTCTGCTATTCTGAAAGATGGCAAACCGTTTTTCATCCCCGACTTTTCCAACGAGATACATTATGAAACGGAATTGGTAGTCCGTATCAACCGATTGGGGAAAAATATCGCTCCCCGTTTTGCTAACCGCTATTATGATGCTGTGACAGTCGGTATCGACTTTACAGCCCGTGACCTTCAACGAAAGTTCCGTGAACAGGGGAATCCCTGGGAGCTTTGTAAAGGTTTTGACTCATCGGCTGCTATTGGGACTTTTGTTCCGGTAGAGCATTATAAAGATATTCAAAATTTGAACTTCAATCTGTTGATCGACAGTAAAGAAGTACAGCGTGGCTGTACAGCAGATATGCTTTTCAAGATAGATGATATTATCGCTTATGTCAGTCGGTTTGTAACGTTGAAAATCGGAGATCTACTCTTTACGGGGACTCCTGTCGGTGTAGGTCCTGTTAGTATCGGACAGCGTTTGCAAGGTTATCTGGAAGAGGAAAAACTGCTGGATTTCTATATCCGTTGATCTTTTTTATTCATTAGTACTCATTTGTTATACAAAATATGAAGATAAGAGTAGGCTTTGGCTTTGACGTACATCAGCTGGTCGAAGGGCGTGAATTGTGGCTGGGTGGTATTCTTTTGGAACATACAAAAGGATTGTTGGGGCATTCGGATGCTGATGTATTGTTGCATGCGGTTTGCGATGCTTTGTTAGGGGCGGCGAATATGCGTGATATCGGCTATCACTTTCCCGATACGGCTGGAGAATTTAAAAACATAGATAGCAAAATTCTGCTGAAGAAAACAGTGGAATTGATTGCTACCAAAGGATATAAAGTGGGTAATATCGATGCAACCATTTGTGCCGAACGCCCGAAGTTAAAGGCACATATTCCTTTGATGCAAGAGACGATGGCAACTGTCATGGGAATTGATGCGGATGATATTTCCATTAAGGCGACTACTACCGAGAAACTCGGTTTTACGGGTCGTGAAGAAGGTATATCAGCCTATGCTACCGTATTGATAGAGAAGATTTCTTAACCCCTAAAACAAATAAATATGATTCGGCTCTTAAAAATTTACTTAACACTTACCTTTTTGTTGGTAACAACTTTTTGTATGGCTCAAAAGAGTGAACTGAAATTTAGTAAAGATGGTAAATTCAAAATTGTGCAATTTACCGATGTGCATTTTAAATACGGCAACCGGGCTTCTGATATCGCTTTGGAACGCATAAATCAGGTGCTTGATGATGAACGCCCGGATTTGGTGATTTTTACCGGCGATGTTGTTTATTCTGCTCCGGCAGATTCCGGAATGTTGCAGGTATTGGAACCGGTAGTTAAACGCAAACTGCCTTTCGTGGTCACTTTTGGTAATCATGACAATGAACAGGGAATGACACGGGAACAGTTATATGATATTATCCGTAAAGTTCCCGGCAATTTATTGCCTGACCGGGGAACAGTCTTATCGCCGGACTATGTATTAACTGTGAAATCGTCTTCTAATGTAAAGAAGGATGCAGCTTTGCTTTATTGCATGGATTCTCATTCCTATTCTCCTTTGAAAGATGTGAAGGGATATGCATGGCTTACATTCGATCAGATAAATTGGTATCGCCAGCAGAGTGCAGCTTATAAAGCGCAAAATGGTGGACAGCCTTTGCCGGCTCTTGCCTTTTTCCATATTCCTCTTCCTGAATACAATGAAGCTGCCCGTACCGAAAATGCGATTCTTCGCGGAACTCGTATGGAGGAAGCTTGTGCACCTAAATTGAATACGGGAATGTTTGCGGCAATGAAAGAAGCGGGTGATGTGATGGGTATGTTTGTAGGACACGATCATGATAATGATTATGCAGTGATGTGGAAAGGTATTCTTCTGGCTTATGGACGCTTCACCGGTGGAAATACGGAATATAATCATTTGCCTAACGGGGCCCGTATCATCGTATTAGATGAGGGGGCTCGTACATTTACGTCCTGGATTCGTCAGAAAGACGGAGTGGTGGATAAAATTTCCTATCCGGCAAGTTTTGTCAAGGACGATTGGACTAAACGTTGAGGCTTGCGAACTTCACATGGCTAAGGCGCGTGTACTTTGAACCATAGCTTTCATATTGGCGTGATACTTTCGCCGATGCAATGTAGATAATATCTCCCAGTCGGTATTCATGTTCTATCCCTGATAGAGTGCATGAAACCGCACTGGGATTTTTTGATGGAATACTTATAATAACCAGGTTTCCACTGGCATCGGTTAAAGTCAGTATCTGCTTGACAAAAAACTGTGGGGTAGTGCCGTTCACTCTTGTTTTGTATGGATCGTCTTCCAGTCGTACGCGTGTGACTTTTAATTTTAAGTCAGTCAGTTTTTCCCCTAATTCTCCCAAATAGCGGCTTGATGAACGTTTCTCTCTCGACTTTCTGATCATGATATCCAAATGTATGGAATGATAAGCCTGTGCTATTTGGACGAAGCGTTCCTGTTTAGGTATTTTTGGGGTGAACTTGTAAGCTACCCAACTTAAATAGGCAGGATCTATCTTCAAAATTTCATGAAGAAAATGTCCCCGGTATTTTCCGAAAAAGATAAGGTCGTCACCGTTACTCTGCATTCTTTTCTCATTGTAATCCATGAGAATAAGGCAACGCCTTGAATAGTAAAACATTGTACTGGCCATTCGGAGGGATTCGTTAATGTCCGGTGACAGGTCATGTATATAAAGAATAGATTGCTTTTCGGGCAGGGGAGAGTACAGCCAAAGGGAATAGTTTGGTTTCCCCGGTCGGGGCAACACCACCAAGTAGACTCCTGCCTCTTTAAAAGAGGCTCTGCCTCGGTTGTACTCATTCAATTTGGCATACAATAAGGCTTCTTCGTTTTCGGAAATGCCCGGTAATCTAGGGTTAGCCATAATTGTTCTCGCTTTTGGTATATTTCAAATATAAGGATTTTCTTTCAGAAAAGCAACTTTTCTCTTTGAAATCTCGTACATTTGTAACCATGTAAATTTTCAAAATTCGAATGGAAGAACGAAACAAGAGAGTATTGGTAGGTATGAGCGGTGGCATAGACAGCACCGCTACTTGCTTGATGCTGCAAGAACAAGGATATGAGATCGTAGGAGTTACCATGCGTGTGTGGGGAGATGAACCGCAGGACGCCAGGGAGTTAGCTGAACGAATGGGGATTGAACATTATGTGGCAGATGAGCGTATTCCTTTTAAAGAGACCATCGTAAAAAACTTCATAGATGAATATAAGCAGGGGCGTACACCGAATCCGTGTGTGATGTGCAATCCGTTGTTTAAGTTCCGTGTTCTGACGGAGTGGGCGGATAAGTTGAATTGTGCATGGGTAGCTACCGGACATTATTCGCGATTGGAAGAGAAAAACGGAAACATTTATATAGTAGCCGGAGACGATGATAAGAAAGATCAGTCGTATTTTCTCTGGAGATTGGGGCAGGATGTGCTGAAACGTTGCATTTTCCCGTTGGGAGATTATACGAAAGTAAAGGTCCGTGAGTATCTTGCGGAGAAAGGATATGAAGCAAAGTCGAAAGAAGGAGAAAGTATGGAAGTCTGCTTTATTAAAGGAGATTATCGTGATTTTCTTCGTGAGCAGTGTCCCGAACTGGATAGTGAAATCGGACCGGGATGGTTTGTTAACTCTGAAGGAGTAAAACTGGGGAAACATAAAGGAGCACCTTATTATACGATTGGCCAACGAAAAGGACTGGAGATCGCTTTAGGAAAGCCTGCTTATGTGTTGAAAATCAATCCGCAGAAAAATACGGTGATGCTTGGAGATGCCGACCAATTGGAAACTGAATACATGTTGGCGGAGCAGGATAAGATTGTGGATGAACGGGAACTGTTCGGGTGTGAGGATCTGACAGTGCGGATTCGTTATCGCAGTCGTCCGATTCCCTGTCGGGTGAAAAGACTGGAAGACGGACGTTTGTTGGTCCGTTTCCTCGAAACGGCTTCAGCCATTGCTCCCGGACAATCTGCTGTGTTTTATGATGGAAGACGGGTGCTGGGAGGAGCTTTTATCGCTTCCCAAAGAGGAATCGGGCTGGTGATTATAGAAAATGAAGAATTATGATTGATTAAAATAGAAAGATAACTTATGAAGAAGTTTATAGTATTGATTCTCGCTCTAAATATGTATCTGGGGGTATCTGCCCAATTTACTCCGGGAGATACCTTAAAATACCGGATTAGTCTGAAAGACAAAGCGGCTACGGACTATTCTTTGCAGAAACCGGAAAAGTATTTGTCTAAGAAATCTATTGAGCGGAGAAAAAAACAGGGATTGCCCATTGATTCTACCGATTTACCGGTTTGCAGGACGTATGTAGATGCCATACGAAAAACTGGTGTTCATGTACTTGTGACCGGGAAATGGGATAATTTCGTTACTGTTTCTTGTAATGACAGTACTTTAATCAGCGAAATAGCTCAACTGCCTTTTGTACGTTCTACAGAAAGGGTGTGGAAAGGTATCACGCAAAGAGCATTTCAAAGAGACTCATTGATAAATAAACCGTTGCGCACCGATAGCCTTTACGGTCCTGCAATCACGCAAGCGGCTATGAGCCGCGTCGATCTCCTGCATGATGCCGGCTTTAAGGGACAGGGAATGACTATTGCCGTGATTGATGCCGGCTTCCATAATGTGGATAAGATTGATGCCATGAAAAATATCCGTATCCTCGGTGTGCGTGACTTTGTGAATCCGGAGGCAGATATTTATGCAGAAAGCAGTCATGGAATGTCTGTATTGTCCTGTATGGCTATGAACCAGCCGCATGTGATGATTGGCACTGCTCCTGAAGCTTCTTATTGGTTGCTGCGTAGTGAAGACGAATATTCGGAAAATTTGGTAGAGCAGGATTATTGGGCGGCAGCTATCGAGTTTGCCGATAGTGTAGGAGTGGATTTAGTGAATACATCGCTTGGTTACTACTCATTTGACGATCCTGCGAAGAATTATAGATACCGTGACTTGAATGGTCATTATGCATTGATGTCCCGTGAAGCTGCGAAGGCTGCCGATAAAGGAATGGTAGTTGTGTGCAGTGCCGGAAATTCGGGTGCAGGTTCGTGGAAGAAGATTACTCCTCCGGGAGATGCGGAGAATATCATAACTGTAGGAGCTGTAACAAAAAGAGGAGAACTGGCGCCGTTTTCTTCTGTAGGAAATACAGCTGACGGACGTGTGAAACCGGACGTAGTGGCTGTCGGTTTAAATTCGGATGTGATGGGAACGGATGGAAATCTTCGTCGCGCCAATGGAACCTCTTTTGCTTCTCCGATTATGTGCGGTATGGTAGCTTGCTTGTGGCAAGCTTGTCCGAAGCTGACGGCAAAGCAGATTATTGATTTGGTGCGTCAGTCAGGTGATAGAGCTGATTTCCCGGATAATATATATGGATATGGTATTCCCGATTTGTGGAAGGCATATCAATCAACTCAACGTTAACTGTTCTTTTTTATGGATTCTCTTTCCCTTTTAGAACTGAATTCACTTGTCCGCCGTAGTCTGGAGCAATGCCTGCCCGATGAATATTGGATACAGGCAGAGTTGAGCGATGTCCGTTCCAATACGACGGGGCATTGTTATCTGGAATTTGTGCAGAAAGATCCTCGTAGTAATAATCTCGTAGCCAAAGCACGGGGGATGATTTGGAATAATATCTACCGCTTGCTGAAACCCTATTTTGAGGAAAGCACCGGACAACTATTTACCTCCGGTATTAAAGTGCTGGTGAAAGTAACTGTTCAGTTTCATGAGTTATATGGTTACAGTTTGACGGTGCTTGGTATTGATCCTGCTTACACGTTGGGAGATATGGCTCGCCGTCGTCGGGAAATATTACTGCAGTTGGAAGAGGAGGGAGTCTTGACGTTGAATAAAGAACTTGAAATGCCGGTTCTTCCCCAACGTGTTGCTGTCATTTCTTCGGCTACCGCAGCCGGATATGGAGATTTCTGCCATCAGTTACAGCACAATCCGGGCGGATTCTATTTTTATACAGAACTTTTTCCGGCTTTAATGCAAGGCAATCAGGTTGAAGAGTCTGTATTGGTGGCTTTAGACCGTATCAATGCCCGCATCAATGAATTTGACGTAGTGGTCATTATTCGTGGCGGTGGGGCTACTTCCGATTTATCCGGTTTTGATACTTATTTACTAGCAGCTGCATGTGCGCAATTTCCATTACCTATCATTACCGGTATTGGTCATGAACGCGATGATACAGTGCTTGACTCTGTAGCTCATACCCGGGTAAAGACTCCTACGGCTGCTGCCGAACTTCTGATTCATCAGGTAACGGAAGTAGCAGAGCATCTGGAAGAATTATCTGTACGTCTTCAACAGGGAGCTTATATGCTTCTTGAGCAGGAACAACGAAGGTTGGAGGCGCTCCAAATCCGTATTCCCAATCTTGTTCACCGCAAACTTGCGGATGCTCGTTTTTCTTTGCTGGCAGCAAAGAAGGATTTGTCACAAGTGGCGAAAGCATTGTTGGCCCGTCAGTCTCACCGGTTGGAACTTTTACAACAGCGAATAGCAGACGCCTCTCCGGATAAACTCTTGAGCCGGGGATACAGTATTACAATCAAAGACGGGAAAGCGGTGACGGATGCATCTTCGCTGAAACCGGGAGATCGCTTGACAACCCGGTTGCTGAAAGGAGAAGTGCAATCTGTGGTGGAAAAGTAACTATCCGTCGACTGTGTATTTGTAAGAACATTCATCATTAACCATTAAATATCAATCATCGTGGCAGCAAAAAAAGAAACATATTCCCAAGCAATGGAACGTCTCGAAAAGATCGTTCGCCAGATAGATAATAACGAACTGGATATCGACATTTTGAGTGAGAAAATAAAAGAAGCCAATGAGATTATTGCTTTTTGCAAGGATAAACTGACAAAAGCCGACCGGGAAGTCGAAAAATTATTGCAAGAAAAGAGGCTATCTGAAGAATAAAAGTTATTTTTGCGTTTCAATGCAATAGAAAATAAACTAATACATAACAATATGAAAGAAATAGACTGGGCGAATCTGTCATTCGGATACATGAAGACAGATTACAATGTGAGAATCAACTTCCGTAATGGTGCATGGGGAGAATTAGAGGTTAGTAGTGACGAACACCTCAATTTGCACATGGCGGCAACCTGTTTGCACTATGGTCAGGAAGCCTTTGAAGGGCTGAAAGCATTCCGTGGAAAGGATGGTAAAGTACGTATTTTCCGTTTGGAAGAAAACGCTGCCCGTCTGCAATCTACTTGCCAGGGAATTCTGATGGCAGAACTTCCGACAGAACGGTTTAAAGAAGCAATTTTGAAAGTCGTAAAACTGAATGAACGTTTTATCCCTCCTTATGAAACCGGTGCTTCTCTTTACATTCGTCCGCTGTTGATCGGAACAAGTGCCCAAGTAGGTGTACATCCTGCTGAAGAGTATATGTTTGTAGTGTTCGTAACTCCGGTAGGTCCATATTTCAAAGGTGGTTTCTCTACCAATCCGTACGTTATCATTCGTGAGTTCGATCGTGCCGCTCCTCATGGAACAGGTATTTATAAAGTAGGTGGCAACTATGCAGCCAGCCTTCGTGCTAACAAGAAAGCACACGATCTGGGTTATTCCTGCGAGTTCTATCTTGATGCGAAAGAAAAAAAATATATCGATGAATGTGGTGCTGCCAATTTCTTCGGTATTAAAGATAATACTTATATCACTCCGAAATCATCTTCTATCCTGCCTTCTATTACCAATAAGAGTTTGATGCAGTTGGCAGAAGATATGGGTATCAAGGTGGAACGCCGTCCGATACCGGAAGAAGAACTGGAAACGTTTGAAGAAGCAGGTGCTTGTGGTACTGCCGCAGTAATCAGCCCGATTCAGCGTATCGATGATTTGGAAAACGGAAAATCATACGTTATCTCTAAAGACGGTAAGCCGGGACCTATCTGTACAAAATTGTACAATAAGCTGCGTGGAATTCAGTATGGCGACGAGCCGGATACACATGGCTGGGTGACAATTGTGGAATAACTGTATATAATGAAATAACACATTTATCAATTAATATTATTCACTATGTTAAAACTAAACTCAGAACTGCGTGCTCAGGCGCGTGAGGCACTTCGAGGAAAGTGGCCTATGGCAGCCGTTGCTGCACTTATTTATTCAGTTATTGCCGGTGGATTATCTGCTATTCCTGTGATTGGCGGATTATGTTCATTGTTTGTCGGACTACCGGTTGCATACGGCTTTACTATTGTAATGCTTGGTGTATGTAGAGGCAAAGACATTGACTTTGGTGTTTTGTTCGAAGGTTTCCAGGATTATGGACGTATTTTTGTAACTATGTTGCTTCAGACTGTCTATACAGTTTTGTGGTCATTATTGCTGGTTATACCGGGTATCATTAAGTCTTATTCTTATGCAATGACATCTTTTATCTTGAAAGATGAACCGGAAATGAAAAACAATGCAGCTATTGAGAAAAGTATGGCTATGATGGAAGGGAACAAGATGAAGTTGTTCATGCTTGATTTAAGCTTCATTGGTTGGGCTATCCTTTGTATTTTTACTTTTGGTATCGGATTTCTTTTCCTGCAACCGTATGTTGCTATTTCCCGTGCAGCTTTCTATGAAGATTTGAAAGCACAACAAGGTGGAAATGTAGAAGTAAACGTTGAGGTGAATGTTGAGATTTAATAACACGAAGCATTCAATATTATAGAAGAATGGAGCATAGAGAAATCTGTGCTCCATTTCTTTTTGTCGGTTGCGTCAAAATCAGTACCTTTGCGGTCTAATCAGGATTGATATGGGAAAG
Source organism: Bacteroides sp. MSK.20.12 (assembly GCF_019052435.1). Classification (NCBI taxonomy): domain Bacteria; kingdom Pseudomonadati; phylum Bacteroidota; class Bacteroidia; order Bacteroidales; family Bacteroidaceae; genus Bacteroides; species Bacteroides sp. MSK.20.12. The sequence continues at coordinate 67,242 of NZ_JAHQVH010000016.1, read as the reverse complement.
AATAAATTAGAAAAGTTTGCCGATATGGCGAGTTATCCACACGTGTTCGAATATCCTTATTCGGCGGTAGATAACGTGCCTTTTGACATGAAGGGAAAATGGCATAAGGAGTTTTTTAAAAACGATCATCCGATTGTGCTCGAACTAGGCTGCGGACGTGGTGAGTACACCGTCGGCTTGGGTAAAATGTTTCCCGAAAAGAACTTTATAGCAGTTGATATAAAAGGTGCCCGTATGTGGACGGGAGCAACGGAATCATTACAGGCCGGAATGAAGAATGTCGCTTTTCTGCGTACCAATATTGAAATCATTGAACGTTTTTTTGCCGAAGGCGAAGTAAGTGAAATATGGCTTACCTTCTCTGACCCGCAAATGAAGAAAGCAACCAAGCGATTGACTTCCACCTATTTTATGGAACGGTACCGTAAATTCTTGCAGCCGAATGGTATTATCCACCTGAAAACGGACAGCAACTTCATGTTTACCTATACAAAATACATGATTGAAGCAAACCGTCTTCCCGTTGAGTTTATGACCGAAGATTTATATCATTCCGATTTGGTAGATGATATTCTCGGTATCAAGACTTATTATGAACAACAATGGCTCGATCGTGGTTTAGCTATTAAGTATATCAAATTCCGGCTTCCGCAGGAAGGTCAATTGCAAGAACCGGATGTAGAAATAGAGCTCGATCCTTATCGTAGCTACAATCGTAGCAAACGTAGCGGATTAAGTACAAGTAAATAGTTTTGTGCAGTAACAATCGCCCTTAAAGTGAACTGACACTTAATCGAATGGTGATTTTAAATTGTAAATAGTAAATCGTCAAATAGTAAATAAAATGACTCTCTATCCTAAATTGATATTAGATGCATTGGCAACGGTGCGTTATCCCGGTACGGGAAAGAATCTGGTGGAAGCGGAGATGGTTGCCGATAATCTCCGTATTGATGGCATGACTGTCAGCTTCTCATTGATCTTTGAGAAACCGACTGATCCGTTTATGAAATCAATGTTGAAGGCTGCGGAAACAGCTATCCATACGTATGTCTCTCCTGATGTGCAGGTAACGATCACAGCGGAAAGTAAACAAGCTGCCCGTCCGGAAGTTGGCAAGCTCCTTCCGCAAGTGAAGAATATAGTCGGCATATCTTCCGGTAAAGGTGGAGTAGGCAAGTCTACGGTGTCTGCGAATCTGGCTGTTGCTTTGGCTAAATTAGGTTATAAAGTAGGTTTGCTTGATGCTGATATTTTTGGTCCTTCTATGCCGAAGATGTTTCAGGTGGAAGATGCACGCCCTTATGCTGAACGTATCGACGGTCGTGACATGATTATTCCGGTAGAAAAATATGGAGTGAAATTATTATCTATCGGTTTCTTTGTCGATCCGGATCAGGCAACTTTGTGGCGTGGTGGAATGGCTAGTAATGCGTTGAAACAGTTGATTGCTGATGCAGCTTGGGGAGAGTTGGATTATTTTCTGATAGACCTTCCTCCCGGAACCAGTGATATTCATTTGACAGTTGTTCAAACGCTGGCCATGACAGGGGCGATTGTTGTCAGCACTCCGCAGGCAGTGGCTTTGGCAGATGCCCGTAAGGGAATCAATATGTTTACCAATGATAAGGTAAATGTACCTATCCTTGGTTTGGTTGAAAATATGACTTGGTTTACTCCTGCCGAACTTCCCGAAAATAAATACTATATCTTCGGAAAAGAAGGCGCAAAGAAATTGGCTGAAGAGATGAATGTTCCTTTGTTGGGACAGATACCTATCGTACAAAGCATTTGCGAAGGGGGAGATAATGGTACACCTGTTGCGTTGGATGAAGATTCCGTAACCGGACGTGCTTTCTTATCCCTGGCTGCCAGTGTCGTTCGTCAAGTAGATCGACGGAATGTAGAGATGGCGCCGACTCAAATCGTGGAAATGCATAAATAAGTGGAATCTAGAGTTGGATAGCTTTGCAGTAAGTTATCCATAGGATATAAAACGAGCCTCCGTAGTCTTTGAAAAGACTACGGAGGCTCGTTTATTTATTGATTTTTAGGATTACGTATTCTTGCAAAATAATCTTATATTATAATCCGCGTAATCCATGCCTAAATATATTATATAAACTAATTATGATGACATACTTATATAGCAATTGTTGTTGGCGGATTTTCCTCTACAAGATAGTGACGGTATATGTTTAGGATAGTGACGGTATATGATAATGATACCGTCACTATCCTAAACATATACCGTCACTATCTTTTTAACGTTCGAATTACTTATTCAAAGCTTTCATAAGCTCTTTTTTCATGGTGTCTACTCCGGGAAATCCAGTTTGCTTGAAAGTAATATTACCCTCCGGATCAACAACAAAATAAGTAGGAACTCCCCGGATATTGAAGCTGGACATCAGAAAACTCCATTGTTCATTTGTCACACGGAAATGCTCACCATGAATGTCGGTAATCATATTTTCCCAAGTGCCTTTGGGTGAAGTTTCGCCTGTGATGTAGAGGTAGATAATATCCTTGTCTTTTAATTCCTCTTTCATTGGAGTAATGGCTTTATTGGCTGTGCGACAAGGGCCACACCAAGTTGCCCAAAAATCGACTAACAACGTGTGTCCGCGGAATTTAGAGATAATGGATGGGAATAAGTCCTCATTGGAGACTTGTCCCGTCTCGTTTACAGTGAAGCCTGTCTTTCTTTTGTTTAATTCTATTTTCTTTATTATTTCTTTGTTCGTTTGAGTAAGCATCTCTGCGTATGCCGGGGAAGAAAAAGTTTTTAGTTTGGCATTCTGCTCTGCTGTTAACGGGGTAAAATCCTTTATGGATTGATACAGTTTATTAAATTTAATGTTATCGAATAAGGGGCCCTGTCCCGTTCCCAGTGTCTCTTTAAGTACATCTAAAGAATTTGGCAGAAAACTTATCAAGTATATTGTTGATGCGTAATATTTACCGTATAGCGCTTTCAGAGTGTTGATAGAAGTGAACTCTTTCAATATGTCATAGTATCCTGTAGGAATGTCAATGCGGGTATTGTAGAAATAGTCGTCAGTCTGTTCTTTATTCAGTTTATTAACAGCGATATATGCTGATTTTAGTTCTCTCTCCGTCATGGCGATTTTACCAGTCGCTGCCAGATCTACCTGAATATTTAATAGCTCTTTACACGCATTGCTGTATGTGGATTGTGCAATTTCTTTTCGAATGGATGGAAGACGCTCCAATACATAGGCCTTGTATTCATCTGCGCTTTTTCCGGCAATGTCGTTATACATATCCATGTAATAAACGCTTTTCAACACAATATCTATATCTACGGAAGCTAGTTCTTGTTGCAGACTAGCCAGATAACCATTAAAGTATACAGGTTCTCCATACGTTTTATCCTTTTTTTGCAGATGCGCCTGTCTGCGGCATAGTTCCTTTGTATTGATGATGAGCGATGTCTCTTCGTTGGGAGCTATCAGACACTCGATCCAGCCAAAAGGAAGTTCTAATGCTACACTTGTAACGGACGCTACTTTGACCTCCGCCTGAAAAGTGCCGTCTTCTTTGATCTTTATGATATTCTGTTCATTGTGGATATTCAATGCAGGACTTTCTATATGCATCTTCATTTGTTGCATCATCTCTTTTTGATAGTCCAGTATTTTTCCTTTGAGTGTAGCGGTTCCAAAAGCCAACTGAGGAGTAGGCAATATCGCTTTCTTATTTATTTTGTGTATGACTGCTTCTTTGGGAAGTTTTTGTTTATAGGATGTCTCTTTGTCTAATTGTATTCCCCATATCTTATAGGCCCCATCGAAGTCCCCTTCCGAGAAATCCAGACTGGTTACATTTTCAGGTATTGGGGGAAATAAGAGTTGAAACTCCGCTTCTCCCGATTCCGGCATCCAGAATTCCTTATCCAATGTGATTCCAACTCCCTTTCGGATAGGATAAAGCATTCCGTTATTATCTTTCAGAAAACTGCCCGTTGCTATTTTAATCCAGTATTTCGGGCGATAAAAAGCTTTTATATACACTGTTGTCACGGTATCACTCATGACAATTTTATCAATCTCAATACTATTGGAGCTCCATGCTAGAAAAGGAGGCCGCTCGATAACTCTGTCTTTGGCTTGTATGGTGCAGATTGTGCAGAATATTAAACCGATAATCCATGCGAATCTTTTCATGTGAATAATGTTTTATTACACGAACAAATATAAGGATCTTTTTATAACTATCCTTGCGAAAAGCTGAAAAAGAAATGACTTTTTTCAGCACCGGGGAAAGATACGTCCGGCACCGGGAGGAGAGAGTTCCCCACCGATGAACGCCCCGTTCCTCACCGATGAGGAAAGGGAGCGGTATCGGGGAAGTTATTTATTGTAACCGGAACGTGATAGGGAGGGTATACTTAACAGGGACAGCCTGTCCTTTTTGCATTCCCGGTTCCCATTTAGGCATGTTTCCCACTACACGGATGGCTTCTGCATCCAGTGACGGAGATACGCTGCGTAATACTTTTACGTTTGACAAACTACCGTCTGTTCCGATAATCATTTGTATGATTACCCTGCCTTGTTCTTTGTTTTTTTGAGCAATGACAGGATATTTGATACTTCTAGCAAGATAACGCATCAACCCGGCTTGTCCCTCCGGGAATTTGGGCATTGTTTCTACTACAGTGAAAGCCTGATCTGCGTTTTCTCCTTTCACACCTACTGCACCGGGAGTTGAATCTTCCTGTGGACCGTATCCCACTACAACTACTTCGTCCAGATCAGACTGTTTGATCTCTTCCGCCTTGGGTAGTTCTGGATCGGATAGTCTGAAAGCAACGGGAACTGTAAATCTTACATTTACTGCTTCCCCTCTTTGTTTGCCAGGTTGCCATTTAGGCATGGCAGCAATGACACGCATGGCTTCTTTGTCGAGATACGGATTGACACTTCGTTCTACTTTTGTGTCAGCTATACTTCCGTCCTTTTTAACAGTAAAGCTTACAATTACACGTCCTTGTGCACCGATTGCATGTGCTTCAGCCGGATATTTGACATTTTTAGACAAGTAATCCATCAATGCCTTCATCCCTCCCGGAAAATCCGGCATTTCTTCTACAACCTGAAAGACAACTGAATCCGGTACACTCTTGATTTGTGTTTCCGTTACTTCCTTTCCTTTTGTACCTTGCGGAAGGCTGATTTCTTGAATTTCTCTTGTAGAAAGTTCGGGAATATTTGTGGTTTCAGCTTGCATGGCAACTTCTTCCGTTACTTGTCCCATCATTTCTTTTGCAAATTTTTCAGTAGTACGTGCTACCATTTCGATGTTACTGACAATCATCAAGATGCCAGCTAAGGGAAGAAACATCAGATATTTGGTTCTTCCTATTTCTTTCGTTCTTCGTTTATTCATCATTTTAATACGATTTTTGAGTGGTAAAACATTGAAACTATTTGATAAATTTGCTGCAGCCTTGTGATGTGCCAGTCCCAATAAGTGGTACTGGTATGATTTACTATCATGTCCCGTTTCTAATACACGATGGTCTGCCATGTATTCGAGGTTTCCTCTGACCTCCCGTTTCATTAACCAGATAAATGGGTTGAACCAGCAGAATATACACATTATTTCGCTGAAAAGCACATCCACCGAGTGGTATTGTCGGGCATGGGTCTCTTCATGCGTAATGATTTCACTGATTTCAGATTCCGTATGTGATTGCGGGTGTATGAATATCCAGTGGAAGAAAGAAAAAGGACCTGTTTCTTTTTTTAATAGATGTACGCGTACTCCTTGTATATTGCTTTTTGAGCATTGGAAATGCAATCGGATGATGCTACCCAGTTGTACGAAGAAACGTGCGGTAAGTAATAACATTCCGCTCCAATAAATAATTTTAGCGAACTGCGTGATAACCTCTTGCCAATTTATGACAGTCGCTTGTGTAGGAGTCACAACTTGCTCCGGAAGCAGGATGGTTGCATAAAGATCTGCCATTGCCACCATCGGTTCGTGAGCTTTTATCCATCCCTGAATATTCAATAGGGGATAAAGCATGGAGATGGCAAAGAAACATAGCAAAGCCATCCTACGCCAATGGAAGAAGGTGTCTTTATGGAAAAACAACCGATAGAATGCATAGAACAGAGCTATCGCTACATTTATCTTTAGAAAATAAGCTAGTTCCGGAGTCATGATGATGAATGTTTTCTATTAATCTTCTTTTCCTTTTTCAATAAGATCGATAATATCTTTGAGATCATCGGTCGAAATCTTCTGGTCTTTGGCAAAGAAAGAAACCATTTCTTTGTAAGAGTTCTCAAAGTAGTTACGAACTACGCTACTCATGAAATGACGTTTATATTCATTTTCACGAATGGCGGGAGTATATTGGTAGGTATTACCCACACGTTTCGGTGTGACATATCCTTTCCGCTCAAGGTTCTTTACAATAGATGCTACTGTGGTATAAGGAGGTGCCGGTTGCGTATACTTTGCAACAATGTCTTTTACGAAACAGCATTGTAACTCCCAAATGTAGATCATTACTTCTTCTTCTTGTATAGTTAACTTTTCCATGGAGATGTTGTTTAATTACGAATACTTCGCAAATCTACGAATATTTCGTAAATGCGCAATAGTTAGTCGGTTAATAATTGTAAATGTATAAATCTTGCAAGAATATTTTAATTGTGATATGATCCTGAAAATATTTAGGCATAAAAAAAGACCGGATGAGCATAATTTTCATCTATATAGTCACACTTTAATAACATTTATGTAATAAATATAGTATCTAGGATTTTTTTATATAAAATAAATGAAATATATTTGCGGTTACAAAATATACGTTAAATATGGAAGGTGCGTTTCAATGCTTTAACCGGTTGCGAATAATTCCCCGCACTTAAAACAAAACTATTAACTAACAATGCTGACCAAAGGGAAGAGGAAGGCAACTAAAAAATGAATGATATGAAAAAAGGTTTGATTTTTGTGCTATTTGCACTTGTTTCTATCGTTTCTTATTCTCAGATTTCTTGGAATGCCAAAGTAGGTATGAATATGAGTAATTTTACTGGGGATATGGATACTGACATGAAGATTGGATTCAATGTAGGTGTTGGCATGGAATATCAGTTCTCTGATATGTGGTCAATTCAACCTTCTTTGATGATTTCTCAAAAAGGTGGTAAGTATGATAAAGATGGAGAATCAATAAAGTATAATCCAATGTATCTTGAAATTCCGGTACTAGCAGCTGCAAGATTCGCTGTTGCTGATAACCAAAATGTAGTAGTGAAAGCTGGTCCTTATTTTGCATTTGGGATTGCAGGTAAGGCTAAATATGAATATGATGGTGAGACTGAAAAAGGTGATTTCTTTGGTGACGGTGATGATCAATTGGGTGGCAAAAGATTTGATTGCGGTATTGGTGTAGGTGTTGCTTACGAAATTGGTAAATTCTTTGTAGGTTTGGATGGCGAATTTGGCTTTACTAATGTGGTTGATTTCAAATCAGATAATGTAAGTAACCCGAAGAACATGAACTTCTCTATCGGTGTAGGTTACAAGTTCTAAACTTATTATACTCTCTTTATAATATCTCTAAAATCCCTCGTTCTATACTCTCTTGGAACGGGGGATTTTTTTTATGTTTTTATTCGAAAAAAAGAAAAACGGCATACCCTTTATGGAAAGGATACACCGTTAACTCTCTCTCTTGTAATTCTTGCTCATTAATTACTAGGCTGCTTGGATAAGTTTTCTTTCTCTTTTAATTCTTTGTATCGCTCTATTGCATGTTTGCGGCTCATTAGTATTTGCCAGCGGTATACCCAACAGGTGGTAAGGAAATAAATGCCGGCTTGCAACCATAAAGCCTTATATTCAAAAGCTACTTCACTAAGAGTAGCTCCCATATTATTGATTTTTACAAAGCCGTTAATTCCAAAGGTAGAGGGGAAGATGTAAGATACATACTTCCAAAACGGGGGAATAGCTGCTCCCGGCCAAGAGATTCCGGAAATAAATAACAAGGGGACTGACGTGAATACAAAAATCAGCATACACGTTTCCCGGTTGCGAATGGCAATAGAAGCTGTCATCGCAAAGAAAATACAAGCCGCAAGATAGGGGACAACGAATAATATTAATGAACTGGGTTGCCCAATTTGGTTGAGGCTAAATAATCTTGGTACCACATAAAGTACGTAGAAAGCTACCAATATATAAACCAGGAAATAACTCAAGCCTTTTCCTAATACAATTCGCAGCGTTCCGTTGTAATGGCGGTTAATAGGCACGAGATCCTTAAACCTGTTATTTTCACGAGCTGTACCTGCAGCGAGACCGATGCCGAGTAATAATGTTTGTTGGATAATCAATACCAATACTGCAGGAATTAGGAAAGCGGCGAATCCGGCAGTCGGGTTGAAAATGGAAATCTCTTCATATTCGATCGGATAAGCGGTGATTTCATCTTGACGGTCGGTCGTGTTTCCGCTACGTGCAATTTTGATATCCCTGTTCATATCCAGAGAAACGGCAGTGTTGGCAAGAAGCATTGATTTATAGTATAACAATCCGCTCATGTCGCAATAGATGCTCACTTGTGTCTGTTTTCCTTTGGCAATATTGTCACTAAAATCCGAAGGGATATAAATGATACCGTATGCACGCCGGTTTTTCAGCATTTGTTTAGCTTCTTCCATATCGGCACAGTAGGAGACGATTTGAATATCGGGTGTAGCATCTACCTTGCGGAGATATTCGCGGCTAAGAGATGAATGTGAATCATCTACAACAACAGCAGGAACTTCACGCACTACTTCGTTATCATAGATGAAACTATATAGCAACGGATAACCTAACGGGACGAGTATAAAGAATATCAGTACCCCCTGGTCGCGGAAAGTTGTCTGAAACTCCCGTTTCCAGATATAAAACAGGTCATTGATGCCTTGAGCTATCTTATCTTTTAATTTTATATCTTTCATTTAGGGTATATATTTATAGTAAACCAATGCTTCCTTCAGGCGGTGAACCACGAAGAAGGGGAGCATCATAAATATTAATAGTGCCATATAGTTGGTCCATGAGTAAGCCATACTATATCCGTTGAGCGCCTGATCCACGTAAATAAGGAAATAGTGACGCAAAGGAAATAGATTGCTCAAAGCCTGTAAAACAGGATGCATAGCCATGACCGGGAATGAAAAACCGGAAATGGAGAACGATATGACTCCCCACAGGGAAGCAAAACTTAATCCGAGTCGTAGAGTCGGCAGGGTTCCTATCATAACAATACCACAACATTGGGATGCCAGTACAAGACAGAGCGTGGCAAATATCATCGGAAATATACCGCTGTTGCAAGGAAAATGCAGGAATCCATACAGGTATACATTATAGAATATACCCATGATGAAAAAGATTACAGTGTGGGGAAGCAACTTCCCGGCCAATGCAATATAAATGGAGTTGTTACTCATTCGTAACCATTCGCGAGCCGTACGATCTTTGATTTCTACACCGATTGAATAGACAGTTACCATAAATATTAATAGCATGAGTACTCCTGGTATCAGTGTATTGCATAAGTATACCGAATAGTTCAGCCACGGATTATTCAGTGGGTGTGTATCGATAACAATCGGTTGCAGATATGCCATAGCTTGATCCTCTGTTGCACCTTTGGCGTACAACATGGTCCTTGCAGCAGCTCCCGAAGTGAGTTCTCCCATCATTTTCATATCTCTGAACAATAGGGAACCTGCGATCAGATAGGAGTAATTGGTGTAGAAGGAGATTGTCGGTTGTCGTTGGCTCTGTGCCTCTGCCGATAAACCTTTGGGAAGGTAGAAGAATCCGTAGATTTTTCCTTCTTGCATGGCAATGCGTGCATCTGTCACATTACTGTAATGAGCTACAACCCCTGTCTGTGAAAAAGCATCCAGGTTGCGGACAATATTACGGGAAGTAGACGAATCATCCATATCTACTACTCCCGCAGGAAGATCCTTGGGAAGTCCCGAATCCATTAAGGTGGTGAAGAATATATAGCAAAACAGTGGGGCAATGACCATACAGAAGAGGTAGAGCGGGCGTGAAACCAACCGCCGGCACTCTCTTTGCATGACCTGCCACAGGGCTATATATTTCTTTTCTCTCTCTCTCATGATTACTTGTCAATGATGACAGACATACCCGGACGGAGGTTTTCCACTTTCTCTATCGGAGAAGCTTTCACTTCGAATGTTTTCAGGTCGAACTGTCCGGTTGTTTTGGTTGCTTTCCAAGCGGCATAAGTCCCTAAGTCTTTCAGATAATATACTTTGAGTTTGATCTTTTTGTTATCCAGAGCAGGAATGACTGCTTCGAATTCCGAACCCATTGTCAGATTTTTGAGCAGATCCTCGCGTACGTTGAATGTTACCCACATATCGTTGAGCTCGGCGATATTCATGATGGGAGCACCAGTACCTACCAATTCGCCTACCTTCGGGAAAATCTCTGAAACTTCTCCGGCAGCCGGAGCTATGAGATAAGTCTCCTTTATGTACGATTCTACTTCGGCAACAGCACCTTTTGCTCGGTTTACCAAAGCTTCCGCGGCCATCTTATCTTCACGTTCTGCTCCGTTCTTTGCCATAGTATATTGCGCTTTGGCTGCTTTCTCTGTAGCAATGCTTGCATCCCGTTGCGCAGTAACTTCATCCAATTTCTGTGCAGGCATTACTCCCTGCTCATAGAGATTCTTTATACGTTGATATGATTTTTCGGCAATGGTGACGCCTGCTTGGGCTTTTTGCCACATTTCGTATGCCGCCTGGATTTGTTCCTCACGTGCGCCTTTGATTGCTTTTGCGTTTTGTGCTTGTGCGGCAGCTTCGGCAGCACGTGCCTGTTCCATTTTTGCCACTACGTCAGGAGCTTCCAAAATAGCCAGCGTATCTCCGGCATTGACACTTTGTCCTTCTTTCACGCGAAATTCCAATATACGTCCCGGAACTTTGCTCGAAACGCGATACTCGGTAACTTCAGCCTGTCCCTGTATGATTTCAGGACCTTTGCGAAGCATGAAGAAGCCAACGACTGCAACGATTGCAATAACTCCCAGTAGAGTAAGGAATGCAAGCAGCATATTGCTGTTTTGTGATTTTATAGGTGCCATATGATTTATGAATTATGATTTATGATTTATGTTTTATGGATTGTGAGTTGGTTAGGGATTGGGTTGTTTCTGATTGGGTTCTTTACTTTATTTTTCTGCTTTTTATTTATTTCAGTGTTCCCAGAGATTTCTTCAGATAGATTTCTGTTAACTTCACATCTATTTGTGCGTCAATCTTTTCTGAATGAGCGGACAGCCATGCCGTTTGTGCTTCAAGAACATTACTGGTGGCAATCACTCCCTCTTTAAAACCAAGCGTTGCATAGCGCAGATTCTCTTCCGCTTTTTCCATGTTTTTGGAAGACATAACCAGTTTCTTACCTGCTTCTTTTACCTTGAAAGCGGCTTGATTGACTTGCAACTCTATTTTTTCGCGTGCGTCCTGAAGCTGGTATTGTGCAATGCGGGCTTCGGCTTTTGCCGCTCTCGTTTTATAAATACCTTCTCCCCAGTGCCATATAGGTATCTGTACCATCACTCCCACATTCCACATGCCTTTGAATTTGTTTTCAAAGCTGTTGAAGACAGAAGGGTTGGTTACCATATAATTCCCCATCAATGCGATAGAAGGAAGATGTTCGGCACGGGTTACGTTTACTTTCTGTTTATAAATCTGTGTCGCTAATTCGAGACTACGTATTTCCGGACGATTCTCATAAGCGGTAGATAAATCGAAATGAGGGTCTGTTGTCAGTAATGGAATATCTTCCATATTTTCATCTGCTAGCGTGATGGGGGAGCTAAGATCAATACCGCATAGTTGGCACAGCAACATTCGGGCAAGGCTCAATCCATCTTCCACTTTGGTGAGTGTCATTTCTGCTTCATTCACCTTGACGCGTACAGACAAGCCATCCGCTTTGGTGGCTACTCCTTCATTAATCATTTTTTCCACATCACCGTCCAGCTGTTGCAAGAGCTTTAAATAACCTTCCGCCAACTTCTTCTTATTAACCAGCGAAATAACTTGCCAATAAGCCTGGTCTGTACTCATGATTACTTCCTGCATGCCACCGTGGTGTTGTTCTTGAGCCAACTCTTCGGCATACTTTGTTATTTTGTTGTACGCCCGGATTTTTCCACCCATATATAAAGGCTGTGTCAATGTAAGAGCACCTGCATAGACATTCCTGGTGTCTGTGCGGAGCGCATCCACTAAAGAGTTTCCCGCTTGGTCGAGAGCAGGCAGAGCCGCTCCTAGTTTTCCGCTTAAGGAAGCAATAAGTGGTTTTAATTCAGGATGTGCTGTTGCAATCTCGGTTGCAGCCTGTTGGATAGGGCCTGCCAGATTAGTTCCTAGTCCTGAAAGCGCAGCTTTCTGGTCGTTGTTTAATAATGAAAACTCTTTCTGGTTTCTCATGTAAGCTCCGGTTGCCGAGAAATTGGGAAGATAATTCGTAAATGCAGCTTTCCGTTGATAATGAGCAGCATTTATCTTCTCATTGCTTATCAACAAATCTTTGTTGTTGGCAAGAGCTAATGCGCGGCAACTATCCAGACTTAGAAAGTTCTGCGCTTTTCCTATGAAAGTGAGACTTAGCAGAATTGTCAGAAGAAATACTTTTTTCATCGCATCTTGCATATTAATAAGGTGATACTTCTATATTTAATAACCCGGTTCTTATGTAATTTGTTTATTGAAGTAGTCTGTTTTTTTGAACTTGTTTACTTAAACAATAATTGCATAAACAACGATGCAAATGTATGAGCTTTACTTGAAAGTGCAAAATGAATTAGCTTTTTTTAAAATATAGTGGGGTAGGATTCTGTAGAAAAGAAAGAAGGCTGTTCCTCGTAGTGAAGAACAGCCTTTCTTGATATATAAAGTAAGGGGATTAATTACAGAGCACCTACTTCTTTCAAAGCAGCGTTCGTTCCGTGAACAGCTTTTGCGCTAGCTGCGAACTTAGCTTTTTCGTCTTCGTTCAGGTTCAGTTCAACGATCTTTTCGATACCGTTCTTGCCAAGGATTACAGGAACGCCGATGCAAAGATCTGATTCACCATATTCACCTTCCAATAATACAGAACAAGGAACCATTTTCTTTTGGTCATGAAGGATAGATTCAACTACGAATGCTCCTGCTGCACCCGGTGCATACCATGCAGAAGTACCCAGCAATTTAGTCAGTGTAGCACCACCTACCATTGTAGCAGCGGCTACTTCTTCCAGTTTTTCGGCAGAGATGAAATTTGCTACAGGCATACCTTTGTAAGTAGCGAAACGAGTCAAAGGAATCATAGTAGTATCACCGTGACCACCGATAACCATACCTTCTACTTCGTTAGCGTTGCAACCGATAGCTTGAGACAAGAAATATTTGAAACGAGAGCTATCCAAAGCGCCACCCATACCGATCACACGGTTTTTCGGCAAGCCCAAAGCTTTCAATGCCAAATAAGTCATTGTATCCATCGGGTTAGAGATAACAACGATGATAGCGTTAGGAGAATATTTCAACAGGTTTTCTGCTACCGATTTAACGATACCAGCGTTTACACCGATCAGTTCTTCACGAGTCATACCCGGTTTACGAGGAATACCTGAAGTAATCACAACAACGTCAGAGTTAGCAGTCTGAGCATAGTCGTTAGTGCAGCCTACCAATGTAGTGTCGAAACCCAGCAATTGAGCTGTCTGCATCATATCCATTGCTTTACCTTCTGAAACGCCTTCTTTAACGTCCAGCATTACTACTTCGTCTGCTACTTCATTAAAAGCAAGTACATTTGCACATGTAGCACCTACGTTACCTGCGCCTACTACGGTTACTTTTGACATAATACTATATATTTAAAAAGTTGATAATTTGTTTTATCTTTTAGCGCGACAAAATTACAACGATAATCCTGATTAAAGAAATTTTTCCGTAATAATTTTAGTTAAAGGTCTAAGTTCTCCGGAATGGATAGCTATCATAAAAAAAAAGTGGTCGAACAAGCCGTTGGCAAGCGTGGAAGAGAAGCGGAGAATAAACAACGAAAACGATACAAAAACGAGGGTGTTCGGAGAGGGTGTTACAAAGCGCTGAAACACCCGCCAGTAAAGGGGAAAAACCCAATGAAAACCAGTAGAGTAGAGAAGAGTAAAGTAAAGAAGAGTAAGTAAAAGTATTATTTCTGTTATAAACAATAGCAATAATACTGGGCAGAGAAGATGGCTTTGGCTGCTGCCGTTGTCGGTTTGGATCACTTCGTCGGTGTCGTTTCTGTTCTCGTGTCCCTCATGGACTGTTCGTCCGGCAGATGACCGCCTTTTGTCTGGTAGGTTATTGATGCTCGCCCGGTGGGTAACGGACATTCACACGGTAGATAACATACGTTTGTACGTTAGGTGAATTCTATATTATTTCTCGGGCTACCGCTTCATTAAAAAATAATTTCAATACTTGTTTGCTAAAGTACCATTTGCTTCAAAACTAGTACGTAAACAAGGTAAAAGTCGCAAATAAGGATGCTTCGATCAGGTAATGTCAGTGGCCGCTTAGGATCATAAAGGAGAATCAGTCGGGGTACTTTGCGTCTGTCGGTTCGGCCTGGTTGACTGGTTAATAAATTAAAATTGCATAGATTAGTCGGGAGTTTTTCAAAAACTCTCACTTTTTATACTTGACTTCTGTTGCGAAATGATTACTTTTGCGCACGTTATCAATTCACAACTGAAACTATGAGTAAAAAAAGCCTTCTTATTGCGGCCGTGGCTATCTTGGTGATAGCTATTATTGGTATTACTTATTTATTGTTTACCGAAAAAAAAGCTAATCGGGAGTTAGTGCAGGAATTCCAATTGGATAAGGAAGATCTGGAAAACGAATATAGTCGTTTTGTGCAAGAATATGATGAATTGAAGTTTAAGGTTACTAATGACTCATTAGGAGTATTGTTAGAACAGGAACAGTTAAAGACCCAACGTCTATTAGAAGAACTTCGTACTGTGAAGAGTTCGAATGCAACAGAGATTCGTCGTTTAAAGAAAGAATTGGCTACCTTACGTAAAGTAATGGTTGGTTATATTAATCAGATTGATTCACTAAATAAACTGGCTGCACAGCAGAAACAGGTCATTGCAGAAGTAACACAAAAATATAATCAGGCTTCACAACAAATCAGTAACCTTTCCGAAGAAAAGAAAAATCTGGATAAGAAGGTGACGTTAGCCGCACAACTCGATGCAACTAATATTCGTATCGAACCACGCAATAAACGCGGTAAAGTGGCGAAGAAGGTGAAAGATGTGGTGAAATTGGCTATCAGTTTCACAATCGTGAAGAATATAACTGCTGAAAACGGTGAACGTACCATCTATATACGTATTACCAAACCCGATAATGATGTACTGACCAAGAGTGCATCCAATACTTTCCCTTATGAAAACCGTACATTGGTTTATTCAATTAAGAAGTATATTGAGTATAACGGAGAAGAACAGAATATCAATGTGTTTTGGGATGTAGAAGAGTTTCTATATGCCGGAAATTACCGGGTAGATATTTTTGAAGGCGGGAACCTGATTGGTTCGCAGTCGTTTACATTAAATTAATATCGGGGTATTATTTTTCTCTACCGATATTTTAATTTTCTTCTATATTAACTAACCCGATGGTCTGTTTTTAATATTTCTTCGGGTAACAGCTGTTCTTTTATGGATGAACTGGGGAAAGAACTGCATAAATAATTGCAATAATATACAGAAAATAGGGTGAATGTAGCATGAATTTGCATACAATATGCGGCTTTTTAATCGTAGAAGCCTTCGTTGGATTAAAATCAACGAGATGTCCCTCACCGAGGAAGGATAAGTTCTTCGGTGAGGGACAACTCTTTTCTCGGTGAGGAACTCATATGGGAATGATTGGAAGCAGTTTTTCTCTCTAGTTTGTATGCGAATAAAGATAAGGAGAAATTGATAAAATGAAGGACTGTTGTCTATAAAAGAATGATTTGTAAATGCAATCAGTATAATTTTAATCTTATTGAGTAAATATAAGGGGAAATCATGTTAATCTAATTTCTGAAGATAGTAAATCCCGGCCCTTTTTCTCTTTAGTTGGAATCTATGCCCAATTTGTTGCATTCCCAACAACTTGAATGTCCCTTTTTTTAGAAGTTCTATTTTTAAGTACCGTATAGTTGAATCGGGTGATGAGGAATAACGGTTGCATAATGTGAACTGCTTACCGTCTTCCGTCAGCTCCCCACATCATTTTGCTGCGGAGTGTATCGAAAAAAATGTGATTAAAACGTTTCACTACCTTTATGCTGTAATCTGCCCGACGGATGGTTAGTTGAGTCGTTTCTTTGCAAGTCTCGCTCCTCCCGTCGATGGCGACGAGGAAGTTGTGACTTCTGCTTTCTACATCTAATGTAATCTCCCAGTCATCCCGAATAACGATAGGGCGGACGTTGAGACTATGTGGAGCCACCGGAGTGATGGCAATAGTGTTGGAATGAGGGACGATGATCGGGCCTCCTACACTCAAAGAGTAGGCTGTGGAACCTGTTGGAGTGGCAATTACTAACCCGTCAGCTTGATAAGTATTCAGATACGCGCCATTAATAGCTGTCCGGATACTAATCATTGAGGAGCTGTCTCGTTTGAGAATAGCTATTTCATTGAGGGCATAAGGAGAATCTTGGAGATGTTTGTCGTTGCAGATCAACTGAAGTACACTCCGTTCCTCCACACTATATCTGCCGTTTTGGATTTCATCAAATGTTTCCTCCATTTCCTCCGGCGAAATATCTGCCAGAAATCCTAAACGTCCTGTGTTAATTCCCAAAATAGGAATCCCTTTTCTTCCTACGCGGCGGGCAGCTTTCAGAAATGTTCCGTCGCCTCCGATGCTGATTACCATATCGGCAGTAAAATCATCACCATCAAATAATTGATCTGCTTTAATATCCATATTTTCAGAAACTAGGAATTGATAAAATTCCCTGCACATACCAATCTCTGCTCCCTGTTTCTTTAAAAGTTTAAACAAGGTGACAGCATGAGAAGACTTTTTAGCCTGATAAGTATTTCCGAAAATGGCGAATTTCATAAGCAATATCATTAGTTCAGGATGCAAATTTGGCATTTTTTCTTGGATTTCTACTTTAAATAACCAAAAAAGAACCCATAATGCGTTTCGTATTATTAGGCAACTAATAATAATATTTGTATTTTTGCGGCAAATATAACGTAGAACTATGACTAAATTAAGTGTAAACATAAACAAGATTGCTACGCTAAGGAATGCTCGCGGAGGAAATGTTCCCGATGTAGTAAAGGTAGCGCTTGATTGTGAATCTTTTGGTGCAGACGGTATCACTGTTCATCCTCGTCCCGATGAACGCCACATTCGTCGTTCAGATGTATATGATTTGCGCCCTTTGTTGCGCACGGAATTTAATATCGAAGGTTATCCCGCTCCGGAATTTATTGATCTGGTGTTGAAAGTCAAACCTCATCAAGTAACTTTGGTTCCCGACGATCCTTCACAGATTACTTCTAATTCCGGTTGGGACACCAAAGCAAATCTGGAATTCCTGACTGAAGTGCTCGATCAGTTTAACAGCGCCGGTATTCGTACTTCCGTTTTTGTGGCAGCCGATCCCGAAATGGTGGAATATGCGGCAAAAGCGGGAGCGGATCGTGTCGAACTGTATACCGAACCATACGCAACGAACTATCCGAAGAATCCGGAAGCTGCCATCGCTCCTTTTATCGAAGCCGCGAAGACTGCCCGTAAACTGGGTATCGGATTGAACGCCGGACACGACTTGAGTCTGGTTAATTTAAATTATTTCTATAAAAACATTCCTTGGGTGGATGAAGTCTCCATCGGACATGCGTTGATTAGCGATGCATTGTATCTGGGACTCGAACGTACCATTCAGGAATATAAAAACTGTCTACGCTCATGAATGCAATGATCTTGTTAGCCCAAGGGGCTATGAATATGGCCGATTCGCTGGCTACTGCCAACCCCGTATTGACGGAGGTGAACGCTCCTGAAATGAACATGCTTGATATGGCTATCAAGGGTGGATGGATTATGATTGTACTGGGTGTATTGTCGGTTGTCTGTTTCTATATCCTGTTTGAACGTAACTACATGATTCGCAAGGCAGGAAAAGAAGACCCGATGTTTATGGAGCGGATTAAAGACTATATTCATAGCGGTGAGATCAAAGCGGCTATTAACTATTGCCGTACGATAAACACCCCTTCGGCACGTATGATAGAAAAAGGGATCAGCCGTTTAGGACGTCCTATTAACGATGTACAGGTAGCTATTGAGAATGTAGGTAATATTGAAGTGGCAAAGCTGGAAAAAGGATTGACTGTAATGGCAACTATTTCCGGAGGTGCTCCGATGCTCGGATTCCTCGGTACGGTGACCGGTATGGTACGTGCATTCTACGAAATGGCGAATGCCGGAAGCGGAAACATTGATATCACTTTGCTTTCTGGTGGTATCTATGAAGCTATGATTACAACGGTCGGTGGTCTGATTGTCGGTATCATTGCTATGTTTGCCTACAATTATCTGGTGATGCTGGTAGACCGTGTGGTAAATAAAATGGAATCTCGTACAATGGAGTTCATGGACTTGCTGAACGAGCCGGCTGGAAAGTGAATCGATATGCCAACCTATTAATCACTAACCCTTAATCACTAACAAAGTGGGATTAAAAAGAAGAAATAGAGTATCGCCCAATTTCAGCATGGCTTCCATGACGGACGTCATCTTCCTGTTGCTGATATTCTTTATGATAACCTCTACGGTGGTGTCGCCCAATGCTATCAAAGTCTTGTTGCCGCAAGGCAAGCAGCAGACCTCGGCCAAACCGCTGACAAGAGTGGTTATCGATAAAGACTTGAATTTCTATGCCGCTTTCGGCAATGAAAAAGAGCAGCCGGTGGCGCTGAACGACCTGACTTCATTCTTGCAGAGTTGCGCAGAGAAGGAGCCGGAAATGTACGTGGCATTGTATGCGGATGAATCGGTACCTTACCGTGAGATCGTAAGGGTATTGAACATTGCAAACGAGAATCATTTTAAGATGGTGCTGGCTACACGCCCGCCTGAAAACAAATAAGAAACAATGGACAGAAGAAAAAAGGGTGAATACATAGGAGCGCTGGGTGCACTGTTGGTGCATGTGGCAGTGATTGCTCTTTTGATTCTGGTGAGCTTTACTGTCCCTCAACCGGATGAAGATGCAGGCGGAGTGCCTGTAATGATGGGAAATGTAGACGCAGCGAGTGGCTTCGATGATCCCTCTCTGGTAGACGTGGATATCATGGATGAAGATGCGGCAGCACCCGCGGAAACAGCACCGGAACTTCCTTCGGAACAGGATTTATTGACGCAGACTGAAGAGGAAACAGTAACCCTGAAACCTAAGACGGAAGAACCGAAAAAAGAAACGGTGAAACCTAAAGAGGTGGTCAAGCCGAAAGAACCGGTGAAGAAGCCCGAAAAAACGGAAGCCGAAAAAGCTGCGGAAGCGAAACGGCTGGCAGAAGAAAAAGCGGAACGTGAACGTAAGGCTGCCGAAGAAGCTGCCAGAAAGAGGGTGTCCGGTGCGTTTGGAAAGGGAGCGCAAATGACAGGAAATAAAGGAACAGCGGCTAGTGGCACGGGAACCGAAGGTAGCAAGGAGGGAAATTCTTCTACCGGAGCGAAGACCGGAACCGGAGGTTATGGAACATTTGACCTTGGCGGACGTTCTTTAGGTACGGGCAGTTTGCCGAAGCCTGTATATAATGTGCAGGAAGAAGGACGTGTAGTGGTGAATATCACCGTGAATCCTGCAGGGCAAGTGATATCGACCAGTATTAGCCCTCAAACGAATACGGTAAATTCCGCTTTGCGTAAGGCAGCGGAGGACGCAGCGAAGAAAGCCCGTTTTAATACGATAGATGGGGTGAATAACCAGACAGGGACAATCACCTATTATTTTAACTTGAGATAGTATCATTAACCAAATATATAAAGGATTATGGGAACTGTATACGCTTTTTTTGCAGATGGTTTTGAAGAAATTGAAGCCTTTACTGCTATTGACACGTTGAGACGTGCCGGACTTAATGTAGAAATCGTATCCGTTACACCGGATGAAATTGTAGTGGGAGCACATGACGTATCCGTCCTTTGCGATATCAACTTCGAGAATTGCGATTTCTTCGATGCTGAACTGTTGTTGTTACCGGGAGGAATGCCGGGAGCTGCCACACTTGACAAGCACGAAGGGTTGCGTAAATTGATTCTTGATTTTGCCGCAAAAGGTAAACCTATTGCGGCCATTTGTGCTGCTCCGATGGTGTTGGGTAAGCTGGGGCTGCTGAAAGGAAAGAAGGCTACCTGTTATCCGAGTTTTGAACAATATCTGGATGGTGCAGAATGTGTAAATGAACCTGTCGTACGTGATGGAAACATCATTACCGGTATGGGACCGGGTGCTGCCATGGAATTTGCTTTGACAATCGTTGACCTGTTGGTAGGTAAAGAAAAAGTAGACGAACTGGTAGAAGCGATGTGTGTTAAACGCTAAACCGTCCATGAAGAAATATGTAATCATTGTCGCCGGTGGAAAGGGCTTGCGAATGGGAAGTGACCTCCCGAAACAATTCCTTCCCATGGGTGATAAACCTGTGTTGATGCATACCCTGGAAGTATTCAGGAGATATGACGAAACACTTCAAATCATAGTAGTGCTTCCACGGGAACAGCAGGACTTTTGGAAGCAACTTTGCCAAAAACACAGCTTTGCGGTGGAACATACCCTTGCCGATGGAGGCGAAACACGTTTTCACTCTGTAAAGAACGGTCTGGCACTGGTGCAGGAGCCGGGACTGGTAGGGGTGCATGATGGAGTACGTCCGTTTGTGTCGGTAGAGGTGATTCGCCGTTGTTATGACTTGGCAAAAGTGCAGAAAGCAGTGATTCCTGTGGTGGATGTGGTAGAGACACTTCGCCATCTGACAGATGCCGGAAGTGAAACGGTCAGCCGGAATGATTACAAGCTGGTGCAAACACCGCAGGTTTTCGATGTAGAGTTGTTGAAACAAGCCTATGCACAAGAATTTACTTCCTTCTTTACAGATGACGCTTCCGTTGTTGAAGCAATGGGAATACCTGTGTATCTGGCGGAAGGTAACCGTGAAAATATAAAAATAACGACTCCTTTCGATTTAAAAGTAGGGAGTGCTCTTTTATAAATGTTCGATTTAGCCACACGCGACATAAAATTCATCTCCGGTGTAGGCCCTCAAAAAGCCGCTGTATTAAATAAGGAGTTGGAAATCTACTCCTTGCACGATTTAATTTATTATTTCCCTTATAAATATATTGACCGGAGCCGCATCTATTACATTCACGAAATAGATGGCAATATGCCGTATATCCAGTTGAAAGGAGAAATTCTCGGTTTCGAAACCATTGGCGAAGGACGTCAACGTCGTTTGACGGCGCACTTTTCGGATGGTACGGGAGTCGTGGATTTGGTGTGGTTTCAAGGCATTAAGTATATCTTAGGCAAGTATAAGTTGCACGAAGAATATATCATCTTCGGTAAACCGACTGTTTTCAACGGACGTATCAATGTGGCGCATCCCGATGTAGACAAGCCGGAAGATTTGAAACTTTCTTCGGTGGGATTGCAACCTTATTATAATACGACGGAGAAGATGAAGCGCAGTTTCCTCAACTCTCACGCGATTGAGAAGATGATGGCAACGGTGATTCAACAAATACAGGAGCCTCTGCCTGAAACACTTTCTTCCAAATTGCTGGCGGAATATCATCTGATGCCTTTGACGGAAGCTCTCCGGAATATCCACTTTCCGACCAATCCCGATGTGCTTCGCAGGGCGCAATATCGCCTTAAGTTCGAAGAGCTGTTTTATGTTCAACTGAATATCCTCCGCTATGCCAAAGACAGACAAAAAAGATATCGTGGATATATCTTTGAGAAAGTGGGAGAGGTGTTCAATACATTTTATACAAAGAATCTTCCTTTTCAACTGACAGGTGCACAGAAGCGGGTATTGAAGGAAATACGGAACGATGTCGGCAGTGGCAGGCAGATGAATCGCCTCTTGCAGGGAGATGTAGGAAGCGGGAAAACACTGGTTGCCTTGATGAGTATGTTGTTGGCGTTGGATAACGGTTATCAGGCTTGCATGATGGCGCCCACCGAAATCTTGGCGAACCAGCATTATGAAACGATCAAAGAACTGCTCTTTGGCATGGATATCCGTGTCGAACTGCTGACAGGCTCTATTAAAGGCAAAAGGCGGGAAGCGATTCTGACCGGATTGCTGACCGGAGATGTGAATATATTAATAGGAACGCATGCCGTTATTGAAGATACTGTCAATTTCTCTTCTTTAGGCTTCGTTGTTATCGACGAACAGCATCGCTTTGGCGTGGCACAACGCGCCCGTCTTTGGAGTAAGAATGTTCAACCTCCGCATGTGCTCGTGATGACTGCTACCCCGATCCCACGCACTTTGGCAATGACATTGTATGGTGATTTGGACGTATCTATTATCGACGAGCTTCCACCCGGAAGAAAACCGATTACTACCATCCACCAATTTGATAACCGCCGGGAAAGTATGTACCGTTCGGTGCGCAAACAAATTGAAGAAGGACGCCAGGTCTATATTGTTTATCCGCTGATTAAAGAAAGCGAAAAGATTGATTTGAAGAATCTTGAAGAAGGATATCAACATATTCTGGAAGAGTTTCCGAAATGTACGGTTTGTAAAGTGCATGGCAAAATGAAACCAGCCGAGAAGGATGAGCAAATGCAGCTTTTTGTTTCGGGCAAAGCGCAGATCATGGTGGCTACTACCGTTATTGAAGTCGGAGTGAACGTTCCGAATGCTTCGGTGATGATTATTGAAAATGCAGAACGTTTCGGGCTTTCGCAGTTACATCAGTTGCGTGGTCGGGTAGGACGTGGGGCGGAACAGTCTTATTGTATTCTGGTGACGAATTATAAGTTGACGGAGGACACCCGGAAACGATTGGAAATCATGGTACGCACTAATGATGGTTTCGAAATAGCCGAGGCCGATTTGAAATTGCGTGGCCCCGGTGATCTTGAAGGTACGCAGCAAAGCGGCATCGCTTTCGATTTGAAGATTGCGGATATTGTACGCGACGGGCAACTGTTGCAATACGTTCGTGCCATAGCTGAAAGTATTGTGGAACAAGACCCTGCGGCACAGAATCCCGAGAATGAAATCTTGTGGCGGCAACTTAAAGCCTTGCGGAAAACGAATGTTAACTGGGCTGCCATAAGTTGAAAAACGGTTAAACATGCAGTTTATTTGCGTAAATGTGTTGCAAAACATATTTTGTCCCTATCCTCCCTATTTATAGGAGTTTAACGGCTCAATTGTTCCCTCTTTTTGTACTAAGCATCTGAAAAATAGTTAATAACTCTCTTGCCTTTTCATAGGAAAATACTACCTTTGGGGGAATTTTTTTAGTAAATGTATTGTTTAACCATTTGCAAAGTCGAGTATTATGCTTGAAAAAACGCTGGTCATTTTAAAACCATGTACCCTTCAACGGGGATTGGTTGGTGAGATTACTCATCTCTTTGAACGTAAAGGATTACGGTTGGCCGGCATGAAGATGATGCAACTGACTGATGAATTGTTAAGCGAACATTATGCCCACCTTAGCGGCAAACCTTTCTTTCAGCGTGTGAAAGATTCGATGATGACAACTCCTGTCATTGTTTGTTGTTTCGAAGGTGTGGATGCTATTCAAACAGTCCGTACGTTGGCGGGACCGACTAATGGACGTTTAGCTGCCCCAGGCACCATTCGCGGGGATTATAGTATGAGCTTTCAAGAGAATATCGTTCATACATCCGATTCTCCGGAGACTGCAGCTATTGAATTAACGAGATTTTTTAAACCGGAAGAAATATTCGATTACAAGCAGGCTACATTTGATTACCTGTATGCAAACGACGAATATTAATTGAATTGACAAAGAAGGAATGAATTTTAGCATTATTAAAACAGGATTGGTCGCTGTTGCGGCTATGGTCAGTCTGAGCTCTTTCTCACAAGACCTGATTGCCCGCCAAGCACCGATAGACAAGAAATTAAAATCAGTAGACTCTTTGGCCTTGCAGAAGCAAATCCGTGCCGAACAGTCCGAATATCCCGCCCTAAGTCTTTATCCAAACTGGAACAACCAGTATGTACATGCTTACGGAAATGCTATTATCCCTGATACGTATACAATCGACCTGACAGGTTTCCATATGCCAACTCCAAGTACAAAAATTACTTCGCCTTTCGGTCCTCGTTGGAGAAGAATGCATAATGGGTTGGACTTGAAAGTGAATATAGGTGATACTATCGTAGCTGCTTTTGACGGTAAAGTACGTATCGTAAAATATGAGCGTAGAGGATATGGAAAATATGTCGTTATCCGTCATGATAATGGATTGGAAACAGTGTATGGTCATTTATCAAAACAATTGGTTGAAGAAAACCAATTAGTGAAAGCCGGAGAAGTAATCGGTTTGGGTGGTAACACCGGACGCTCTACTGGTTCGCATCTTCATTTCGAAACCCGCTTCCTGGGGATTGCAATTAATCCGATTTATATGTTCGACTTCCCGAAACAAGATATCGTTGCCGATACTTATACGTTCCGCAAAGCAAAAGGCGTGAAGCGTGCTGGTTCTCATGATACTCAAGTGGCTGACGGTACCATCCGTTATCACAAGGTGAAGAGTGGCGATACATTGTCCCGCATTGCTAAATTGCGTGGCGTATCAGTCAGTACACTTTGCAAACTGAACCGTATCAAACCGACCACTACTTTGCGTATCGGACAGGTTTTGCGTTGTTCATAAAAAATATAGCTTATAAAACAGTAATACAATATCTTTAGAAGAGGGCACTTTAATATAATTTAGAGTGCCCTCTTTCTGTTTTTACTTAATTATTGTTACCTTTGCGCACTATTTGGAAGAAGATGAAAGATACCAAGCAACAATTTGAACATGTCATCGCTTTGTGCCGTGACTTATTTTCCAAGAAGCTGCACGATTACGGGCCTGCATGGCGTATCCTGCGTCCGGCTTCGGTGACTGACCAGATTTTTATTAAAGCCAATCGGATTCGTAGTATTGAAACCAAAGGAGTAACCCTGATTGACGAGGGAATCCGTGCCGAGTTTATTGCGATTGTCAATTATGGCATCATCGGACTTATCCAGTTGGAACTGGGGTATGCCGAGTCTGCCGACATCAGCAATGAAGAAGCGATGGCTTTGTACGATAAGTATGCAAAAGAGGCATTAGAACTGATGCTTGCCAAGAATCATGATTATGATGAAGCCTGGCGGAGCATGCGTGTCAGCTCTTACACAGACTTGATTCTGATGAAAATCTACCGTACCAAGCAGATTGAGAGCTTGGCCGGTAATACATTGGTGTCAGAAGGAATTGATGCCAATTATATGGATATGATTAATTACTCTGTTTTCGGACTGATTAAGATAGAATTTGAAGGATAAGAACTTACATATCATTCAGGAGGTAGTGGCGAATATGTGTCGCTTTCTTTTGGCGGCATCGTTCATCTTTTCCGGATTTGTAAAGGCAGTTGATCCGCTGGGTTTCCAGTATAAGATACAGGATTATCTGACTGCATTCGGAATGGCTTCCTGGTTCCCTTCATTCTTCCCTTTATTGGGAGGTATCGTTTTATCTGCCGTTGAGTTTTTTATAGGTATCTCTTTGTTCTTTGCAACAAGAAGAACATTGGCTACCTCATTGGCTTTGATGCTGATGATTTTCATGACGCCACTGACCTTGTATCTTGCCATCTTTGATCCGGTTTCGGACTGCGGTTGTTTTGGTGATGCCTGGGTGTTGACAAATTGGGAAACATTTGGAAAGAATATCATTCTGCTATTTGCGGCAATAATGGCTTTCCGTCACAGGAGGATGCTGATTCGTTTTATCAGTGTGAAGATGGAGTGGCTGGTTTCTCTTTATACGCTGTTTTTTGTGTTTACTTTATCGTTCTATTGTCTGGACCGTTTGCCTGTTTTAGACTTTCGTCCTTACAAGATCGGAAAGAATATCCTGGAAGGAATGACAATGCCCGAAGGAGCCAAACCAAGCGTATATGAAAGCATTTTTATCCTGGAGAAGAACGGAGAGCAGAAAGAATTTACGTTGGATAACTATCCGGATAGTACCTGGACATTTGTCGATACGCGTACCATCCTTAAGGAAAAAGGATATGAACCGGCTATTCACGATTTCTCTATGATAGATCTGAATACGGGGGAAGATATAACAGACGATGTATTGACGGATATAGGATATACTTTCCTATTGGTTGCCCATCGCATTGAAGAGGCGGATGATAGTAACATTGATTTGATTAATGAGATATATGACTATTCGGTGGAGCATGGCTACAAATTCTATTGCCTCACTTCTTCACCGGAGGAACAGATAGAATTGTGGAAGGACAAGACAGGAGCCGAATATCCTTTCTGCCAAATGGATGATATAACATTGAAGACGATGGTTCGCTCTAACCCGGGATTGATGTTGATTAAGAACGGAACCATTCTGAATAAATGGAGCGATGAGGATATACCGGATGAATACGTACTGACGGACAAACTGGAGAATCTGCCGCTAGGAAAGCAGAAAGTGAGCAGTGACGCTCATACGGTAGGATATGTTTTTCTGTGGTTTGTTATTCCGTTGTTGTTAGTGCTTGGGGTGGATGTGTTGGTCGTTCGCCGCCGGGAACGGAAAACCGCGAAGCGGAAGCAACAAGAAGAAGAGATAAAAAGCAAAGAACCGGAAACAAAGAATCAAGGAATAGAAGAACAAGAATAAGAAAAAATGATAACGAGCGACCCTCTGTAACGAACACTAACCTGAATCGTTCAATCGTCAATCGTCCAATCGTAAATTTATTAACCCTTTAAAATAAAAAACAAAATGAGAAAGAACATTGTTGCAGGAAACTGGAAAATGAACAAAACCCTTCAAGAGGGTATCGCTTTGGCTAAAGAACTGAACGAAGCATTGGCTAACGAAAAGCCTAACTGTGATGTAATCATCTGTACTCCGTTCATCCACCTGGCTTCTGTTACTCCGTTGGTAGACGCTGCTAAGATTGGTGTAGGTGCTGAAAACTGTGCAGACAAAGCATCAGGTGCTTATACAGGTGAAGTTTCTGCTGAAATGGTTGCTTCTACTGGTGCAAAATATGTAATTCTGGGACACTCTGAACGTCGTGCATACTACGGTGAAACAGTTGCTATCCTTGAAGAAAAAGTAAAATTGGCTTTGGCTAACGGTCTGACTCCGATTTTCTGTATCGGTGAAGTGTTGGAAGAACGCGAAGCTAACAAGCAAAACGAAGTAGTAGCTGCACAAATGGAATCTGTATTCTCTCTGTCGGCTGAAGACTTCTCTAAGATTGTATTGGCTTACGAACCGGTTTGGGCTATCGGTACAGGTAAAACTGCTTCTCCTGAACAAGCACAGGAAATCCATGCTTTCATCCGTTCTATCGTAGCTGACAAGTATGGCAAAGAAATCGCAGACAATACTTCTATCCTTTACGGTGGTAGCTGCAAACCTTCTAACGCTAAAGAATTGTTCGCTAACCCGGACGTTGATGGTGGTTTGATTGGTGGTGCTGCTCTGAAAGTATCTGATTTCAAAGGTATCATTGATGCTTTTAACGCATAATTAAAACTTCTTTCAGGCACGGATTTCACGGATTACACGGTATAGTTTAGTCCAAGAGATTTCGAAAACTGTGTAACCCGCGTAATCCGTGCCTAAATATTATTTATAGAATGAGAAAACTAGCTTTACTTACTTTGTTGTTGGTATTGGCAGTTGTCGGTGTACAGGCACAGGGCATTGTCAAAAGTCTGGAACGTAACGTTCCGGGACAAGGAAAGGTGACTATTCATCAAGATCCCCGTATTGAGGCTCTGATAGGGATGGAACGTCCTGCAACAGGTGAACAGAAAGTAATAAAGACTTCCGGATTCAGAATACAGGCGTATGCCGGTAATAATACTCGTCAGGCTAAGAATGATGCTTATCATGTAGCATCACGCGTTAAAGAGTATTTCCCTGAATTGACAGTATATACTTCGTTCAATCCACCTCGTTGGCTTTGTCGTGTAGGTGATTTCCGGAGCATTGAAGAGGCGGACGCAATGATGCGTCGGTTGAAGTCTACCGGTGTGTTCAAAGAGGTTTCTATTGTAAGAGACCAGATCAATATTCCTTTATAATCGTATCATGTTAGAAAAAGAAGAAATTGTTTCTCCGAATCTGGAGGAGTTGAAGAGTCATTATCGTAGTATTATAACTTTGTTGGGTGAAGATGCCGAACGGGAAGGGTTGCTGAAAACTCCGGAACGGGTGGCTAAAGCAATGTTAAGCTTGACGAAAGGGTATCACATGGATCCTCATGAAGTGCTTCGCTCTGCTAAATTCCAGGAAGAATACAGTCAGATGGTGATTGTGAAAGATATCGATTTCTTCTCCCTTTGCGAACATCACATGTTGCCGTTCTACGGGAAGGCACACGTGGCTTATATTCCTAACGGCTATATCACCGGGTTGAGCAAGATAGCCCGTGTAGTCGATATATTCTCTCATCGCCTGCAAGTGCAGGAACGCATGACACTGCAAATCAAAGAGTGTATTCAGGAAACACTGAATCCATTGGGTGTAATGGTGGTAGTGGAAGCCAAACACATGTGTATGCAGATGCGTGGTGTAGAAAAACAAAACTCTATTACTACTACTTCGGATTTTACCGGGGCTTTCAATCAGGCAAAAACTCGTGAAGAGTTTATGAATCTGATTCAACACGGGACTTTGTAGAGAAAACCTGGTAAGAGACGTTATTTGGTTTCGGTATCGGGGAAGGCAGACTTCGGTACCGATGAAGAGGGGGGGGGCACCGATGAAGACATCTCTCGGCACTGATGGGGAATCATCGCAGAACAACCCTGTCACCCAATCGTTTTGCCATGATGCTTTGTACGGTCTTCAACTCATTAAAGCGTTTCATAAGCGAGTCACATTTTTCATTATCATGGGCGAGAGCAGGATCTTGCAGGGCATAAAGCATGTGCTTCAATTCCTCTGTTACAATTGCATATTTGAAGTTAATCATTAACATCGGAACCATTTCATAGAGACGCTCTTCATCTGTTACAATCTTTTGGGATTTGGAGTGGTATTTACTAAGCTGATACCGCACATTAATCAAATCCACACTCAATTTACTGATTACCGGATCAGGATGTGCCAGAAAATAACGTTCAGCAATGAAATTGGAATCATGCATGTGTGCAGCAGCTTCCGATAACATTTGGCGGTGCAACGGATTATGAAAAGCTAACTCATCTTCTTTCAAATCATTAATCACATATTCTATAACGGTTACCGGAATCTCGTTTCCTTCTTCATCAGTCAGGTTACACATGATTTTTTCTCCATAACGAACTACCGCTTGTAATATCAGCCGTTCGAATTTGTAGAATTCTTGTCCTTCCTTTCCTTCCTGGGGGATAAAAGATGCATAGTTGTCTTCCTGCAGAGCGGGAGGAACCTCTGTATATCCGTTATCTATTTCAGGGGGCAACGGAATATCTCCGTTGGGCATCGGAGCATTTTCAGGCGGTATCCCTTGAGACATTGTAGCTGTTCTTTCAGCCATCCGGCGTTCCCGTTCCGTTTGTTCAGCTCGTTTCTCTGCTTGAGTTTCCCGTCTTTTGGCAACTTCCGATACCAACAGCTTATCTTCTACATGAAGTAGCTGTGCACATTCTTTGATATAGACATCTCTGACAATCGCTTCCGGGATAACAGAAATACTTTGCACCAAGTTACCAATCAGTTCCGCACGCTTGATGGGATCTTTTCCTGCATCCTCCAGCAGCAAGTTTGTTTTGAAGCGGATAAAGTCCGTTTCATGTTCAGAGATGAAAGCCTGGAATTCCGTTGAGTTATGTTTGCGGGCAAAAGAGTCCGGGTCGTCCCCATCGGGAAGAAGACAGACTTTGATATTCATACCTTCCTCCAATAACATGTCAATTCCCCGGATAGAGGCCTTGATACCCGCTGCGTCACCGTCGTAAAGCACAGTCATATTGTTGGTGAACCGGTGAATCATACGGATTTGTCCCGGTGTAAGGGCGGTTCCCGAAGAAGCAACCACATTCTCTATACCGGATTGATGCATGGAGATTACATCCGTGTAACCTTCAACCAAAAAACAACGGTCTTGTTTTACAATAGCCTGTTTGGCAAAATATATACCGTATAACTCGTTACTTTTATGATAGATTTCCGATTCGGGCGAATTGACATATTTAACTTTAACCCCTTTCGTTGCACTGGCAAGTACACGTCCGCCAAAAGCCACCACTTTACCGGAAAGCGTATGGACAGGGAAAATCACACGTCCCCAAAAACGATCCCGCAATCGGTGGTCATCCGTTTCATAGCAAAGTCCGGTTTTTACCAGATACTCCTTCTTATATCCTTTTTGGATTGCCTCTTTGGCGAATGCATCGTGACTTTCAGTACAGTAACCTAGTTGGAATTTCTCAATAATGTCATCGCGAAATCCACGGTTGCGGAAATAAGCCATACCGATGCTACGCCCGTCTATATGATTTTTTAGTATGTTTTGGAAATAATCGCGCGCAAAGTTATTGACGATAAACAGACTTTCACGTTCGCTTTGCACAAACTTCTCTTCATCGCTTAATTCCCGCTCCTTGATTTCAATATTGTATTTCTTGGCAAGGTACTTCAGCGCTTCCGGATATGACATCTGCTCGTGCTCCATAATGAAATGCACTGCGTTTCCACCTTTTCCACAAGCAAAACATTTGCATAATCCCTTGGCGGGAGAGACATAAAAAGAAGGGGTTTTATCACTATGGAACGGACACAAACCGACGTAATTGACACCACGTTTGCGCAGGGTGACAAAATCTGAAACGACATCCATAATTTGTGCCGCGTCCAATATTCGGTCTATGGTAACTTGATCTATCATTCTTTCTCCTGTGAATCCGTTTTTGCGGATACAAAGGTACACATAAAAAAATCCCCTGCAAACAAAAAAGTATGCAGAGGATCGTAAAATCTTGCCTATATAAGGGATGGTTCTGTAACCGGAGAGGCACACGGAAGATTATTATTTCCCCTGATCCCTCTCTATATAATGGATTATTTAATCTTCTCCCGAATCTTAGTCAGATACTTTTTCATTCCTTCTGCATCTTTGTTCTCAATAATTTCGAGAAGATTTTTCAACTCCGTGCGGATATTGGCTACCTGTCCCGGAGTGCGTGGGTTGAACAGGATTTCCTGAAGCAGGTAGTCGTCTTCGCTTAATAGGCCTTTGGCAATTGCCATGTGCTTCTTGAACGTAGTTCCCGGAGCTTCCTGATGTTTCATTACGGCAGCAAATACAAAAGTCGATACGAACGGAATAGAAAGCGAGTAAGCTACTGTTTCGTCGTGTTCGTCGAACGTATATTCGAAGATGTTCAAACGCAATGTCTGATAGAGATCTTTGAAGAATATTTTTCCCAGGTGGTCTCCTTCACTGATGATGATGGCATTTTCGCTGCTTAGATTACTAAGACTAGCAAAAGTAGGGCCAAACATCGGGTGGCTGGAGACATAACGGAAACCGCTTTCTTCATAAAACTTCTTCAGTCCTGTTTTTACAGAGGCAATGTCACTAATGATACAGTCTTTCGGTAACACAGGCAATACTTTATGAAAGGCATCCAGCGTGTACTTCACTGTAACGGCGTTAATAACCAGTTCCGGTTCAAAGTCCTTAATCTCCTCCAATGTGGTGAAACGATACGTGTTATAGACAAAACGCAACTGGTGCGGGTTGACGTCGAACACGGCCGTTTCATGTTGAAAGCTTAATATATCAGTAAAGAAAGAGCCCATTTTGCCGGCTCCAAGGATTAATATTCTCATAATGTTTATTTAAAAATCCTTTCCCTAACCCTCTCCCAAGGAGAACAGACTGAAAGTTACTCTTATCAATATGAACAGGAGGTTACTTTCTTTCCTCTCTTTGGAAGAGGGTTAGTGGAGAGACTGCTTTTTATTTATTAATAATTTCCATCTGTTGACGAACCGATTCTTCGTGGATGGCTTCGAAAATTTTCTTCATAAACTCGCTGTCCATACCACACTGTTCGCCCTGCGCGCCACGTTTTTCCAAGATTTCATTGTAACGTCCGGCTTGAAGAACGGTGATTCCATGCTCTTTTTTGTAAGTACCGATTTCGCGGGCTACGCGCATTCTTTTTGATAGTTCCTGAATGATATTGTCGTCACATTCGTCAATTTGTTTACGGAGTTGTGCCAGACTTTCGGTAGATTGCGTTTCAGTACGGATCACCAGCAGATTGAGGATATAGTCGAGTACGTCCGGAGTAACTTGTTGGGAAGCATCGCTCCAAGCGCAGTCAGGGTTACAGTGGCTTTCTACGATCAGACCGTCGAAGTTCAAGTCCATCGCCTGTTGGCAAAGCGGAGCTACTAATTCACGTTTTCCACCGATATGGCTCGGATCACAGAAAATCGGAAGATTAGGGATACGGCGGCGCAGTTCGATAGGAATATGCCATTGGGGAAGATTACGGTAGATTTTCTTGTCATAGCTGCTGAAACCACGATGGATAGCACCCAGACGTTTCAAACCAGCGTTGTTGATACGTTCCAGTGCTCCGATCCATAATTCGAGATCCGGGTTCACCGGGTTCTTAACCAATACAGGGATATCAACACCTTTCAGCGCATCAGCGATTTCCTGTACGGCGAAAGGATTGGCAGTGGTACGTGCGCCTACCCAAAGAATATCGATTCCCGCTTTCAGACATTCGTAAACATGTTTGGCTGTTGCTACTTCCGTAGAAACATACATTCCTGTTTCTTTCTTTACCTCTTTCAACCAGGCAAGACCTTCTACGCCGATACCTTCGAAACCTCCCGGTTTGGTACGCGGTTTCCAGATGCCGGCACGATATATTTTCTGTCCTTTTGCAGCCAGTTGTTTGGCTGTATCCATTACTTGTTCTTCAGTTTCTGCGCTACAAGGGCCGGCAATGACAATCGGTCTTTTAGCTTCAATGCCCGGTAATAAAATTGATTCGAGTTCCATATTCTTATTTGTTTTTATTCTTTTAATAACTTGTTTTCGTTGAAATTATTCTGTCTTATTATGCTGCTGTTTTCTTCTCTTTTTCTTTGAAGAGAGAACAACAGAAACCTATATTCTTTTTATTCTTTCCAGTGCTTCCGCCAGTTTATTGTCTTTGCAACAAAGAGAGATACGAATATATCTTGCTCCGTTACTGCCGAAAATAAATCCCGGAGTGATAAACACTCTTGCTTCATGCAGCACCTTTTCCGTCAGTTCCTCTACATCCTTGCAGGAAGCGGGAATCTTTCCCCAAAGGAACATTCCTACTTGCTTTTCGTCGTAGGTGCATCCCAATGTTTTCATAATCTCACCGGCGAGGTGACGACGGTTGCGATAGTTTTCGTTATTGCCTTCATACCAGTCTGCTTCTGCTTCAAGAGCAGTTGCTGCAGCCAGTTGCATGGCACGGAACATACCGCTGTCGATATTACTTTTCACTTTCAATATCCATTGCACGAATTCTGCGTTCGATGCCAACATACCGATACGCCAGCCGGGCATATTGTGACTCTTGCTCATAGAGTTGAACTCGATGCAACAGTCTTTGGCTCCCGGCACACTTAGAATACTGATAGGCTTATCGTTTAGGATAAAGCTGTACGGATTGTCGTTCACAATCACGATATTCTTTCGGCGGGCAAAATCAACAAGACGCTCATAGATTTCCGGAGTAGCATTGGCTCCTGTCGGCATATTCGGGTAGTTGGTCCACATCAGTTTTACACGACTAAGATCCATCTTTTCCAGTGCCTCAAAGTCGGGCATCCAACCGTCTTCTTCTTTCAGGTCATAGTTGATAACTTCCGCGCCAAGTATTTTACTTAAAGAAGTATAGGTGGGGTATCCCGGATTCGGGACTAACACCTGCTCACCCGGATTGACAAATGCCAGCGTAACATGGAGGATTCCTTCTTTCGAACCGATCAATGGTTGTATTTCCGTATTCGGATTCAGTTCCACTCCGTACCAGCGTTGATACCAATTGGCGAAACCTTTGCGCAGTTCGGGGATACCTACATACGGTTGATAACCGTGTCCGTTGGGATCATGAGCATTGTTGCACAATGTTTCGATGGTTTCCCTTGAAGGAGGCATATCGGGGCTTCCGATACCGAGGCTGATGACATCTTTTCCTTCAGCATTCATCTGTGCTACCTCTTTAAGTTTCTTTGAGAAGTAGTATTCGCTAACACTTGCCAATCTGTCGGCAGGAGCGATTTTATACGTTTGACTTTCCTTCTGCATATTCGCCTAATAATTTAAGTTCTTTGGTTAATGGAGTGATTGCGGCAATAGATTGCTTGTATCTTAGATAATCGTTGAAAGCTACATCTACGTAAAATTGGTATTCCCATTCCCGTCCGATGATTGGCAACGATTGGATTTTTGTCAGATTGATATTATAGAACGATAGAATAGACAAAACCTGTGACAGACTACCTTCTGTGTGCGGAAGAGTGAATACCATACTCGCTTTGTTGGTTGCGTTGACATGATGTTGGCGGAGTTCGTCCACTTGCCAGGGATCGGCAACTACCAGAAAACGGGTGAAGTTGTGTTTGTTCGTTTCAATGCCTTCCTGAAGAATTTTCATGCCGTAACGTTCGGCTGCTGCTTTGGAGCAGATAGCGGCATGGCCTTTCAGACTTTCATTCTTGATGATTTCCGCGCTGCGGGCAGTATCTTCACCTTCCACTACTTTCAACTGTGGGTGCTGATTCAGAAATTCGCGACATTGCATCAGGGCGATAGGGTGGGAGTTGACTTCAGTCAGGTCTTCCCAACTCTCATCAGGGAGACAGACAAAGCTGTGCGAGATACGCAGTTTGTATTCACCAATGATTTGTGTGCCGCTTTGTCGCAGCAACTCATTGTTGTGCAGCAAGCTTCCCGCAATCGTATTCTCGATGGCTAGCATTCCGATAACCTGGCTGTCTTTTCGTATCGAAGTAAACACGTCTTCGAAGTTGGCACAACAGATTAACTCTATTTCTTCTCCCTCGAAGTACTTGTGTGCGGCGATATCATGATATGAGCCGAGTGTTCCTTGAATTGCTATCTTTTTCATTGTTCTAATGTATTATATAAAAAAAATCCCGCGTCCATATTGGAGCGGGATTCATATGATTGATTTCTCTATTCAGTCCTTAAGCATCACTGTCACTTGATACATACAAACTCCCGCTCTACTTTGTTGCTAAAGTAAAAGTAAAAAAAGAAGTAATATGCATAAGTAAATGATTTCATTCGAATCTTTGTTTTTTGCTTTGGTTTCTAATTCTGGGGCAAAAGTAATAATTTTCTGTTAGATGCAAACAAAAAACGATATTTTTTTTGTTTTTTCATCAAAAACAAATGAAAAGGTTATTCTGTTTTGAGCTTTACATGTCGTCTTTCTCTGGTTTGCGTGTAGCCTTTTCTTTCATTAAGGCTGAAAGCCTTCTATTATATAGCGTAGGGCATCGCCCTACGTAAAAGCATACACCTAACATAAGCCCTGAAAGGGCGGGACTACTTGGACGTTTACGTCTTTCATAGTATGATTCTATATAAACTCTTCATTATATTCAACCTGATATTCTTTTAGAAACATTTTCAGTTCATCTTGGAAGGTCATTTTTTTGTGATGCTCTTTTTGTCCCAGAATATATCGAGTTACAGTCTCAACTTTTGATTGACTGACTGAGAAAGCTCCATATCCTTCTTGCCAGGAGAAATCATGATATGAGGGTCCTAAACTTTTTATCCATTTTGACGAACTACGTTTTACTTCTTCTACCATTTTGGATAATGCGATGTTTTTGTTGAGAATACATAGGATATGTATATGATTGGTAAATCCGCCTACTATGATAGGTGGGCAGTCTATGTTTTTCAGAATGCCGGAGATGTATTTGGATATTTCTGATAATTTATCCTCGTTTATACTGTCCTTCCTGTATTTAGTGCTGAAAGTCAGATGAATATAGTTCTTTGATAGGGATTGTGGCATATAGTTAGTTCATGTTCCGCCCTTTCAGGGCTTGTATTTGGGTTTTATAAATACGTAGGGCGATGCCCTACGCTATATAATGGAAGGCTTTCAGCCTTATCAATGTTGATGTCAATCTGTCCTGATAGTTTCTACGCTATATAATGGAAGGCTTTCAGCCTTATCAATGTTGATATCAATCCGTCCTGATAGTTTCTACGCTATATAATGGAAGGCTTTCAGCCTTATCAATGCTGATATCAATCCGTCCTGATAGTTTCTACGCTATATAATGGAAGGCTTTCAGCCTTATCAATGTTGATGTCAATCCGTCCTGATAGTTTCTACACTATATAATGGAAGACTTTCAGCTTATCAAGCTGATATCAATCCGTCGTTTCTGATAGTTCCTACACTATATAATGATAGGCTTTCGGTCTTATTTTAAAAGATTCCCGGCAGTGCCTCCGGTTTCGGTCCCAAGTTTTTGAATTCTCCATTCAGACCAGCTTCCTCCTTCGGATTCAGTTCCAAAGACTTCTTCATGTCCTCTACAGAACCATCCTTATCACCATTCAGCAATTTAGCACGTCCGCGTTCTTTGTAGGCCTCTGCAAAGTTCGGATTCAGTTCGATGGCTTCATCAAACAGTCCGATGGCTTCCGTCAGCTTCTTCTGATTGATATAAAGTTGTCCTAAGTAAAGGTAAGCCTGTTCGTTGAACGGGTTTATTTCCGTCACCAGTTTGTAATCCTCTTCCGCTTCTTCGCCCTGACCGTTGGATTCTTTCACTTTTCCACGCAGGAGCATGGCAGTTTCTTCCTCCGGATTTTGAGCAAGTACAGCGTCTATATCCTCCATCATTTCTTTATACTGTTTCAGGTTCAGCAAAGCTTCTGCACGTAGCAGGCGGGCTTCGATGAAATCGTCTTTCAAAGTGATCGCTTTGGTGAGATGGGCAATGGTCATTAGGTCGTCGTTTTGTCCCTTACGGGCTTTTCCTAGCAGATAATGAGCTACGGCATTTCCTTCCTCAATGGCAATTGCTTTATTGGCAGCCTCTTCCATGGCCTGATAATCTTCCTGGATAAAGCATACATTTGCCAGTGTCAGGAAAGTACTCGTGAGATGAGGTTCCATGGCAGCCATTTTTTCCAACAGTTCGCGGGCTTTTGCCGTTTCTCCCATTTGAATGTAGAGTTGGCTAAGATAACCCATTGTTTCAAACTCTTTCTGGATGGCAAGAGCTTCTGTAAAACATTTTACTGCATAATCCGGACGTCCCATGCGTTGCGCACGTAAACCGTCATATTTGAAAATCTCGAAATTTTTCTGATCGTTTTTCTGTTTTTCACTTTCCGGAGTTTCCGACTTACCGGAGAAGAAAGATTTAAAAAAGTTCGGCATGACTGTGTTATTTTTGAGTTACCTTGCAAAGGTAGTAACTTATTTTGAAATATGTATCATTCCATCCTGCATCTTCCATTCACCTTCCTCCAATAAATATTGGATGACTTCACTGACTCTCTCTTTCTCCGCTTCTATTTTCTCGGCTATTTCTGCCGGCGTATGCGGTTTTTGGGCAAGTAATTCTGCTATTTTCTTTTTCAGTTCTTCAAGAGACTCCCCGGTCAGCGTATCTGTTGCACGGTGACTAAGGCAAACATCACATTGTCCGCAGTTATGCTCGTTTTTCTCTCCGAAGTAGCGGAGCAGCATCCGGCTTCGGCACACATTCTCCGAAATGACATATTCTTCCATCGCCTTGATGCGAGCTTCATACCGAGCTTTACGCTCTTCGTAGACAGCAGGGGGGATGTGCACAAAACGAAGTTCCTGCCGTTCGCGCGTATATATAATATAAGGAGTCTTTTTGTGCGGAATATAATCCACGATGCGACGTTTGGTAAGCGTGACCAATATGTTATAAATCTGTTCACGGGTCAGTCCGGTACGTACGGACAGGGTGGCTTCGCTGATATAGGCATAATCGGTAAACACTCCGGTGTACGAACGGAGAATCATCTGTATCAGAGCTTCCGCTTCCGTTCCCATTTCCCGCAGTTTGTACAGTTCGTCCCGGCGAATCGTAAAAAGAATACGGGAAGCGTTGTCCTGTTCGTCCGTATATTCCAGATAACCTGCTTGAGTCAGTATCTTCAGCGCACTGTCTACCGGAACCGGGAAGTATTTGAACTTCCGGCAAAACTCTTCCAGGTTAAATTCACGTACACATTGGAAACCGTCGCCCATTGCCATCTGATAGTAATATTGCAGATGCTCGTACACATTGAGGATATATTCTTTATCGGGAAAAGTATCCACTACACGCCTGTGTAACGTCGTTCTGTCCGTTTTAGTATATAAGATTACGGCATACGCTTTCTCACCGTCTCTTCCTGCACGTCCGGCTTCCTGAAAGTAGGCTTCGAGAGAATCAGGGAGGTCAAGATGTAATACGATACGCACATCAGGCTTATCGATCCCCATGCCAAAGGCATTGGTAGCTACCATCACGCGAACTTCTCCGCTTTGCCAGCGTTTTTGACGGAGGTCCTTTACGGCATTATCCAGTCCGGCGTGATAAAAGTCGGCGGTGATATCTTCATTTACCAGTAATTCGGTGATTTCTTTGGTCCGTCGTCTGTTGCGGACATAGATAATGGCGCTGCCCGGTACCTTTCGTAAGATATGCAACAGTTCTTGAGTCTTGTTATCCGTTTGCCGTACCATATACGCCAGGTTTTTCCGCTCGAAACTCATGCGGAAAACATTCTCTTCACGGAAATCCAAGCGAGCTTGAATATCTTTCACCACTTCCGGAGTGGCGGTGGCGGTCAGTGCCAATACCGGAATTCCCGGTAACAGCGCCCGTATTTCGGCAATTTTCAGGTAAGCGGGGCGGAAGTCATATCCCCATTGTGAGATACAGTGACTTTCGTCAACCGTAATCATAGAGACTTTCATCGACCGCAGTTTGGTGCGGAATATGTCCGTGTCCAGACGTTCCGGAGAAATATAAAGGAATTTGTAATCACCGAAGATGCAGTTTTCAAGTGCAGTGAGAATTTCCTGCCGCGTCATGCCGGAGTATACGGCAAGGGCTTTGATGCCACGTTTGCGGAGATTCTGCACCTGGTCTTTCATCAGGGCGATGAGCGGAGTAATGACAATGCAAATTCCTTCCTGGGCGAGAGCAGGCACTTGAAAGGTGATGGACTTACCGCCTCCGGTAGGCATGAGCCCCAGTGTATCTTTGCCTTCGCCGATACTGGTGATGATCTCCTCCTGCAAGTCGCGGAAGGAGTCATATCCCCAATATTGTTTTAATATCTCCTGATACTTATTCAATCGGCTTTATATCCTCGATTTGAAGTTGAACTTCGCCACGCTTATGCGTGTTTTCTTCAATGGTGTAACAGATGTCGAACGAACGTTTCGTTTTGATATAGCGCACGTGCGAACTCTGTCCGAACGCAATACCGTTCATTACATTATTCGATTTATTATCAACCAGTTCGAGCTTGATATGTTCCTGGTCGCGTCCCACTACTTTACTCGTTCCATAATCATAGACGTGATGAGTACAGAAAATGGGTTTCGTGTTGTCGGGGCCGAAAGGATTAAACTTCTTCAGGTCGTTGAAGAATTTGGACGAAATATCCCTGAAGTCGATTTCAGCATCAATCTCGATGACGGCACTGGTTTGTTCCGGCAGGATATGCTGTGAAACGTAGTCTTCGAACCGTTTGGTAAAAGCATCCACATTCTCCACTTTCATTGATAGTCCGGCGGCGTATGTATGTCCTCCGAAGTTTTCCAGCAGGTCGCGGCAATGCTCGATTGCTTTATATACATCGAAGCCGGAAACAGAACGTGCGGAGCCTGTCGCCATGTCATCTGTCCGTGTCAGTACCACGGCAGGGCGGTAGTACACTTCCGTCAGGCGGGAAGCTACGATACCGATTACTCCTTTGTGCCATTCTTCGTTGTAGAGCACAATAGAGCGGCGGTCGGCTAATCCTTCCAGATTGGCAACGATGTTGTTTGCTTCCTCCGTCATACTCTTGTCGAGGTCTTTCCGGGTTTCGTTGTACTGGTTGATTTGTCCGGCTTTCTCAAGTGCCACCGAGAAGTCTTTTTCCGTCAGCAGGTCTACTGCTTCTTTTCCGTTCTGGATACGTCCCGACGCATTGATGCGCGGTCCGATTTTAAACACAATATCGCTGACAGTGATTTCTTTTTCAGAAAGTCCGCATACATTGATAATGGCCTTCATACCGATACTCGGGTTACTGTTCAGTTGTTTCAGACCGTGGTAGGCGAGAATACGGTTTTCACCCATAATCGGAACGATGTCCGATGCGATACTCACGGCTACGATGTCGAGCAACGGAATCAGATGATGGAATTCGATACCGTTACTAATGGCGAACGCCTGCATAAACTTGAAACCGACTCCACAACCGGAAAGGTGGGTGTACGGGTACGTATTGTCCAGGCGTTTGGCGTTCAATATAGCTACGGCAGGCGGGAGAATATCATCCGGCACGTGATGGTCGCAGATGATAAAGTCAATCCCTTTTTCTTTGGCATACGTGATTTCCTCTACTGCTTTTATTCCGCAATCGAGTACAATAATCAGTCCTACACCGGTTTCAGCGGCGTAGTCCACTCCTTTTTTAGAAATGCCATACCCTTCGTTGTATCGGTCGGGTATGTAGTAATCAAGGTTCGAATAGAACTGTTGAATAAACTTGTAGACCAATGCCACGGCAGTAGTACCGTCTACGTCATAATCTCCATAAATTAGAATACGTTCTTTCTTTCCCATCGCCCTGTTCAGACGTTCTACTGCAATATCCATATCCTTCATCAGGAACGGATCGTGCAGGTCGGGCAACTGCGGGCGGAAAAACTTCTTGGCATCTGCTGCCTTCGTAATTCCCCGCTGTACCAAAAGTTGTCCAAGAATCGGGCTAATCCCTAATTCCTGGGCCAATGTCTGGCTTATCTCTGCCTGTTCGGGTGTAATGGGTCGATAATTCCATTTGTGATTCATTTTATATATTGTTTTTTCTTTTTCTGTTCTCAAGGGTTGGAAAGGCACTTCTTCCCAACAAGGGGTAAAAGTACGAAAAAAAGCGGAAGTGTATAGTAGATAAGACGAAAATATTTCAAGGGCAGTGGAAAACCGGAAGTTTGATATGGGGTGTCTTTTAGTTTTTATAGTTGATTTTTGGAAGATAACTTTTTTGGTTTATCTTTGCTTCACCAATAAGAATCTGATAAATGAGAAAGCCGGGTAACGTCACAGACTCCAATATGACATTTGATAATATCTATTCAGAGTATTATCAACGTTGCTTTCTATTCGCCAAATCCTATCTCCATGATGAAATGCTGTCGAAAGATATAGCTTCCGAAGCGATGATTACCTTATGGACTACGATGAAAACGGAAGAAGTGGATAATATCCGTGCTTTCTTGATGACCGTAGTAAAGAACCAATCGTTGAATCATCTGCGAAACGAACATCTGCGGATGGAAGCTCGTGAGAATATCCTGAATGACGAACTCTATGAGCTTGACTTCCGCATCTCTTCTTTGGACGCCTGCAATCCGACGGATATTTTCTCGGAAGAGATTAACAGGATTGTCAACAGAACATTGGATACATTGCCGCTACAAACCCGGAATGTTTTCAGAATGAGCCGCTATGAGAACAAATCTATAAAAGAAATAGCCGATACGTTGAATATCAGCGTCAAAGGTGTCGATTATCATATCGGTAAGGCATTGAAGGCTTTACGCGCTAATTTGAAGGACTATCTTTATTTCTTCCTCTTTTAGAAAGGTATCGCTGTTCCGGAATCCCTGTCCTGCCTGACTCCTTCCTTGTCCAATACCACTTTACTTCCAATTAGTTAATAGATAACTTCTTTTGCATTAAGAATAAACTTCTTCTTCATTAGCGGCAAACTTGTTTTTGGTTAATATTAAACTATAAATGCAAGTTCCGTTTTTATAAACGAAAGCTTTGATTATAAAAACGGAACTTGCATTTATATAATCAAAGCTTGCGTTTATAGTTTGTAATTAGGCAAATACAACTTTGCTGTTAGACTAAAGGAAATTTGCATCTAATAGACAGCAACTTTTCTATTAATAGATAAGGGGAGAAGAAGCAGTACTTTTGATTTATAACTGTACTAGAATTGAGTATTAGGTGTGGTAATCCCAATAATAATACTCTTGGAAAAACAAAAACAAGTATTATAAGATAACTGAATATCTGTTTTTTGCTATCTTTGTTTTCCCGATGCAATGATTATAAAGTAAAGACTATGAAAAATAGATTGATAGGTTACCTTTTAGTATCAATATTTAGTATTTCGATTTATGCTCAGTCCAATGTGTTTC
This sequence comes from Bacteroides sp. MSK.20.12, assembly GCF_019052435.1. Taxonomy (NCBI): domain Bacteria; kingdom Pseudomonadati; phylum Bacteroidota; class Bacteroidia; order Bacteroidales; family Bacteroidaceae; genus Bacteroides; species Bacteroides sp. MSK.20.12. The sequence goes on along the minus strand of NZ_JAHQVH010000016.1, from coordinate 24,376 downwards.
GTGGACTATCAGGAGCAGAAGGACTTTCGGATTTGGTGATCGGTGCCCTTTATAAAGATTCTTGTGGGTATCTGTGGATAGGGACGGCTACTTCGGTGGAGCGTTTTGATGGAGTACATCTTAAACATTATCCAATATATGCTTCCAGTGAAAGAATGAAATGGGTGAATGCTATTGTTGAGACAACAGGAAATCAGTTATGGGTAGGAACTGATGGCGGGTTTTGGCAAATAGGGCAGGATAGGGTAGAACGAGTGGCTCCGGAGATAATAAAAAATGGAGTTCGTTCTGTTATAAAAGATAATCAGAACACTTTATATATTGGTAGTGAAACCGGTCTTCATATACTGAAAGATGGAAAAATAGAAACTATTTTGTTAGATACAAATATTTTCTCTTCCGCTAACTTTATAATAGGACTATATCTGAAAGGGGAAATATTGTGGCTAATAACCAAGAATGGTCTGTATTCTATGGGATTGGATAACAGGCAAATTACTCATTATGCAAATAATTTAGTAGAAAGCGAAGCTGACTTTTCATATCGGAATATTACATGTATAGATTCTACATTGTATTTGGGAACAATGGAACATGGGCTCTTGAGTTTTGATATGCATACACGTAAGTTTCAGCACTACCTTAGTTTGGGATGTAATGTGATTAGAGCTTTATCTTGTGATGGGAAGGATATCCTTTATGTGGGGACTGATGGGAATGGCGTGCATTTTGTTTCTACAAAAAAAAATAAGGTTGTCCGTTCCTTCTGTTATGACCCGGAGAATGGAAAAGGATTACGTTCCAACTCTGTTTATTCACTATTGGTAGACCGTGAAGGGATAATATGGGTCGGATTGTGCCAATTAGGATTAGACTATACGGTTTACCAAAGTGGATTATTCTCGGTTTATAGTACTCCGTACTTTACCTCAAAAGATATACCGATCCGTACTATATATATAGGTAAGGACGAGAAATTAATAGGTTCCCGTAACGGGCTGTTTTATATAAATGAAAATGAAAACTGTGTGACAAGATTTACCTCTCCGCAATTGCGTTCCAGTATAATAGCTTGTAGTTATGTATTGCAAGGTAAAGTGTATATTGGGACGTATGGTGGTGGAATGTACGTGTTTGATTTGCATACGAAAGAAATAAGAGATTTTGCACCGGAACAGCCGATACCTTTTGTGAACGGGCATATATTCTGTATGAATGCTGATAAGGATGATAACCTATGGATTGGAACGTCGGCAGGGATTTATCGTTATAAAGATGGAAAGCAAATGAAGCATTTTTCCAGCAGTAACTCTCATTTGCCGGAAGGAAATATTTATGTAATCTATTTTGATTCTACTCATAAAGGATGGATATGCACGGAAAAAGGAATTTGCATATGGGATCCTCTTTCTGATTCTATAAAAAGGACAGGTGTTTTTCCTGACGAATTTGTACATGAAGAGAAAATTTGCGGAATGTATGAAGATTCGAAGCATGAACTTTATTTTTTGCCATACAAAGGGAACATATTCATATCAGATTTATCTATGGAGCGTTTTCGAAGGGTACAACCTAATACCCTTTTGGAAGGAAAAGATGCCATGTTTGTGATAGAAGATAAGCAAGGGTGGCTGTGGATAGGAACAAATAACGGGTTGTATCGATATGACAAAGAAGATACTTTCATTCCCTATAATTTTGCAGACGGGATTCCTAGTCCTGTTTTTTTAGCTTGTGCTCCGGTGATAGATGAGGATGGCAGTATATGGTTTGGAAATGCACGAGGGCTGATTAGTTTGCCCGCTGATTGGGAAAATAAAAAATATAAGTTGGATTATTCAACAGTCATCTCTGCTATTCGCGCGAATGGGGAACAGATAGATGCTCCGATTATTAAAAACAAAGATGGAATATATGAAGTCTCATTAGATGCGTCTCAGAATAATGTGACAATTTGTTTTTCCGGACTTGTGTTTACGAATCCTGATTATATGTCCTATGAATGCCGGATGGAAGGTGTAGATAAAAGTTGGAAAGTTCTTACAGGAAAGTCCGAAATGACTTTTTATGATTTGTCCTCGGGCAACTATACATTCAAAGTGCGTCGTGCCGGAGATGCTGGTTCTGAAACATGTTTGCATATTCATTTGTCTTCACCAGTTTCTTTAAAAACTGTGGGGATTATCCTACTCTCTATTATGCTGTTACTTTCATTTGCTTATTATGCTTGGATGAAGAAAAAAGAGAAAATGAAAACTGCTATATCGGGAGGAGTAGAAATGCTGAATAGGCAAGAAGATGCAGACTTGCTGATAGAAGAAAAATATAAGACTAGTAATTTCTCTGTTGAAGAGTGTAAGGACTTGTTTGAAAAATTGGAGAAGGTAATGCGGGAAAACAAGCCATATACAAATCCGGATTTGAAAATTGCAGATTTGGCTTCTATTATGGGAGTCTCTTCTAATACTTTGTCGTATCTGTTTAATCAGTATTTGAAACAAAATTACTATAACTATATTAATGATTATCGCATTGCAGAATTTAAACGTTTAGTGAGCAAAGGCGAACATGCCAAATATACACTGAATGCTTTAATGGAATCGTGTGGATTCAGTTCGAGAACTTCTTTTTTCCGTTATTTTAAAAAAGCAAATGGTATAACTCCTGCAGAGTATATTAAGCTGCAGGAAGATGCTAAGATTTAGCTCCTTTTTCTCCTTTTTTTTTACTTTTCTCTTCTTATAGAGTCTCATATAATAATTTGAGACTCTGGGTTTACTATGTCTAATTTATTGTTTATCAGTGTATTGCCTCTGGTTTGTGTTCTGCTTTATAGAGTGAAATATTTGTGAGATAGGAAGGCTGTATTTTTAATTTTTTCGATTCTATATTTGCATCATGGAGTTTAGATAAAAACAAATTCTTTTTCTGGAAATGATAATGAATTCAGAGTACTGGAGAAAGAAACGGAACAGAATTGAAAAATCATTTAATACTTAGAATAGATGAAGGTTTTAGTATTTTGTATATTACTATGCAGTGTCTTTTCAATGAAAGCACAAAATTATCAATGTTTTTCTCCCGGGCAATTGTGGAAAGATAATAATGGTGTGCATATAAATGCACATGGTGGTGGAATGTTGATTTATAAAAAGACTTATTATTGGTTTGGTGAACATAAAATAGAAGGAAAAACAGGTAATACGGCACAGGTTGGTGTACATTGTTATTCTTCTAAAGACTTGTACAACTGGACTGACGAAGGGATTGCATTGCAAGTAGATGATGATATAAATAGTGATATTCAAAAAGGATGTATTCTTGAACGCCCTAAAGTTATTTATAATTCTAAAACAAAGAAATTCGTCATGTGGTTTCATCTGGAACTGAAGGGGAATGGATATAGGAGTGCACGGGCAGGTATTGCTATCGCAAATAAAGTGACCGGTCCTTATCGTTTTATTCGTAGTACTCGGGCTACTCCCGGATGTTTTCCTGTTAATGTAGATAATAATGAAATAGGAGGAAAGCATATATATGTGCGTGATTTAAATAATGGTCAGATGGTGCGTGACCAGCAATTATTTGTAGACGATGATGGAGTTGCTTATCATATATTTGCTTCAGAAGATAACCGTACTTTGCATATCGCAGAGCTAACTGATGACTATTTGGATTATACAGGAAAATACGTAAGAGTGTTTGAAGAACGGTATATGGAGGCACCGGCTTTGTTTAAAAAAGATGGTCTTTATTATTTTATGGGTTCCGGGTGTACCGGCTGGGCCCCTAATGCAGCACGTAGTGCAGTGGCTCCTTCTATTTGGGGCCCATGGACTGAATTAGGGAATCCATGTGTGGGTGAGAACTCGGAAAAAACGTTCTATTCTCAAAGTACCTACATTCTCCCGGTTCAAGGGAAAAAGAATGCATTTATCTATATGGGTGATAGGTGGAAACCTAATAATCCGATAGATGGAAGATATATTTGGCTGCCTATTCAGTTTGAGGAAAACAAGTTTAAAATAAAATGGATGGATCAATGGGATTTGAACTTTTTTAGTTCGGAATATTGATAATTTGATTTCCAGAATAAAGTTCACCAAAAAAACATTAGAGGAATGAAAGACACAATAATTACATCTACCCAGTTGATTGCTGATTTTTATGTAAAGTATCATCGGTTAGTTAATCTTTATATTTATTATAAGATAGGTAATAAAGAAGATGCGGAGGATTTGTCACAAGATGTGTTTCTGCGTTTGATGGATTATGATCAAATGCTCCGCGAAGATACTATAAAGTCATTTATATTCACAATTTCCCATAACCTGATTATTGATTATCTGCGTCGTTTATATAAAGAAAGAGCTGCTTCTTCTTATATGTATGAGTATATGGAGAGATATACGGAAGAGGCGGAAAACCGTATGATAGCTGATGACCTGTTGTCTCGTGAAAAATATAAATTGAGTTTGTTGCCACCTCAACGTAGAGCGGTTTATGTAATGAATCGTTTTGAAGGAATGTCTTCCCGCGAGATTTCTCAGAAACTTAATATTTCACCTCGTACGGTTGAAAACCATTTGCTTACCAGTCGTAAGGAAGTGCGTGAATATATGAGAAAGTATGTAATATGATTAACCCTAAAATATTTATACCCATGAAAAGATTTTTATTATTTACGTTAACCAGCTTGTCGTTTTCCTTATCATCATGTAGTGATAATGGAATTCAATTAGTGCCGGAAAAGAATGACAAGGTTCAGATTGCTGTCGATCCGAATAATTTTTCGTTTAAGCATCCCGGTATAGTACATACTGATGACGATTTTGCCCGGATGAAAAGAGTGATAGAGGCTCGGGAATATCCTGGATATGGTTCTTATGAGAGTTTAAAGGAGAGTGCTCTCGCTTCGTCCAATTATACGATGAATGGGCCGTTCGAATATATATCTGCTCGAAACGAAGGAGTTTGGACAGATAATAGATCTAAAGTTACGAATGATTTTAATGCTGCAGTTCAAAATGCTATTATGTGGAAACTTACAGGTGAAGTTGCACATGCTGAAAAAGCCAAAGAAATACTGCTTGCATATGCCGGAACGCTTAAAAGTATTCCTGATATACAAGACTGTGCGCTGAATACCAGCCTTGCCTTTTCCCCTGCCTATGCTGCTGAAATATTGAAGTATTCTTATTCAAACGGTATTACGGGTGAGGACATTCAGAAAATAGGAAAAATGCTGTCTGAAGTTTTTGTTGCTACAATGGAAAAGACCTTTTATTCGGTGGCGCCGTATTCGAATGGAAACTGGGGAGCGAGTGTGAATAAAGGATATATGGCATGTGCTATTTTTCTTGATGATGTAAAACGATTCAACCGTGCTCTGGATTATTACTTGAACGGACATGACAATGGAACAATAACCAATTACATAGACCACACCACAGGGCAATGTCAAGAGAGCGGCAGAGACCAGGCGCATCCGGCATTTGGATTAGGATGTATGGCAGCTACTTGTGAAATGGCATACAAACAAGGTATTGACCTGTATGAACTATTTGACAATGCGCTTTTGAAGGGGTTTGAGTATATGGCTCAATATAATTGGGGCTATGAAGTACCTTTTAAAACATGGACGGATGTGACCGGAAAATATTGTAGTTGGAATGTAATATCAACGGCTAATCGTGCTCAAATAAAACCCATATTTGAGAATGTCTATAATCATTATGTTATCCGCAAGGGGTTAAAAATGCCTTATACAGAAGAGGTTTTGAAAGAATTGCGTCCTGAAAGTGACAAAAATAATGGTGGTGAGCATTTGGGATACGGTTCGTTACTCTTTTATGAAGGTGGTGTACTTACTCCTTCGGAAAATAAGAATGGGTTGATTGATGATGTTTTTGACAAATCTTTGAAAGGATGGGCATCAGAAACTGCCGGTGCATCCGCTGTTGTGGAAGATGGCAAGATGGTTATAAGCATGTCATTGAGCAGCGGAGCTTACAGAGGTGATTTTGCTCGTTATATCGCAACTCTTCATGCGGGGAAATATCCTATATTAGCTATTAAAATCAGTAGTGATTTAGGGCTGAATGATAAAGGAGTACCTTATACTTGCACATTTGAAACGGAGAAAGGAAACTTTGGCAATAATTATTATGTGTGTTCCGGGAAGATCGGCGATGTACAGTATTATGACTTAAGAGAGAAGCCGTTTGGCAAAGACTTTATGGTGCCTACTGATAAGCCGTGGTCTACCCGAATCCGTTTTAAAATGCCGGGATTATCTGTTCCTGCTTATACGGTCGACTGGATAAAAACGTTCTCTTCTCTGGATGAACTGAAAAATTATCTGAAGTAATTGTAATTCATTATTTGATATAGAATGAGAAATTTATTTTTATTGATTTGTTTGTGTTGTTTTTCCTGTTATTTATCTGCCCGGAGCATATTAATATCCACGCCAAAGACTTCACTATTACTTTCAGCACCCGTAGATGGTGAATTGAAGTTTGTATATTATGGCGCTAAGCTGTCGGAGGTGGACGTCCATACTATGGGAGAGACAGAAAAGAGTAAACTTCTTGCTTATCCTGTTTATGGACTAAATTGTCCGTCGGAGGCTGCTTTAGCTGTGAAGCATAGTGATGGTAATATGACTCTTCAATTGAAAGTTGTAAAAGTTGATGTTTTACAGCAGAACAAAGCAGAGCTGACTACAATTTTATTGAAGGATAAAGTCTACCCATTTTATGTAAAGATGTGCTATAAAGCTTATCAGGATGTCGACATGATTGAGATCTGGAGCGAAATCAGCCATCAGGAAAAAAATGCGGTAGTACTCAATCAGTTTGCGTCTGCCTATTTGCCGGTTCGTAGAGGAAATGTCTGGCTGTCACACTTATATGGGACATGGGCAAATGAAGGACGTTTAGTGCAGGAACCATTGGAGCCGGGTATGAAGGTGATTAAGAATAAAGATGGAGTACGTAATTCTCACACAGCCCACGCTGAAGTTATGTTTTCACTTGACGGGCAACCACAGGAAAACGCAGGACGGGTTATAGGTGCTGCTTTGTGCTATAGTGGAAATTATAAATTACGTATTGACACAGATGAAAGTGATTATCACCATTTTTATGCAGGGATTAATGAAGACAATTCAATTTATAGTTTGAAAAAAAACGAATTATTCCGCACACCTGAATTAGCTTTGACTTATAGTGATGAAGGATTAAGCGGAACCAGTCGTAATTTTCATCGTTGGGCCCGATTGCATAAGCTGGCTAATGGAACAAAGTTGCGTAAGATTTTGCTGAATAGTTGGGAAGGAGTATACTTTGGAATAAATGAGGAGCGGATGAACCAAATGATGACGGATATAGCGTCTATGGGAGGCGAATTGTTTGTAATGGATGACGGTTGGTTTGGTGATAAATATCCCCGTCGGACTGATAAAACGTCCTTGGGAGATTGGGTTGTAGATAAAAGAAAACTTCCTTCCGGCATTGAGGGACTGATTGATGCTGCTCATCAACGGGGAATAAAATTCGGAATTTGGATTGAACCGGAAATGGCAAATACAAGAAGTGAATTATATGAAAAGCATCCGGATTGGGTATTGAAGGCTCCGGAACGCGAATTGGTTTTGGGACGTGGAGGCACACAAGTTGTACTCGACTTGACTAATCCGGAAGTGCAAGATTTTATCTTTCATATAGTAGATAATTTGATGGCTAAACACCCTGACATCAATTATATCAAATGGGATGCTAATATGTCTATTATGAATCATGGATCCAATTATTTGAATAAAGAGGATCAGAGTGATCTGTATATAGCTTATCATCGTGGTTTTGAAAGTATTTGTCAGCGTATCCGTCTGAAATATCCCGATTTGACGATACAAGCATGTGCCCAAGGTGGTGGCCGTGCCAATTATGGGGTATTACCCTATTTTGATGAGTTTTGGGTGAGTGATAATACAGATGCTTTGCAGCGTATATATATGCAATGGGGAACGTCCTACTTTTTTCCGGCGATTGCGATGGCTTCTCATATAAGTGCTGCACCCAATCATCAAACTTTCCGTACTATTCCTTTAAAATATCGTATTGATGTGGCAATGAGCGGACGTTTGGGCATGGAAATCCAACCTAAAGACATGACAGATGAAGAAAAAGAACTTTGTCGTAAGGCTATTGCTGAATATAAGGAAATCCGTCCGGTTGTTCAGTTGGGTGATATTTATCGATTGGTTTCACCTTATGATAAGCTAGGGGTTGCTTCCTTAATGTATACTTCACCGGAAAAAGATAAAGCCGTATTCTATTGGTGGAAATTAGAGCACTTTTACAATCAGCATTTACCACGTGTAAAAATGGCAGGTTTAGCTCCCAATGCAGAATATCGTATTTGCGAATTAAACCGGATTGACAAACAACCATTGGATTTTGAAGGAAAAATCTTTAGTGGAGCATATCTTATGGCAAATGGCTTGGAGTTACCAGCCAATCATCTCGTAGATAGGAACAAGAAAAATGATTACTCTAGTAGAGTGCTTTATTTAGAGAAGGTAAAATAAAACATATTGTAAAACTTTAATCTTGTACAATGAACAAAAAAAGGTTTTTTAAGTGCTATGTTTGCGCACTGTTCTTCGTATCTGTTACTCATGCCGCATTCGGGCAAAAGATAACAGGAACAGTGGCTGATGCAAACGGGAAACCCTTATCAGGGGTTTTGGTACAGGTTCCTGGAAGTGAACTCCAGGTACTGACAGATGATGATGGAAAGTTTGACTTACTTGTGGAAAAAGGTACATCGCTCAATTTTGTACATCCTGATTTTTATACTCAGGAAGTTACGTACAAAGGTCAAAACAGATTTATCGTGCAACTGGCCTCGCGTGTGTTACCGGGATTAGAAAGTAAAAATAAGGATGTTGAATTGTTACGGGGGACTGTGAAAAAAGACAATCTGATAGAAACGATTGGATTTGTGGACAATTCATCATTGGCTTCTTCGCCGACCTACAATTTTCTGGGAGCTGCTCAAGGGCGTATGGCCGGGTTAAATATTTCTTTTAAACAGGGCGGCAGTATGCAGGCGGCTTATAACTGGAAGGTTCGTAACTCTCGTACCAATCTGTTTATGGTAGATGGAGTTGAACGTGATTTCTATACGATGGATCCGGAACAGATTGAGAGTATTCAGGTGTTGAAAGATGGTTTGTCTACTGTAATGTTGGGACAACGTTCTGCTGCTGGTGTAATCAACGTGATTACTAAGAAAGGGAATGAAGGTCGTCCCCGTTTCTCATTTACAGTGGAAACCGGATTTGAAAAAGCATTGAGATTGCCGGACAAACTGGGTGCTGTAGATTTTATGACATTAGTAAATGAAGCTAATATCAATGATACAAAAGATCCGAATGGCTATATTTATAGCTCCGAGCTCATCCAAAAGTATCGTGATAATGTAAATCCATATCTTTATCCCGATGTAGACTGGTATAAAGAAGTGCTGAAAGAAACGGCTCCTGTACACCGCTATAATTTTAATGTACAGGGGGCTAGTAAAGCATTCCGTTATTTTGTCGACTTGGACTGGTATCGTGAGAACGGGTTCTTTAAAACAGATGATGCTAATAACTATAATACAAATGCCCAGACTAATCGCTTTTCTGTGCGTTCCAATTTAGGAGTTCAGGTCACTCCATCTACATTTATGCAAGTAAATCTGGCAGGACGTCAAGAACGTTACAACGAGCCGGCATATAATAAAAACCAAAGTGGAACGGGGAATATTTACAGCTTGTTGTTATCTACACGTCCAAACAAATACCCGATATTGAATCCGGACGGAAGTTATGGCTCTTATCAGGACGCAAAAGATGATGCATATGAAAACCTGTATGGACAAATGGTAGGGCGGGGTTATCAGTTTAAGGATACTCGTCATATGTCATTCGACCTTACTATTAATCAACGTTTGGATTTTCTTTTGAAAGGACTATATGTAGAAGCTACAGGCTCCTATTATAGTGCGACTTCTTATTATACTATGCGCAAAAAGAACTTTAAAGCGTATTGGTATAAAGGAAATGGAGTTTATGAACAGAAGGGGTTAGATGGTGACCAGGGAAACGAGGGTGATAAAGATCAAAGATATCGCATTACTTATTTGAAAGGACAGATTGGATATGATCGTTCTTTTGGGAAGCATCAAGTCTCTGCCGTACTTATTGGAGACCTGAACCAAATACAGGATCAGACTCTCAACAAAGGGTATCTGAAAAATTACACGAATTATTCGGCACGTGTCAATTACAACTATGACAATCGTTATCTTGCTGAGGCTGTTGTTACACGTGGTGGATATAACTGGTTTGCCCCCGGTAACCGTTGGGCTAATTATTGGGGAGTTGGGGCTGCCTGGAATGGACATAATGAAGACTTTATAAAAGAGATGAATGTTTTTAGTACATTGAAACCTCGTATCACTTATGCGCTGACAGGACAAGCTACTTGTAATTATGCGGAATACATTCAGGCATACGGTGTCAATGCAGGAAATGTACGTGGAGAACCTTACGGATTAAAGTATTCGTATGAGCAGGCAATGGCATCCAGACTGGATCCGGAGAAGGCCCGGAAATTGAATGTTGGAGTTGATTTAGGAGTTTTAGATGATCGTTTGACTCTGACTTTTGATTATTACCGTAATAAATTTACAGATGTGGTTGCAACATCAGAAATTAAAACTGCTATTGTAGGAAATACATATCCTCGTACAAATTGTGCAGAGTATTCTTATAAGGGTTATGAACTGTCACTTGGCTGGCAGGATCGCATCCGCAACTTTAATTACTATATTACTGGTAATCTAAGTTTTGAACAATCCAAAGTTGACTATATACCGGAACTGCCTAAAGCATATCCATGGATGACTGCGGTGGGGGCTCCCCTCAGTTCGAATTATGGATATATTGCCGATGGAATTTTTCAAAGCCAACAGGAAATTGATGAATGCAATGCATTTCTTACTTCTGCAGTAAAGAGTACTATCCAACCAGGAGATATCCGTTATAAAGACTTGAATAATGACGGGGTTATCGACATTAATGACCAGACTAATCTGGAGAATACCAAACCCAAAGGATATTATGGCATCACAGCCGGATTTAATTATAAAGGATTTGATTTTTCCATGTTTTTCCAGGGAACGCTAAATCGTCAGATTTATTTGAGTGGTGATTTTATGCATGGTTCCGGTAAGAGTGGTGATACTGCTATTACGTCTTATGTATTGGGTAGATGGACTCCTACGAATCATACGAATACTCAACCCCGTGTTTGGTACGGAGCAAATAATAATAATACTGTAAAATCTTCTTTCTGGTTATATAATGCAGATTATTTCCGGTTGAAGAATGTGGAAATAGGCTATACATTGCCTACGTCACTGACCCGTAAGATTGGCATTCCTTCTATTCGTTTCTTTGCCAATGGGATGAATCTGCTGACAACTTCTGAGATTTTTGATGTGCGGGATGATATTGATCCGGAAGAATGGGGCTCTAATTATCCATTGACACGTACGATTAATTTTGGTGTAAGTATAAAACTTTAAGAGATGAAACGATATATAAAGAATTTAGTTTGGTGCGTTTTGGCTGTTTGCGGTGGATTTTTCTCAGCTTGTGAGGATATGGAGAACGAACCGCTTGAGTTGCAGACAGATATTTATGTTTGGGATGAAGACGACTACACCGGAGAGTATGCCGTACAGTGGTTGAATTATATTTATTCATTCGTTCCTACCGGGTATGACCGTGTCAACGGACAAGTGCTGGATGCTTTGACTGATGATGCCATACCAACTGATGCTTCTAACAAGCTTTGGTCGCAGATTAATTCCGGTTATTCTGTAACGAATATGTTTTCACTGAATAACAAAATGAATGATGCTGCCGACCGGTATGGTGAAAGTTGGGAGCTTGTTTATAAGGCGATACGCTATTGCAACATATTCCTGCATAATTACAAGAAAGTTCCCTGGTCAGACTTGGAGGAGGCAAATTATTATGGTAATGAGGCTCGTGCTTTGAGGGCTTATTTTTATTGGTTGTTGGTCAGAACGTATGGTGGAGTACCTTTAATTGGTGACCAGGTGTTTGAAGCGAACAGTCCGGAGTTGAAACAACTGAAAAGAAGCAGTTTCGCAGAGTGTGTTCAATATATTAGGGATGAGTTTTCTGCGGTGAAAGAGAATCTTCGTCCGTATTCGGACTTGGGAGAACGCCAGTCGCCGAATGAAGATAAGAATAGTGAGGCTGAAGGATACGATAAATATTTTTCCAATGTTCGTAAATGGGGATTGATGGGAGTAGAAGCCCGTATGATGCTATATGCGGCAAGCCCTTTGTTTAATGGTACAGGAAATGCGGGAGAACCCTGGTTGGGATATCCGGAAAATGATATGGAAAGATGGAAAGAAGCCGCTGACCTTTGCCGGACAATTATAAACTCCGGACAATTTAAACTGGAGAAAGATCGTACACGCATAAGCCGTACTACGATTAATGGTGAGGTTTTATGGTTGAGAAACGGTCAGACCGGAAATGGTACTTATGCTCAAAGCTGGGGATATCGGAATTCACCTATGGGAACAATAGATCCCGGCTCAAAGAAATTGGGTGCCTGTAACGGACAAACTAGTCCTACACAAGAACTGGTGGATGCTTTTCCTATGAAAAATGGAAAAACAATTGAGGAAGCGAAAGCCAGTGGAGAATACGATCCTCAAAACCCTTATGAAAACCGCGATCCTCGTCTGAGTCAGACTGTATTTTATAATGGTGGAAGATGGTTGAAGCGCACGTTGGATATGTCGGAAGGTGGAACTGACAATAATAGGGATAATCCGAATAATGAAGTCAGACGGACCAAAACCGGATATTATCTGAAACGTCATCTGGCACAGGATGAAGAGTCTTCGACATTTAGTAAAACAAACTATCACGCAACGATGCCGGGAGCATGGATGATTGTTCGTTATGCTGACATTCTGTTGATGTATGCAGAAGCGCAGACTGAATACTTGAATAAAGCGAAGGGACAGGGGACGATTACTGACGAATTGGTGTATACAGCGATAGAACAGGTACGTGAACGTGCAGGATTAAATCCGTATACCTTGAAGAGAAATATGAGTTACGAAGAATTAATCAAGATCATTCGTAATGAACGTCGTTGTGAGTTTGCTTTTGAGGAAAGTCGCTTTTGGGATATTCGTAGATGGAAAATTGCGGAAGAGGTTCTCTCTAAACCGTTGCATGGGGTGAAGATTACAAAAAATGCCGATGAAAGCTTCCATTACGATTATGATATGGTAGTAGCCAATCCATATTGGGATAATCGGATGTATCTGCTTCCGATTGATAACAATGAAGTTTTATTTAATCCGAATCTTAAACAGAATCCGGGTTACTAATCAGTAAACAGAATACTTATGAATGCAAAGAATATCATATTATTCTTGTTGTTTCTCTTTTTGGGAACAACAATAAACGCTCAGAATGAAAAACTAGTAAAGGGGCAGATTCTGGATGAAAAGGGTGAACCTTTGATTGGTGCTACCGTTCAGGAAACAAATAATCATAAAAATGGTTCTATTGCCGATTTGGATGGAAACTTTCAACTGAAAGTTAGCAATATAAACGGACAGTTGACTTTTTCATACGTTGGCTATCGAACACAAATTATAGATTTGAAAGGGCGGAGTGTTATTAAGGTTACACTGGAACCTGATTCCAAAGGACTGGATGAAGTGGTAATTGTTGGTTATGGGCAGCAGCGCCGTATTACAATGACCGGTGCAGCCAGCAGTATCAAAGCGGATGAAATTAAGCGTGTGCCTGTGGGTAGTGTAAATAATGTGCTGGCCGGCCGTTTGCCAGGTTTCTTCTCCGTACAGCGTAGCGGAAAGCCGGGATCGGATGCTGCTGATTTCTTTATTCGTGGAGTCAATTCTTTAAATGATGATAATAAACCGCTTATTATTGTGGATGATATTGAATATTCCTATGATCAGTTGGCTCAATTAAGTGCGAATGAAATAGAGAGTATTACTATTTTGAAAGATGCTTCTACTACTGCTGTTTATGGTTTGAAAGGAGCTAATGGCGTTTTGGTGGTGAAAACAACTCGTGGTCAGGAAGGGAAACCGACTATTAACTTTACAGCGGAAGGCGGTTTTAACCAGACAATTAAGATGCCGACTGTGTTGGACGCATATACTACCGCTTCTTTGTATAATGAGGCGCAATTGAATGATGCTTATGGATTGAGTGAGCAGCCTGTCTTACAGTTCTCGCCGGAAGACCTGGCACTTTATCGTAATGGAAAAGACCCGTACGGGCATCCTAATGTAGACTGGGTAAATACCATATTGGCAAAACGCTCTCCTTCCATGCGTTTTGCGATTGATATTCGTGGAGGTAACAAATTAGTTAAGTATTTTACTTCGTTGGCTTATTATAGCCAGGGGGGTATGATGAAACATTATGAACCGATTCAACGGGGTGAAGACGTAGATAATAATTATTATTATCGTCGTTATAATTTCCGCTCGAATCTGGATTTTACTCCGACAAAGACAACACATATCCGTTTAGATTTGAATGGACGGTTTGAAACACAGAATACTCCTGCCGGTGCAATAGCTACTAATAAAACATTATTTGATGAAATAAAAGATTATCGCTTGCTCACGGCTTATGCAATGCCTCTTACTTTGCCTAATGGTAAACCTTCTTATGCAACTCATCCGGGAGTGGATACGGGAAATCCGGTGAATCCTATAGCGCGTTATGCTAACTGCGGATACAGGCGATACTATAAAAATAACTTCAATGTATTGCTTAGCGGTGACCAAAAGCTGGATTTTATTACTGAAGGACTTTCTGTGATGGGATTGGTATCTTATGCCGGTAATTTTAATGAAACGCGTGAATTGACTCGTAGCAGAGACTTGCCCGCTTACACGTATGATCCGAATACGAATGCTTATGTGGCTCGTGGAGGAGGTTCACAAAAATTCCCAGTTTACACTTTGGGTGGTGATGATAAAGGCTTTAATTATACGGTTACTTATCAGGGACGCGTCAATTATGACCGTACATTCAATGCTACTCATCACTTGTATGCTTTGTATTTAATCAGCCGGCAGTCATATGTGAATAAACATGAGCTTTCGGATAATGACCAGAGTATGACATGGCGTGTTGGTTACGACTATAAACATCGTTATATGGTAGAATTTAACGCGGCCTATAATGGAAATGACCGTTTTGTTGGAAATAAAAAATTCGGTTGGTTTCCTGCCATTTCGGTTGGATGGAATGTTTCGGAAGAGAAATTTTTCCAAAAACTGTTCCCATTCTTCGACCTGTTTAAATTGCGTGCTTCTTACGGTTTGGTAGGTAGTGATAACTCCTTTAATAAAGACAAGAATACAACTGAAGTTATCTGGACGACCAAAGAGTTGGGTAATGCCTGGGGAAATACTACTTATGAAGGTGCATTGGTCAATTCCGGAGCAACTTGGGAGAAAGAGAAAAAGACAGACATAGGTCTTGATATGAATATGTTGAATGGGCGTCTACGTTTCACTATCGACTATTTTTATAATATGCGTTATGACCAGTTGATAGCAAGTGGGGATATACCTGTGATTATAGGTCAGGACTTACCCAAACGTAACATTGGTAAGACTGACAACAAGGGTTTTGATGGTGAAATCAACTATCGTGGTAATATCGGCAGCTTCGGATTTAATGTTGGAGGTACATTCTCTTATGCAAAGAACAAGATTGTTTATAAGAGTGAAGCACCTGATTATGCATATCAAGCTCAAACAGGACAGCGTATCGGCACTCGATTAGGATTACATTGCATCGGGTTTTATCAGCAGGCAGACTTTGATGAGAATGGTAAATTGAAAGAAGGTATTCCTGCTCCAACTTGGGCAAGTAATCTTCAGCCGGGAGATTTACGTTATGCCGATTTAAGCGGAGACGGTGTAATCAGTGAAGCTGACCGTACCTATATTTCCAAACCGGATATTCCGACATGTACTTATGGTATTACTTTAGGAGGTAACTGGAAAGGGTTCTCATTTAACATGTTGTGGCAGGGAGCATTTGATTATGCTATTGCCAATATGGGCGGGAACTTGGTGCCGTTCGTTAATAATATGCAGGAATTGATGTTGGACCGTTGGACTCCGCAGAATCCTAATGCAAGTTTTCCACGTTTAGGAATTACTACTTGGGAAAATAATAATTATAGTACGCATACATCAGATTTCTGGTATCTCGATGCTTCTTATATTCGTTTGAGGAGTGCCGAACTGGCATATCAAGTACCACAAGCGTGGTTACAGAGGGTCACTAAAAATACAGTAAAAGCTGTCCGTCTTTATGTGACAGGATACAATCTACTGAATTTCTCAAATCTTAATAAGCTGAGTATGGACCCGGAACAAACTAGTAGTTCTACTTATCCTACTCAAGCTAGCTATATGTTTGGTTTACAATGCGCATTCTAAGGTATTAAATTATGAAACTGAAATATTTAACAAAATCTATTTTTACAGGCGTTGTCGGTATTTGGGCATTAGCGTCTTGTAGTGATGAATATCTGGATAAGAAAGTGGATGTGTCCGAAACGCAGGCAAAGATTTATTCCGATAGTACAAAGGTTGCGAATGTCGTAAATGACTTTTATAGTAATATCGGTTATTCGCATAAATACAGCCGTTTCGGGCAATGTGGGCTGGATCTTCCTGCTAAAGAGTCGGAGGCAAGGGCTGCTGAAGGGAAGATGGGGATGTATCTGGCACAGAATACGGTAAATGCAAGTAATGCCGAGACTGATGCTTGGAAGAATACTTATCGAAAATGGCGTGCCATTAATATTTTCATGAATAATTATAATGATGGAACCATAGGCAAAATTCTGAGTCCGAATTCCAACCAAGTAGATGCGGTGTTACCGGATCCTGACCAACCGGCAGCTGTTCTTCAAAAGTCGACCATAGAATATTGGAAAGGACAAGCTTTTTTTCTACGTGCATGGTTTGTGGCTACTATGATAAAGCATTATGGTGGTATTCCTCTGATTGGCGATAAGGTATATGAGGAAGATGAGAAGATAGATGTACCACGTAGCACTTATGAAGAAAGTGTTAAATATGCGGTAGATCAGTGCGACAGTGCGTATCTTTATTTAGAACGTTCAGGGCATATCCATAATTTGGGAGGAGTTGACCCGATGGGCGGAGGAATCTTGGAACGTACAGATGGTCGCGCATGTGGTATGGCTGCTTTAGCGTTAAAGGCACGTATTTATTTATATGCTGCAAGTCCGTTAGTGAACTGCCAGCGTACTGACGATCCTGGTTTATTGGTTTCTTATGGCTCTTATGACCAGAATCGTTGGAAATTAGCCTATGATGCAGCGAAGAAGTTTATGGATATGAATAATGCTCAGGCAGGAGCCGAAACAGGTATATGGTATGAGTTGAGACAAGGGGTTATTGATAATACTTCTCCGGCAAAAAGCTGGTGGCCCAAATTCTATCATGCTATGATAGATGATGCTGTCAATAGCAAAGAATCGATTTTCTGTGATTTCTTGAAGAATGAACAAAGTGATGGAAAGAATCGTGTTACGTTGGATGGATATTATATGCCTAACTCACGTGTCACTCGTTTTTCAGATTTGAATAAGTTGACAGGATTTCCTACACAAGAATTGGTGGATGCATTTCCGATGGCGGACGGTTTTCCACGTGGTGATAGTCGTAGTAAATATACCTATCAGGATGGAGAAGGCATGTATGCCAACCGAGATCCGCGTTTGAAGGCGACAGTTTCATATAATGGTGCTTATCGTTTTATGGATGGCTATAGAGATGCTACAATGAGAACATATACTGGTGATTTTATTACGAATGGAACTTTTGATGAAACGAGTGCTTCTAAGGATGGTATCTACCAACCAAATGCTACGACTACCGGATATTATCGGATGAAATTACTGTATGACAATGGTGGATTAGAAACATCTGTTTATCGTCCGACTGTGTTGATGAGGTATGCTGAAATATTGATGATTGCGGCAGAAGCGGCTAATGAATTGGTGGCAGACGGTGCTCCTGCTCCGGAGGAATCTAAAGCATATATCCGTGCTATTCGTCAGCGTGCTGATATTGAAGAAGGTATGACTAATAGATATGGCGTGCCGGATAATATAACAAAAGAGGAAATGCGTGAGTTGATTTATACGGAACGGCAAATTGAGTTTGCTTTTGAAGAGCATCGTTATTGGGATGTACGCCGTTGGAAAATAGCTCCTCAAGTATTGGATGGACCGAGTCACGGGATGGAAATAACCCGCAAAGTACAAACGGATGGAAGTGAAACATTCACTTATCGTCGGATTGAAGTCGTGAATCATATATGGGACGATCGCTTGTATTGGTGGCCTGTACCACTATCTGAAATTTCAAAATCAGGTGCTCTGGAGCAGAATCCCGGATATTAATTGATTGGTAAAAACTAAGATTATGAGATATATAAATTATATACTAAGTGTTGTAACACTACTGCTATTGCATGGGTGTGTTCAGGGCGACGGGATGCTTTCCGGAGCGGGTGAGTCTTATCGTATTAAAGCCGATTTGGAGTCAAAGGGAACTGTGGACGGGCTTTATGATAGAGGAACTCAAATGCTTACTTTATCTGTTTCGTGGAAGAATTTGTTTGTTAGTGGTGAAGATGCCGTGACGGGGATAAAGATATATCGGGGAAATCAAAGAAGTAATCCTGTCCGTACATTGAAATCGTCCAATAATAATCCGACGAATGAGAACGGAATGAACTTTTTGCTTTCTTCTTATCAAGGACTTACCCTTGAAGAAGAACAGGCTTTATTGCAAAATGAATTTTATCTGGCGATTACGACAACTAACCATGCGGATGGAATCGTGATGGGACAGTTGATAAGTAATGGATATAATGGTAGTGATTCATATAAAATAGAGACAATCAAATTGCAGGATGATGCAACGCAATTCCGTGTAGCAATGGGCGAGTCTGCTAAACTTCCGGTTTTGGTAATGCCTTATTATGCTGATAATACAGCTTTGGATTATGAATCATTGAATACGGACATCTTTACAATCACGAGTGACGGTACGGTGACAGGTATCAAACCGGGTGTCGGAAAAGTAAAAGTGTCTTCATTGGATGGAACTGATATTGTTAAAACATTTGTAGTGCAGGTGACAAGTCCGGAAACAGTTAGTGATATTACATTTGTTGATGCCAACGATTTGTTTATAATTAAAGGTGAAGGACCATTACAACTCAAATGGACTGTATTACCAGAAACGGCAGTGAATAAAGAAGTGATATTTACGTCTTCTGATAATAATATAGCTACTGTTGATGAAAACGGAGCTGTTTCGGCAGTTTCTTCCGGAACAGTTATTATTACAGCTACTGCTAAAGATGGTACGGGAGTTACCGGGACATGTGAAGTGAAGGTGTTTGGAACTTATGAACTTTTAGACCGTTCAGCATGGACTGCTGAAGCGACTTCCTACCAAAATGGAAATGAACCGAGAAAGGCTTTTGATGGTAACGGAGGTAGCTGGTGGCATAATAAGTGGAGCAATGGTAGTGGTAGTGTTACAAGTCTGCCTCAAACTTTATTAATTGATATGGGAGAAGAGACCAGACTGTCGCAGGTTGAAATAGACAGACGTACAGATAAATATGTAACGGATGTGAATACTGTGGATATTTATGTCGGAAATGACCCAAATGCCTCTCCGCTTGTAGGTACAATCGTTTTCGGTGATGCGAATAATACGGATATAACGGGACGTTCATTCTTCGGACTGACTTCCGGACGTTATCTTAAACTTGTATTTACGAAGAGTAATCGTGGGGAATCAGTACATGCGGCTGAAGTACGGGCTTATTTGATTGAGTAATTTATATCAAGTCTTCTTTAAAGAGGAGGGAACTTCTTTCTAAAGAAGACTTGATTAATATTTGCCTTGTATCATTTTAGTATAGGGTGTAACTGATGACAGTTGTATTCTTTCTTTGAAAAGGAAAGTGCTGATAAAAGAATAGGCTATAAGTAAATAAGAGGACTGTTGTAGAAAGTGGCGAATTAAATAATGATTAAGGATGAGAATCAAATAAACATGAATTTAAGTAAAATGAAAAAGAATATCTTGTTGTTAATGCTAGCGATGCCGGCATTGATTGGAGCACAAAATGTAGTGACAGGAACTTGTCAGGTATTAACATCTCCTGACGGAGCTTATAGATTTACTTTCTATCAGCGTCCATTAACTGAAGGAAATACTCAAATGTGTTATTCTTTGACTTATAAAGACCGTCCGGTAGTAGAAGATAGTAAATTAGGACTCTTGAT
This sequence comes from Bacteroides sp. MSK.20.12, assembly GCF_019052435.1. NCBI lineage: Bacteria > Pseudomonadati > Bacteroidota > Bacteroidia > Bacteroidales > Bacteroidaceae > Bacteroides > Bacteroides sp. MSK.20.12. The sequence continues at coordinate 3,845 of NZ_JAHQVH010000016.1, read as the reverse complement.
AGAAAATCCATTATCCGAATCGTCACAGGGAGGAGTGAGTGATACTTGTTATTCTTGGTGTGATAATATGAAATTGTTGGATACGGAACGCCGGAAAGTTGATGAGGCATGGAAGCCTGTATATGGTGAACGTAATGAGGTTCGTGATTACTACAATGAAATGATTTTGAAATTTCATCAAGAAGAGGAAGGGAAAAACACCAATGTTTATAATAAGCATAAAAAACGCTTTTTGAATATTGTTGTTCGGGCATATAATGAAGGAGTTGCTTTTCGCTATCATTTTCCAAAAACAAAAAAGGGAGATACTTTGCATATCGTGGGGGAGCGGACTGATTTTACAATGCCTGATGGTACAATGGCTTATTATACCAAGCGTGCTCAAACAGCTTATGAACTTAGACCTTTGGAAGGATGGGGAAAAGAGGAGAGTGAACGCCCTTTGACTATGAAATTGCCGGGTGGGTTATTTGTATCATTGTTGGAAGCGGAGATGGTAGATTATGCTCGTGGTAAATTTCGTTTGTCGACAGCAAGACCTTCTACATTAGAGATGACTATTCATAGTAGTGTAAAAATTGCTTCTCCTTACAGTACTCCCTGGCGGGTTGTTATGGTTGTAGAAAAGCCTGTTGATTTGATTAACCATAATGATATATTGTTGAACTTGAACGCTCCTTGCCAATTGGGAAATACTTCTTGGATTAAACCGGGAAAAGCTTTCCGCTGCGGATTGAAACAGGCTGAAGTGATGGCTGCCATTGATTTTGCGGCAGAACGAGGTATTCAGTATGTGCATATGGATGCAGGATGGTATGGACCGGAAATGAATAATAATTCGGATGCTACGACAATTGCTGAAGATAAAGATTTAGATATTCCTGCTTTATGCAAATATGCGGAGACGAAGAAAGTTGGAATATTTGTTTATGTGAATCAACGTGCTTTACTGCGTCAGTTGGATGTATTATTGCCATTATATAAGAAATGGGGGATAAAGGGGATTAAATTTGGTTTTGTTAATGTTGGCAGTCAACATTGGACTATTTGGTTGCACGATGCAGTACGTAAATGTGCCGAGTATGGAATGATGGTGGATATTCATGATGAATATCGTCCGACAGGATTTAGCCGTACCTATCCCAATTTATTGACACAAGAGGGTATTCGCGGAAATGAAGAAATGCCGGATGCCGTTCATAATACTATCTTGCCGTTTACTCGTTTCTTGGCAGGTGCTGCTGATTATACACCTTGTTATTTTAATGGACGGGTAAAGAACACCAAAGCTCATCAATTAGCGATGGCAGCTGTATATTATAGTCCTTTGCAGTTTTTGTTCTGGTATGATAATCCCACGCTTTATAGGGGAGAAGAAGAGTTGGAATTTTGGAAAGCTATTCCGACAGTTTGGGACGACAGTCGTGCGTTGGATGGAGAAATTGGTGAATATATTGTTCAAGCTCGTCGTTCTGGAAATGAATGGTTTGTGGGGGCAATGACAAATACTGAAGCTCGTACCATAACGGTTACGACAGATTTCTTAAAATCAGGAACGAAATATGTGCTTAATTTGTATGAAGATGATGATAGTCTAAATACACGTACAAAAGTACGTACTACTCATAAAAGAATAAAGGCAGGTGATAAACTTGTATTGAGTCTGAAAGCTAGCGGGGGAGCGGCAATGCATTTTATTCCAGTATTAAAGTAGAAATGTAGATTGGTATTTGCTTTAATAATATGTAAAAATATAGAGGTCGTTTTATGTAAGTAACGAATGATACTTTATAGGTATATACAGTAATTTGTGGTTTAAAAGGGAGATAGTTCATGTACTATTTCCCTTTTTCGGTATAATGAATTTTACCTTTAATGACCTGTTGACTGAAGAAAAATTCACTTTTTCATCTTTTCGACTAGTGAGCTTCTTTCCTGGTGTGTCTATTATGCACAAGGCGGATAAATGCTTTGTATAATAGATAGCTATATGGACATAAGACTACTTAATAAATATATTGCCGGTGACGTACTTCCTGAAGAAAAAAAGGAAGTGATACGTTGGATGAAAGAGAGCGAAGAACATCGTGAACAACTGATGCAGTTACATCGCATTTATAACGCAACCCTTTGGAACGGAAACGTTGACGGACAGAATACGAAGAATATAGAAAAGAAGAAGCCTGTAATGCGGTATCTCTGGATGTCGATGAAGATAGCCGCGGTCGTTGCCATGCTTGCTTTCATCATCCATAAGGAATATCAGAACTGCCGCCTTCATGGGAGCAGCTAATATGACGGTTGTTGATTGTTGGGCAACAGACGATATGAAGATTTTGAATGCCGGAGTACTTAAAACCGAATTTTCCGGTGAATTAGTCGGTGTGAAGCAACCCCACGATGGGGAAACTAAGTCGAAGGAGTTCTTATCGAATATGCAGAACTACCTTGATGCAGGATGGGGAAACTCATGGTATTACAAGGTAAATGCGAAAGGATATCCTATTCTGTTATGGCAATATAATCGGGAAGATTATAATACGGACATTACTGGTCATTAAGACTAATATATATTATACTTAACACATTTATTCGTTAGTTTATGAAGAAAAACTTGTTAATCGTCGTTATCCTGGCTGTATGCTCCATTGAAATGGTAAAAGGGCAGACAGTAGCGGATTCATTGGCAATTGTATCTGCTTGTTGGAAGATAGAAAATCCTCAAAAAGGAATTGTATATAAGTATGCTTCTATCCCTCAATTATATCAAGGTCCCCAATCTATCAGCCTGATAGAAATTGATCCTGTTGCAGGTTTGAAAGTCGGTGTTGCCGTTTCGGATAAAATGAAAGAAACAAGTAAGATTGCTTCTGAATGTAACGCCATTGCAGCCATTAATGGCTCCTATTTTGACATGAAACGGGGAAACTCGGTCTGCTTCCTGAAGGCGGATCGCCAGGTTATTGATACAACGATGCAGAGTGAGTTTAAACTGCGTGTTACAGGAGCTATTAATGTGCGCAAAGGGAAGATAAAGTTAATCCCTTGGAGCAAACAGATAGAAAAGGAATATGAAGGGGAAACAGGTATAGTACTTGCTTCCGGTCCGCTGATGCTGAAAGACGGGCAGATTTGCGATTGGAATTCATGTGGCACGAATTTTATCCGAACCAAGCATCCTCGTAGTGCTGTTGCCACCACTAAGGAGGGGAAAATATTGTTGATAACCGTAGACGGACGTTTCCCGGAGCAAGCCGAAGGAGTGAATATTCCGGAACTGGCACATTTGATTCGTATTTTAGGGGGTGAGGATGCGTTAAATTTGGATGGAGGCGGGTCTACTACCCTTTGGCTGTCCGGTGCATCGGATGATGGAGTTGTTAATTATCCTTGTGATAATGGGCGGTTTGACCATGCTGGGGAGCGTAAGGTGCCTAATATTCTTTATATTCATTAATACTACTCTTTAATGAGAGCATTTATTTAGCTCAATAACGGATGGGAGAGTGCTTCATCCAACTGTTTTACAGTTATGAGCATAATCGTGATATATTCTTTCCTCCATAAAGTTGAAAAAACATAGAAGTATCTGCCACCTGCAACGAAACGCGTATAATATATTAGTTTACAACTAGTTGTAGCGTTGCAGATACCTGTTGCAGATGCGTTGCAGATAGAGTATCTGCCACACTGTATAATCTATACATAAACCTATTTCCTATGAGTACGAAAGTTTATTAAATGCATTAAACTCCAGTTTGTAGTGTACTAAATAAGTTGACACTTCTTCAATGCGAAATTCCCATGAAAGAATTAAAAAAGAAGTACACTCCTTACACAGAATC